>JADGDY010000156.1 GCA_016744655.1 Bacteroidales bacterium | reverse complement strand
GGGGATTCGATTATCACCAGTGGATTCTCACACATTTTTCCAGAAGGATTAATTATTGGAACTATTCAAGATTATCACCAAAATACTAATGATAATACTTATCATATAAGTGTAAAGCTGGCTACACAATTTAGCAGTCTTCAATATGTTACAATCATAAGAAATCGATTTTATGAAGAGCAAATGCTATTGGAAAAAACTTTGGAGGATGAAAGATAATGATTAGAAGTATCCTCATATTCATAGGCTTAATTGCAGCTCAAGTCCTAGTATTTAACCACTTTCAGTTCTCAGGGTTTATCAATCCTGCTTATTATATTCTTTTTATCATCTTAATGCCATTAAACACTCCAGCTTGGTTAAGATTATTATCAGCATTTTTCTTGGGTTTCATTATCGATCTTTTTTCTCAAAGTCCTGGTTTACATACTGCAGCAACTGTATTGGCAGCATTTGTTCAGCCTTATGTTTTGCAAACATTTAAAACCACTGATGCTGATGGTAGTAAATATAGTAGCTTGAGTCATTTAGGATTCCAGTGGTTTATCAGCTACTCCATTTTATTAATACTAATTCATCATATATTCTACTTCTTTTTAGAAGTTTTTAGATTTAGCTATTTTTTAGATACTTTATATCGCATTATTCTAAGTAGTTTTGCTACTTTTATCGCCGTATTTTTATCCCAATTAGTAATTTATAAAAAACAACAATAATTAGTCTTATGAAAAACATTAAATATTTAATGCTTTTAGTCATTGCTATAGGAATATTTTCCTCCTGTGAAAACGAAGCTAAATTAGATCAAGAATCTTATGAAATTACAGGTGATTTTAGAGGTGTTTCTGATGGTAATGCTTTTATTAAAGTAAGAAACGAAAAAGGTTGGGAAACTATCGATTCAGCTACTATTGTTGATGGAAAATTCAAAATGAATGGAAGTGTAGAACAAGTTGAGTTTGTGTATCTAGTTTCTGATGCTTTTAGAGGAGGTATTCCAATGTTTATGGAGAACACATCTTACATTATCAATCTTCATAAAGATAGTATTGAGGGAGTTAAAATTAGCGGATCGGATATTCAGAGAGTATTTGATGAAGCAAAAACTAATATGAATAAATATGACGAGTTATGGCAAGATTATTATTACAATGAGTATCGTGCAATGACTGATGATGAAAAAGCAAAAAATGAAGAGCATCTAAATGGACTATATGATGGAGCACAAGTTTTAAAGAAAGAATATGTTAAGTCTTTTATATTGAAAAACACTGACAATATTGCTACATCGCAAATCATATTGGATAATGAAGAATCTTTAGGAACAGATGATATGCTAAATCTTTATGAGGCCTTAACAAAAAAAGTAAAGTCTTCTAAACCTGGAATTCAACTAACTGAAAGAATTGATATAGTTAGAAAAACTGCGATAGGACAACCTCTAATTGATTTTACCATGAACGATACCGAAGGAAATCCATTGAAGCTATCTGAGCTTTCAAAAGGTAAATACTTATTGGTAGACTTTTGGGCAGCTTGGTGTGGTCCTTGTAGAAAAGAAAATCCTAATGTAGTTGAAAACTATAATAAATTCAAAGCTGATGGTTTTGATGTTTTAGGCGTTTCTTTTGATGATAAAAAAGACAATTGGTTGAAAGCAATCGATGATGACAATTTAACTTGGACTCAGGTTTCTGACTTACAAGGATGGAAAAATGCCGCTGGTAAACTATATGGTATCCGCTCTATCCCTCAAAATATCTTACTAAGCCCAGAAGGAATTATACTTGAGAAGAACTTGAGAAGTGAAGATCTAGGTAAAAAACTAGAAGAGATTTTCAACAAATAATATTACATTATACAGAGCTGTTTTTTTATGAAAATCATTCTTCATAGAAAGACAGCTTTTTTTATTTTTAGAGGATGGAATTAAACGATAGAAATAGAGTCTTAGAAGTACTAAAAGAGTTAGAAATAGTATGTGAGATGCACGAGCACCCCCCTACACCAACTATTGAAAAAGCGGTAAAATATTGGGGAGAAATGGATTCAACACATTGCAAAAACTTATTTTTTAGAAACCATAAAGGCAAGAGACACTATTTAGTCATTTTCGAACACCAACAACAATTAGCAATTCGTGATTTAGAACAAAAACTTAAACAGGGGAAACTATCTTTTGCCTCAGAAAAAAGAATGAATAAATATCTTGGAGTAAAACCTGGTTCAGTAAGTCTTTTTGGTTTAATTAACGATTTGGAAAACCATGTTTATGTTTTCTTTGATAAAAACCTTCTAAAAAGTGATTATTTAAGTTTTCACCCTAATGACAATACAGCATCATTAAGAATATCACAAAACGATTTTCAGAGTTTTCTCAAATGGTCTGGGAATGAATATGAGTTTATCGATTTATACTAATCTTAATTTGATATATTTGCTTAAATTTTAATGAATGGCCGAAACAGTCTCAACAAAAAAGAAAAAAGGAAGAAAGGCAGATACTAAAAAGCCCGAAGAGCCTCAAGAAAATGAAATGTCATTTTGGGATCATCTCTCAGAATTGAGAGGTCATTTAGTTCGTTCTTTAATTGCAATTATTTTATTTGCCATTGTTGCTTTTATCTACAAAAGCTTTGTCTTTAACAGTATTATTCTAGCACCCAAAGAAGCCGATTTTATCACAAATCAACTTTTATGTAAATTGGGAATGCTTATTAATATTGATTTTTTCTGTGTATCAGATTTCAGTCTTAAAATTATAAATATCAACATGGCTGGTCAGTTTATGACTCACATGTATATTTCTTTTATGGCAGGTGTGATAATGGCTGCACCCTATATTATTTACGAGTTTTGGAGATTTGTAGAACCTGCTCTTCATGAGCATGAAAGAAAAAATTCTGGCGGTACAGTATTAATTTGTAGCTTACTCTTTCTAACTGGTGTGGTATTTTCTTATTTCCTAATTGTTCCTTTGGCATTAAATTTCTTCGGCTCATATCATGTAAGTGAAGAAGTTACAAATACAATCTCACTTTCAAGTTATATTAGCACCGTTGTTACTGTTACCATATCTGTAGGAGTAGTTTTTGAATTACCTGTGATCATTTTCTTTCTTACAAAAGCTGGTTTAGTTAGTATAGAATTTCTAAAGAAGAATAGAAAGTATATGTTCGTGATTGTTCTTATACTATCAGCTTTAATTACACCACCAGATGTTTTTAGTCAGGTATTGGTAACCTTACCTTTAATGGTACTTTACGAGTTTAGTATTTTTATGGCTAAGCGAGCCTTAAAAAAGAAAACAAAAGCAGCCTAGATACAGGTCAAATTATCATTAATTCCATTTAAGCATATTGTAGTATTGAAAAAAGATACTATATTTGTTCAATAGGAAGAAGTTTGTTCAAAGATTACGCATCAATAAAAAATCGAACAGTGAAATCAAAAATCTCACAAAAAGCCTTACTGATCATTACATTTCTACTTTTAATAGGTGGGAGTAGCATAGCTCAAAGAAGCTTTGACACTCATAAGGGTGGAATGATATGGAAACACTGGTATGGTCAAGCCAACATGGGGCTTAATTTATTCTACGGGGATGTGAGTTCCCATGATCAAGATCTCTTTAAAAAAATTAGCGAAGAAAGTGCCTTTGGCTATTCAATTACTGCAGGTAAATGGGTTACTGATTGGGGCGGTGCAGAAATCACTTTTTCGAGAGGGAAGCTTCAAGGTTCTACTTCTGGATTACAGTTTGAAAACGATTATAACCAGTTTATAATTCAAGGAATATTCAATTTCACTCAATTACTTTTTCCTGGAAATGAGCAAACGCCATTTTATGTTTATGGTAAAGTAGGCTATGGTCAAATAGATTTTAACTCTGTTCTTCGCAGTAGTGCAACGTTAGATACTATTAAAATGCAAGGAAAAGAAACATCTCACGGAAAACGTGTAAGTGAATGGGTTTTACCTCTTACGATTGGTGGAGCTATCAATATTGATGAGAATTTCTCAATAGTAATGGATGGAAATCTATTTCTTGTAAATTCTGACAAATTGGATGCAAAGTTTGGAAAAAGCGGAGATGACGATAATGATTTCTATGTTAATTTCTCTGTTGGTCTAAGATATACATTCAATATTAAGGAGAGTCAAGGTAGTTATAACAGATCTAAATCGAGAAAGTCAAACCGTTGGTCCAAATAATTTCTATTTTATTCTTCCTGGATTCTTCTTCACAAAACTTCCCCAACCCGAATACGACTCACTATCATCACCATAAGATTTTTGTAGATAATGACATACTGCTGCTGCTAAACCATCTGTAGCGTCCAAATATTCTGGTTCTTCGGTCATTTTTAAAAGATGCTTTAACATGCCCGCTACTTGTTCTTTTGAAGCTGTTCCTTTTCCTGTAATCGATTGCTTTATCTTTCGTGGAGCATACTCAAAAATGGGAAGGTTTCTATACAAGCCCGAAGCCATAGCTACTCCTTGAGCTCGGCCTAACTTCAGCATACTCTGTGGGTTTTTCCCCATAAAAGGCGCTTCTAAAGCCATTTCATCTGGTTTGTACTGGTCTATCAAAGCCAGAGTGCGTTCAAATATCTTCTTTAGCTTCATAGGGTGATTATCATAAGCACCCAATTTCAACACTCCCATGGTGATGAGCTTTATTTTATTCTCTTGCTGGTGTATTACACCATAACCCATTATATTTGTACCCGGGTCAATACCCAAAATAATTCGATCCTGCTTCAAAATTTATGTATAAGTGAAGATTTCCGCAAAAATAAGAAAAAGCTTCAATCTCTTTTTTAAGATATTGCTTGTAAGTTTGGTTTATGCTTTCTTGTTCTTTGAGTTGAGTAAACACAAGGAACAATTAAACCTAAATGGAATGCTTAATGCCAGTGATTCCTATTTGACCTTCCTCACTTTTGCTCTCTTATTAATGCCCATCAACTGGCTTATTGAGAGCATAAAATGGAAATTCCTGATTAAAAAAATTGAACATGTAAAACTCAAAGATGCCATTCAAGCCGTTTTTGCTGGAACAGCCATCAGTATTTTTACCCCCAATCGAATTGGCGATTATTTGGGAAGAATCTTTATTCTTAAAAAAGGAGACAGACTAGACGGAACAGTTGCCACAATTACAGGTAATTTAAGCCAATTATTAATTACCATTCTTATGGGAAGCATTGCCCTCATTTATTTCTCAGAAGAAATTGTAGTCAATTTTCTAAAATGGCAATCCTACTGGATTATTGTTCTGAAATTATTAGTCATTGCTATAAATATTAGCCTCCTCATTGTTTTCTTTAAATTCCCAGCCCTTGAGAAAAGACTAAATAGAAATTTTGAGATTTATAAATACCCAATCATCAAACACCTAAATATTCTTGCAGAATACCGCATGGATGAATTAGTCAAAGTTTTATCATTTAGCCTCCTCAGATATTTAATATATTCCACACAGTTTTATTTATTACTTTTTGCTTTTAAGATAGACCTCACTGTGATTGATGGTATGATGGTGGTATTTCTAATTTTCTTTGGAATAACAATAATTCCAAGCATCGCAGTTGCAGAATTAGGAGTACGTGCTCTTATCACTTTGTTTGTATTTCAACTTATTGGGCAATTCTCTCAAACTGAATTTGAATTTGGTTTGGTAGCTGCTACTTCTACCCTTTGGCTTATTAATATTGCCCTGGCTGCCTTAATTGGAGGAGTCTTTATTTTCAACTTAAAGTTTATTCGAAAAACCGATTTTGTTGAAGAAAAAACCTCCAACCAAAACCTTAACAAATGATACTAAGTATTCTAAGTTGGCTGATCGTTATAGTTTATATACTTCTAATTCTTAGATTTTATTATGCTTGGATTCAAATGAATGGATCAAAAGAAACAGATCATAGTTTGCAAAAAATCAGCATTGTGATTGCCATTAGAAACGAAGAAGAAAACCTAAAGCAATTATTTAACTCTATCCTAAAACTAAACTATCCAAAATCTCATTTTGAATTAATTTGTATTAATGACCATAGTGAGGATTCTAGCTTAGAATTATTGGAGCTATTCAGAAAGAATAATCCTGATATTGATATGACCATTCTTTCCCTTGATACAAATGAAAAAGGAAAGAAAGCGGCATTAAAAAAAGCCTACACTATAGCTAAACATGATATTATCCAATGTACTGACGGGGATTGTATACTACCCATTAATT
The DNA here is from genome assembly GCA_016744655.1 of Bacteroidales bacterium. Classification (GTDB taxonomy): domain Bacteria; phylum Bacteroidota; class Bacteroidia; order Bacteroidales; family UBA12170; genus UBA12170. The sequence goes on along the minus strand of JADGDY010000156.1, from coordinate 4,879 downwards.
GGCTACAATATTGTTCTAGTGCATTTTCAAACCGTGAAATAAAACTACTTAGTGGTGGTATAAAACTAGGTCATGATGTTTCAGTATTTCAAAAGATACAAGCACTAGAATTAATGAGTTTAATTGCCAGTGGCGGAGCTGCCATTGGATCGAAAAACCCCATCATGAGCAATGGGGCAAATATGGCTTTTAGAAAAGAAATACTAGATAATGTTTCAGAGGATGCTTTACATAGCAATTTAGCCAGTGGCGATGATGTTTTCTTACTTCAAAAAGTAAAACAAGCTTATGGGCCAACAGCCATTTCTTTTATAAAAAACCCAGATTATTGGGTGACTACAAAACCTGAAAGAGACATCAAGGCTTGGATTAATCAGCGCATCCGCTGGGTTTCTAAATCTTCTGGATATTCAGATCGTTTTCTCATCATTACTTCCCTTTTTGTTTTCTTGTCAAACTTTGTACTCATTTTACTATTTATCAGCTCGTTCTTCCATATTCAACACCTAGTTACTTTAGGCTATTTATCTATTTTGAAGACTATTACCGATTTTATTTTTCTCAAACAATCAGCTAAAGACTCCTCTCAAGTCAGCTTATTAAAATGGTTTGTTCCTTTTAGCTTTATTTATCCATTCTTCATAAGTTATTCAGCTATTGCTGGACAATTTATGGGCTTTACATGGAAAAACAGAGTTTATAAAAAGTAAGCTCTAATCCCAATAAAAGATCTAATTTTGCAGTCAACAAAAATTAGCATTAATGATATTAAGTAGCAGTCCATTACAAGGGATAACCGATGATGTATTTCGATCAGTTCATCATGAAGTATTTGGTGGAATAGATGAATATTTTGGCCCTTATGTTAGGCTAGAAAATCATAAAGAACCAAAGAAATCACAGCTTAAAGATGCCAGTTCTGAACTCAATGAAGGCTTAAATTATATCCCTCAAATTTTGAGCAGCCAAGCTGAATTGATTTTAAAAGAAGCCGAACGATTAAAAGACCTTGGTCATCAGCAAGTCAACTGGAACTTAGGCTGCCCCTACCCTATGGTGAGTAAGAGAAATATGGGAGCAGGTTTGCTCAATCAACCTAGTTTGGTAGAAGAAGTTTTAGAATCTATCATGCCTAAAATGCCACTTGGATTTTCAATTAAATGCCGACTAGGTTTGGAATCAGATCAAGACATAATTCCTTTAATAGATATTTTTAATGAATTTAATATCGATGAAGTCATCATCCACGCCAGAACAGCCAAACAAATGTATAAAGGCTCAGCCAAGCCTGAAAAGATCATTCCATTATTGGCTCAATCAAAGCATCCCATTGTTTATAATGGAGATCTTAATTCCATTGAAGATATCAAACAAGTTCAAACTCTTTTTGGTGGAAAAATTGAAAAATTAATGTTAGGTCGTGGATTGATTATGAAGCCACATTTAGCTAAGATTGCAAAGGATAATAAAATAGAAAATTTACAAAAAGATTTATACTCTTTTCACGAAAAGCTTATCGCCCAATATTTAAATAAATTCCAAGGCCATCAATTGGTTCCAAAAATGAGAGGAGTCTGGGAATACCTTTCACATAGTTTTGCAGATTCTCATAAAGTATTCAAATTGATAAAGAAAGCGAAATCTTGGTCATCTTACAATAAAAACACGGACCTTATTTTTCACCAATTTGATCTAGATGAGTAGAGCTGTTCAAATACTTTTGGCAATCTTTTCAGGCTTATTATTAGGTTTCTCTTGGCCTGAAATATCCGACCAAACTTGGCTCGTGTTTTTCGCATTTGTCCCTATTTATTATTTGCTAGATAACACAAAAAAAGAAAATTGGAGGAGCCTGTTTCTATTAAGCTTTCTGAGTTTTATAATTTGGCATTTGATTTCTGTTTATTGGATGGTTTATTCTACAGTAATCGGGAGCGCTAGTGCTTGGCTTGTTAATGCCACATTAATGGCTACAGTGGTTTCGTTGAGCTTGTTTATCAAAACTAAAGCTAAAAAAATCCCTATAGAAGTTATTCTCAGTCTCTTTTGGCTGAGTTTCGAAATCATGCATCTGTTTTGGTCTTTATCTTGGCCTTGGATGGATTTAGGAAATGTATTCGCTAATAAAACAGAATGGATACAATGGTATGAATACTCTGGTATTTATGGAGGTGGGTTTTGGGTATTGTTGGTCAATGGAATAATTTATAGAACATTGAAACTTATATTCCAAACTAATTATCTTAGAGCAGGATTTACTTTTTCTGGCACTTTGCTACTCATATTTACACCTATTATATTCTCAAATTACTTATTTACTCGAGAAACTCCATCTACAGAATCCATAGAGATTAGTGTTTTACAACCCAATATAGATACCTATACTGAAAAGTTTAATGGATTGACTCCTCTAGAACAAAGTAATAAGATCATCGAACAGCTCAACAGTAAACATACAGCCAAGCTTATTATTCTACCTGAAACGGCTATTCCAGAGAATTTTGATATTAGAGATAGTATTTATCCAAAAAGCATCAATCAATTACTAAAATGGACTGAAGAGCATAATAAGCAAATCATTGGAGGATTTTATTCAAAAGATAGCCTAAACTATAACTCTGCATTACTAATTGAGGAGGGTAAAATTATAAGTGTTCGACATAAACAAAAGCTTCTTCCCTTTGGAGAGAGTATGCCTTTTGATTGGTTTTACAAGGTATTTGAGAAACAGATAGCAAGAGATGGTGGTAATACTAGTGGTTTTGGTAGAGATAGTGAAGTACGAGTTTTTGATCTCAGGCCCTCCACAAAATTTGGAGCATTGATTTGTTTTGAATCTGCATTTCCAGATATTACAAGTAAAATGCTTAGAAATGGAGCTCAAATCCTTTTGGTCATCACTAACGATGACTGGTGGAAAGATACACCTGGTTATAAACAACATTTTGCCTATTCAAGAATAAGAGCCATAGAAACACGAAGATTTATTGCACGTTCAGCTAATACTGGAATAAGTGGTTTTATTAATGAAAAAGGACAAGTTTTACAATCAAGTAATTATAAATCAGAAGCATTATTAAGTTCCAAATGCTATTTACATTCTCAAATCACCCTTTTTAGTCAGAATGAAAACAAGTATCGGTTTGTTATTCTTTCATTTTCTTTCCTCCTCCTATTGACACTTGTAAAACTCAAAACATAAATATTTCTTAAGCGAGTTTGTTCAGTAAAAAATGAATATTTTCGCATATTAAACCTAATGTAATGAGAAACTATATTTTTTTCGTTCTACTTCTCTTTTTCACTTCTTCATGTGTTAAATACAGTCCGTATGTAACAAATTTGAGTAGTGACGAATATGATAACAATCAAAGAAATTTGGACGATATTTTAAAAATCCCTGAGAAAGACACCCTATGTTTTATGCTAACTGGCGATGTCCAAAGATTTTACGATGAAACCAATGCCATGGTTGCTCATGCAAATACTGATCCTGAATTTGATTTTATGATCTTCACTGGAGATATGACTGACTTTGGAGTACGTGATGAGTTTAAAACCATGCATCATATTCTAAACAAATTAGATTTTCCATTTCTTTGTTCTGTGGGTAATCACGACTTTAATTATAATGGAGGTGCTATCTATTTAGAAATGTTCGGCCCTTACGATTACTCATTTACATTGCAAGGTTTTAAATTTGTTTTTATCAATACCAATGGAAGGGAATTTGAATGGTCTACAAATGTTCCAGATATAGATTGGTTAGAATCAGAACTAGCAGACACTTCTTCTTATAATGGAGCTATAGTGGTGAATCATGTAGCTCCTTGGAATGTAGATTTTACTCCAAGTTTAGAAGAACCATTTGCAAACGCCTTGCACTATGCAGGAAAAACCATGATGGAACTCAATGGTCATAACCATGATTATACCTCCTCTTACCCATATTTTGAAGATATCCAATATATTAATACAAGTAGTCCATTACATAGAATGTATATAAAAATAAAAATTTGGAAAACAGACAATTATAGTGCTGATTATTCAATGGAAAGGGTGGAGTTTTAATATGAAAAAGATACTTTTAGCCCTTATTTTAATGGGATTTTTCCTACAAGTGAGTTCACAAATTATATATTCTGACACATCCAAGAAATGGTATAGACCTAATCATATTGTCCTACAATATGCAGGAGATTTTGGATTTCTATCCGGTGGTGTTGGTTTTGACTTTGTTGATGATAAAATTTCCATAGATTTTTTAGTTGGATATGTTCCTGCGAGTATTGGTGGAATAGATATTTACACATTGAATTTAAAATCTGTTTATAAACCATTTCACTATCGAATAAATAAAAACATCACAGTAGTACCTTTCAATATTGGATTTATAAGTTCACATGCGATGGGAAGCCAATACAATAAAACAAAAAGTGGTATTTATCCTGATGGGTATTATTGGTGGCCTGCCAATAATAGGGTTGGTCCAAGCTTTGGTCAAAACTACTACTATAGCATTGAGAAAAAGAAGCACAAAAGAGTAATTGAATTCTATTGGGATTTTGTTGCTAATGATTTGGGTCTCTATACCTATTTTGATAATAAAGAAGCTAAACTCTACCACATCTTCTCTTTCGATTGTGGTTTAAAATGGTATTTTTAAGACAAAAAACACCCGTGGATTTGTAGATTTAACAATAGCTTTCTTAAAAACTGTTAAGTTTTTCTCAATTATCACAACAAGCTCTAAAATTCAATTTAGAACAATTCTACATAAATTCTTTTTTTGTACCTTTGCCTCGCATTTGGACCTATTAGGTCCACACAATATAATAAAGAAATAAAATGGCAAAATTTGAAATAATCATGCCCAAAC
>JADGDY010000155.1 GCA_016744655.1 Bacteroidales bacterium | reverse complement strand
TTCTAGAGAGGTGTTTCTTAGGAGGATGCTAGTAGTTTTGGCCGGCCAGAGGTTTGTCTTGAGAAACTAATTCTGCTGCCGGCCTTTGGATAGATTTTAGTGGGTGTTTTAGGTTCAAGTATGACATCCCGTATAGGGATTTCATCCTTTTGGGTTTTGGATGATGCCTTTGCCTCCCCCTTTTGGTAGCAAGACAGGTGCTTTGAAATTTGCTTTTGCTGCTGTTTGGATTTTGTGGTATATTTTATCTGACAAATTTTAGATAACTCTTGTTTATTGTTATTTTCGCAGGACTAAAATTTACATCCCATGAAAATTATATCTGTAGTTGGCGCAAGACCCAATTTTATGAAAATCGCTCCTTTTATTAAGGAAATTCAAGCTTATAATAAAATCCACAATAACACTATAGAGCACATCCTAGTTCATACAGGACAACATTATGATGACCGCATGTCGAAGGCATTCTTTGAAGCATTGGAAATACCAGAAGCCGATATTAACCTAGGCATAGGTAGTGGTACTCATGCTGAACAGGTGGGAAACACCATGATGGCTTTTGAGAAGGTATTAAAAACGGAGAAACCTGATTGGGTAGTAGTTTTGGGAGATGTGAATGCCACCTTAGCTTGCTCGGTAACTGCCAAGAAAGAACATATTAAGGTTTGTCATATTGAGGCAGGATTACGCTCTAGAGATATGAAAATGCCAGAGGAGATTAATAGACTGGTGACAGATCGACTTTCTGATCTCTTACTCACACCTGATACTTTATCTATTGAGAATTTAAAGGAGGAAGGCGCCACCGATAAGCAAGTGGCCTTTGTGGGAAATATTATGATTGATACCCTGGAAGCCAATAGAGACAAGGCTCGTTTACTCCAAATACCCCAATTACTTAAAGTAAATAAACTTGAAGGGCAAGAAGTTTATTTTGATGAAAAGCTGAACTATGGATTGGTGACCCTCCACCGTCCTTCTAATGTGGATGATAAAGAAGTACTAGAAGCTTTGGTAAGATTTTTATTGGATGAAGTTTGCCAAGATATGCAATTGATATGGCCAGTTCACCCTAGGACTAAGAAGAATTTACAGAGTTTTGGATTATGGGAGGAAATGGAGCAGCACCCACGTATGATATTACAATATCCTTTGGGTTATCATGAATTGTTGCGTTTAAATATGGACGCAAGCATTATGCTCACCGATAGTGGAGGCTTACAAGAAGAATGTACCATATTAGGCACTCCCTGTTTAACACTAAGATGGAATACAGAACGCCCCATTACCTTAAAAGAACATGGAGGAGCCAGTGTATTGGTTGGAAATAATGTGGGGAGGATTAGAGAGGAATATCAGGTGATATTAAAAGAGGATAGAAAGCCTATTAGGCCTGAGTTGTGGGATGGGATGACTGCTGGCAGATGTTTGACAGCGATTTTAAATTACTAGGGTTTAAAAAGAAAGGAAGGTGCGCTACGCGCCTAAGGAATGGTAAAGGGTAGTGACAGATTAAAGTAGATAATTTTAAGATGTATCGAATCCTTTATTTAAATCTAAATTGATAATCTGGGTTTTCTTTCATGATTTGAGAACTTTTGGGATAGTTTTCAATAAACCAAACTATAAATGCTGTAAGATTAATCTTTTCTGAATGCATTTTCTGGCGACGTTTTTGGAAAATCTTTTTACTGTCTTTATTTGAAATAACAGATCTGATTTTTTCCAATGCCAGTTGAAATTGTTCAGGTTTGAAACCAAAGCTTAATCGATATTTATGTTGTAATTCCTCTAGATATGAAATTCTACCAACAAATGAATTGATACGAACAGAAGGAACACCTAAAACTGCTGCTTCAGATGCGACAGTTTGGCTATCACAAACTACAATAGAAGCAAAAGCTAATAAATTATGAAATTGATTAGGTTCAATTTTTATTCTATATTTTTCCAAGGATGTTGGAAGTTGTTTTTCTGAGCTTATAAAAACTCTTCCTTTTTGTTCCAATTCATAAAGGATATCTAAACTTTGCTCATGAGAAATACCTTTCTCATTTATATCGTGATGCGCTTTTAGTGCAGAAAATCGAATGATAGAAAAGAATGCTCCTTTTTGTAATTGTAAATGATTTAATATACTATCGTCTGCATAAAACTGTTTTGGATGCAGATAAGCTAACTCATGAAAAGAGTGATGAAGTATATCTTTGTGTCGATTTCTATCTTTTGAAACTGATATGGGGGAAACTACATTATTTGCAAATGTATGGCTTAATGCTGCAAAAACAGGAGTAACAGAAATGTCATCATCATCAAAAACAATAGATTTAGTTTTGTACAGGATACTTGCTTGTGAAATGGAAACAGAAACTCCAATAGCTAAACCTATCTTATGTTTTATAAATAGTTGAAGTGTTTTTAAAGTAAAATATAGTTGTTTTATTCCTTTTTCAAATAGATTATTTCCTTTAGACCCTAAGATTATATAGTCTAATTCTAGATCATCAAGAAGTTTCTCAATAACCATATTCTTTTTAATGGTTATGGTTACCGAATTTTGACTCTCTTTAAGCTTTAAAATTGTTTTTTTAAACAGGTGAACATGAGCTGGATGACCAATATCAAATAAAAAATTCATCTATAGGAATTTCAACTGGAAATCGGGATTCTTTCTTATCACTTGTACACTGTTTGGATAGTTCTCAATAAACCATACCAAAAAATCAGCATAATTTAATTTTTCAGAAAGCATATAATTCCTTCTTTCTTGAAAAATTTCTAACCGATTATCCATACTCATAAGCTCTTTTACCTTATCAATCAAGCCGGCTACATCATCAGTTTTTATTCCAAAACCCAAATGATATTTATTCTCTAATTCATCCAAATAACTAATTCTACCTACAAAATCATTAAAGCGAATGAATGGTATCCCTAAAACACCAGCCTCGGCAGCCATAGTTTGACTATCTCCTATATAAAGAGATGCAAAAGACATTACATCATGCATATCTTTAGCCTTTATTGCAATTCTATACTCCTCAAATTCTTTCTCTAATTGCCTTTCACTTGTAATATAGATATTACCAAAAGGTTTTAATATTTTAATTAATTGTTTGGCGATACTAGTATTTATCCCTTGTATACCATCATCGTGGTGTGCAAATAGCTTTGCAAAACGAATGATGAAGTAAGGTTTTGAAGTATCAACATATTGCTCAATGTTTGCTTTATTAGCATTAAAATGCTTGGGATGCAAATAGGCTAACTCATGATATGATTTGTATTTTATAGCCTTTTCTTCAAAAGAAGTTGTTCGACAAACAATAGGACTTAGAATATGATCAGCATAGGGGTAACCTAAATTTGCAGTTTTACTTACAATATCAAAGTCATCCTCATTTACAATAATACTTTTGTATGGTAGTATTCTACCAATTAAAGAAATCAGTATCGGTGTTCCAAATACAACATCTGGTTTCAACTTGTAGAATATTCGAAATGCTCCTAGGTTCTTCAAGATAAACTGAACCAGTAAAGCCAGTTTAGATTCTACCTTTTTATTGGTCTTTACCCGATAAGAAATATTTGAAAAATTAGAAGACTCTATTAATTCATGAAGAACATCTTTTTCATTATAAACGACAAAGACATTATACCCATTTTGTATCAATGTATGAATTACATTCTTAAACAAATGGTAATGTGCAGGGTGTGCTAAATAGAATCCAATTCTTTTCATCTTATTTCTGTTCAGATTGTTTTTTACCTAACCTATACAAAAACGCCTCTTTCAATGTTGGAGTTGAGTTGTATGTGGCAAGTTTATCGTCATTATCCATAAAGTCTATTACTCCTGCACTAAGTAAATCTATTGCTTCTATCATGGCATCAGAAGCAAATGAATAGTTCTTTTTTACAATTGAGTTAAAGGTATCTTTTGGAGCTATTTTAAACTTCTTTTGAACTATAATATCTCCAGAATCTAAGGCCTCTTCAACAAAGTGTATAGATACTCCTGTTTCTTTTTCTCCTTTATATAGAACCCAAAATGGAGTCAACCTCCCTCTATTTTTTGGCAATAAGGCATTGTGTCTATTTAAAACGCCAATTTTAGGAATGGAAAGCAGCTCTTTTCGAATAAAACTTTGGCTTTGATTAATGATAACATCAATATTTAGCTCCTTTAAATAAGAACGAAATTCTTTGTTATTTGGTGATTTTATATACCTAACAGGGATTCCTATACCATCTGCATATCCACCAATTGTAGGGTTTTTACAGAACCCTAGCCTAAACATTTTGAGTCTAATCTTGTGGCGAATAGTAATGATCACATTTTTTATATAATGCCAAGGGCCCATTATTAAAAGCAATGAAAATAAATAGGCCCATTTTGACTTTCCTTTAGCTAATGTAAGCCGATCACCTTTTGCGATTGAAAGGCCAACGATTTGATCTTTTTTAGCATCAATAATAGATTTGATAAAATGATAGGTCTGGACAGGATCGTCCATTGTGATGATATAAATACGCATTATAGTTTCTGTTGCTTTACGTAATCTTTAATTGTTGTAAATTGAAATGACTTTTTCTTAAAATATTGAATCTCTCTTTCGTATAAATCAAGACCAGACAAGCCAAGGTTTTTTACTTTAAGTTGAGATCTCAGAGTATCTTGAAGAAAACTTGAAATTAGATTACTTGATCTCTTCTTGAATTGCCTTTCTTCCATACCTTCATCAATGTATTCGTTAGGATGAACATCAAAAACTATTGGTTTTCCATTGAAAGATGATTCCATTGCCAATAGCCTTCTTTGAATAGAACTAATAAAAGGAAAAACTCTTAAAGTTGTACCAACATAGGGTAATAAGGAGGCGCTTAACGGAACTTCTATTATTGAACCATCTCCTTTCTTAAATAATGATTGAGCGGAAGTTCTATATGGTAACCTTGGAGCAAATAGCCAATTTAGTTTTTTCAAACCTCCAAATGACATAAACATGTCAAACCTTTGGGAGGCAACACTGCTGTCAATCAGAAAACCCGACTCCTCTAAAGCCCTAGTTGTCACTTCATTAACACGTAAGGCAGGAGCTCTAAATGAGATTACCTGTTGACCTGACAAATCTTCCAGCAGTGCTTTAGATTCCACTAAATGTTGCTTTTGTTTATTGAAAGGCATCACATCGAAACCATTTTCCTTGGTATGTGACATTCCATGGCTGCCCACTTCATGGCCATGAGATATTATCATTCTAACCACTTCTGGATATAATTTTGCAATATATCCAGTGAAGAAAAAAGTTGATTTTATATCGTACTTTTCATACAAATCTAACAAGAGTGGCATACCTTCCTTTAAGACCTTTAAGCCTGTTTTGTCACGAAGAGAGTTATGCCAAATAGATGTTGTTTCCACATCATTACTAAGTAGGCAGTATTTATTGTTATTTTTGCTCATTATGTAAATTAGATAATGCTACAAACATCCAAGCGTCTGACCAACGCATAAATGAAGTAGAAATAGTATAGTATTTGAACTTTCTAAATTTAAAACTCCCGTTTGTCTTTTGCATATTTTTAAACATGTATTTGGCCACTTTTTTAGCCTTTTCAATATCTCCAAACCTGGTAGTAGTTAGGATTGTTTGTGATGCTGAAGTACAATCAATAGGGAATACATTATTATAATAAAATTTGGGTGCACCTTCGAGGGTAATGAAATGTTGAATATAAAAGGCATATCCAATATCAAGGTTTTCTGAGTAGCTGAAGTCTTTTGATAGTTTTTGGTAGTCATCCAAACAATCTAAGACATAACCTGTATGATAGTTATCTGTCCATCCTCCAGCATTAGCCAGAGAATAGCCCCATGAACCATTCTCTTTTTGATGTGATACGACAAAATCAACAGCTTGTTTAGCTAGAATTCTGTGTTCTGTATTATCTGACAAAGAATAAGCTTGAGCCAAAACCCTTGCCCCTTTCATAGAAGCATTAAAAACTTGCTGCTGATCGAAAGGTGAATAGGAAAAACAAAATGAATCTCCTTTATGAGTTCTCTTTAAATCTTTAGTAACAAAATCAGCTGCACTTAAAACCAATTCTTTAGCCTTTATATTACCCGTTATTTGATGAGCAATAAATAATGCATTTGTAATTATGCCCGTTGCAACAACAGTGGGTTGATAAGCTGGGATTTTAGCATGTCTAGCCTCCCAATCGAAATCATAACCCCAACAAGCACCACTAAATCCTGTGGGGATTAATTTTGTTATCTCTTCTATAAGTGTTTCAATCTTTTGAAAATAAGAATCTTTAATATCTGGTTCTGCTTTATATAAATAAGCATAGGCTTGAATAGAAAGACCTAGAGTAACTGGATTATATCCTTTTGGGACAAATAACAGAGGGCGAATGCTAAAAGGGAGTCTTTTAACTAATTGCTGTGTCCCAAACCTAGCTAATTTATTACTCTTTAAAAAAGGAAGTTTGAAATATGGTGACTTAAGGGCATCGTAAGGATCGTAACCTTTGTAGTTGTTACTCTCTATGTATTCTTTGAGTTTTTTAAACCTGTTATTATTCATTTTGAATTATTAGTGAATTGAAGAAGTTAAGTTAAGGAGAAAGGGAGAGGGGGAAGAAGAGGAGATTATTAGATTGACCATTTCTCTGGTTGGTTTCTCATTTTTACTAGCATAGCTAATATCTCATCGTATTCTTTTATCAGGATATTCATCTCTTCTTCTTTTGCGTATCCACATCTATCTGAGAACTTCAACCAAACTTGTGTTTCTGCTGCTTCCGATTCACAATCAACAATCTTAGAAACAAAATACTTTGGATATTTTCTTTTTCGAAAAGCTCGGCGAGGTTAGCTGGAACTGAGCGAGAGCTTCTTCTAATTTGATCCGTTAGAGAATATTTTTCTTCTTTAGGAAATGATTTAGACAAATCGAAAATCTTCATTGCTGTATCAAATGCTTATTTGAAAACTATTAAATCCCAATGTGTTTTAATTAGCTCCATTTCTGTTTTTTAAAAAACACATTCTCCTATTCTCCGATTCTCCTACATCTCCTTTTCTTACACTAAAACAATCTTCCTATTCTCAGCAATAGATTGATTCACCTTAAATGTTGCCAACATGCTTAAATAGGACTCCTCAAAAGGAATTGGACATGCTTTTCCTTCTTTTATTGATTTAAGGAATGTTTGAACTCCATTTGCATGACCTTTGTCTTGATTATATTTGTAGGTTTTAGTTTTTTTACCAAAAACTTTTAGTGTTTTAAAATCATCTATTTGGGCAACAGTACCACCAGAGAATACCTCAATATATTCTTTTGGTACTGATTTATTACCATTTGCAAAGTAATTTATAGAAGCAATACTACCATTTTCCATTTTAAGGTTAATAGAAACGGTATTGTTTAAGCCATTAGCATCTTTCATAGCCTCTGCTGAAACTGATATAATAGGGCTGTCCGCTAAAAACATCGCTAAATCAATAAAATGACAGCCTTCCCCAATAATTCGACCTCCACCTATTTCTGGGTCATTTACCCAATGGTCCACTGGCATTATACCTGAATTAACCCGAATGAGGATTGATTTTTTCTGCTCTGGTAAAAATAGTTTTTTTAGCTCTTTAACAGCAGGAGAAAACCTTCTATTAAACCCTACCATTACATGTTTTTTTTCAGATTCTTGATAAGCGGCCTTAATTTCATTTAACTCCACTTCATTCATAGCCAAAGGCTTTTCTACAAAAACATGCTTGTTATTCTCAATGGATTTTAGAACATTTTCAGTATGCAGATTGTGACGGGTTGTTATAAATACAGTATTGATGTTTTTATCCTTGGCGATTTCATCACTATTTGATGCTAAATAATTAAATCCATATTTGTCACCTACGTATTTAGCTGTATTCCCACGACCTGTGGCTACTCCAACGAAATTACAGTAGCCTTTCATATTTGGCAACAATGAACCTTGGGCAAAAGAACCAGCTCCTATAAATCCAACATTAGCATCTTCTGCTTTATATTTGATTTTTCTTAGTTCAACATTTTCTTTAATACTTATATCTTGTTCATATGCAATTACAACACCAGCAAAAGGTTCTTCTCTTGCCAATATCATATCATAAGCTTTAGGAGAATCTTCTAAGGAGAAAGTGTGAGAAATTAAATTAGAAATATCTAAGCGGTTTGACGCTAATAAATCTATATATGATTGCATATTCCTGTTTTCTGTCCACCGAACATAACCAATAGGATAATCTACACCTTTTTCTTCATAAGAGATATCACCTCTACCTGGACCATATGACATAGACATTTTTAAATCCAATTCTTTTTTATAATAATTCATACGGCTAAAACCTGTTGGAACGGAGCCAACAATAACAACCTTAGCTTTTTTGCGAGCCATTGCACCGGCATATTCTACTGGATCAAGAGAGGAGGTGCCTGCGGTAATAATTATTCCATCAGCCCCATGACCAAGGGTATGGTTCATTATTATTTCGTCAATACCATCTTGGCTTCTATTATAAACATGGAAAATTCCTGCGTCTTTTGATTGTTGTACCATAGCATTGGAAACATCAATTCCAATGGGATTCATTCCAGATGCTTCCAAAATTTTATAGGTAATTTGACCAATGATTCCCATGCCAATAATCAAACAATTTTCACCCATTCTAAGATCGGCTTGCCTAATCCCTTGAATTGCAATAGAAGCAATGGTAGAAAAAGCAGCTTGTTTTAAATCGACAGACTTTGGAACTTTAACCGCAAGATTCACTGGTACTGCAATCACATCGGCATGAGAAGCGGTATTACCACCACAAGCCACCCATTCGCCTGCTTTAAACTCATTCACACCTTCACCAACAGCAATTATTTCACCAGCTGTTGAATATCCTAATGGAGCAGGAGCTTCCAATTTGTTCATCACAAAATTATAAGTAGGCAGTAAACCATTGGCTTTCACCATATCTATTACCATCTTCACTTCTTTCTGGCGACTTTTGGCTTTGGCAATATAACCTTTACGTGCATCGGTTACCGTTTTCCCTTCAGTCCCGGCACTGATCACAGAAAAATGATTTCGCACCATAATATACCCTTGGCTAAGGGCTGGAAAAGGAACCTCTAATATTTCCATTTTCCCTGATTTTAATTGTTGGGTTAGTTGTTGCATAATAGTCTTATTGATTGAAGTGTTTTATCACTTTATTTATGTTTTTATTCCACGAATTATTATATGCAATTAATAGCCGTTTGTTAAACCATTCTTTAGAATCATTCTCATATGCTTCTTGGATTAATTCGCAGATGTTTTTATCGTTTTTTAGGAGATGAATAACCCCTTTTGGAAAATTCATTTCTAATACAGAAGGAAGATCACTCACAATTACAGGCTTCCCATATGCTAGATATTGCCATAACTTATTTGGGGAGCCTCCTTTATTTACATCTTTTTTATTATAAATAGCTAAACATACATTTGAATCATTAATATTTCGCTCAAGTTCAACCCCAATAAGCGTATCTTTCTCTGTATAATTATCATACTTTTTTAATTTCTCTGACATTACCTTATCAACTCTGCCAATTATTGTTAACTGATAACACTTAACCTTTAATATTCTTAATAAAGCCTCAATTGGGGTTCTTTTTTCTGAAATAAATCCTATTATTAAAACCTTTATGTATTTCCCTTTTTTGGAAAAAACTGGACTAATAATTGGTGTAGGCGCTCCTAAAGGTAAAAAAACCGTTTGTCGATTTCTCATTTTTAATTTTTCAACGAGCCATTTTGAAGTGCCAACATTCAAATCAGCATTTCTAATCACTTTATTCTCTGTGAAGTGGAAATATGCCTTAAATAATGGATTACCTCTTTTTCTTTGATGATCATCATTACAAAAATACACTTGTTTACTACCAATGAAATATTGGATTAGATGGGCTGTATGATCAAAATTAAATAAAATAGAATCTTTATTTGAAATTCCCTTCCATTTAAGAACCATGATTAGCCAAAGCTGAAAACATTCATTTAAACCAGGTATACGATATCTAATCTTGTAATTGTAGAACCACTGCGATTTTACTAATAATAAATTTTCACTCTTTTTAACAACTTCAACTTTAGGAAAACCAAAAGTGTTTGATTCAATAAATACAGTTTTATTTTCTTTGCTAAGAGCATGGGCAACTTGATGACGAGCTCTAGGGGGCTCATTCCAAGGTGTCCTAGTAAATACAATATAATTATTTCTTTTCATTTTTGTATCGTGTGAAATTTAATTCAATTCCCACTATTGCAAGAAAAATCATACTACTTAATAGATTAAATATTCCTTGATCAGTAATAGTTTGAAAGAACAAAGCAATAAAAAGAGTCATTATAATAATATAATTATCTTTTGTTAATTGTTTTTTAGCAAAGTTTAAAACAAGATAGAGAGGATATAAAAAAAGAATCAAACCAAATAAACCGAATTCTACAATAAAAAATATTAAAGTTGAATCCGACCAACTTGCACCTACCTCCCCACTTGCTAGTAAACCATAACCACCCTTCCAGTACAATCCTATTCCAAATAATGGCGCATCTGAAATATATGGCAACAATCTTATGGATCTAACTAAAGTTAAAGAGTTATCTTCATCAAGATTATTAATATTCTTAGCTACTTCAAAAAGCCCAGTAATTCTAGAGAGCGGATTTTCCATTCCAACCTCTCGATTCAGCGCCATACTACCTACATGGCTAATGCTAGGATAAATAACAGTTATGAACATTATTGCAATAATTGATATCGCTATTAAATTCTTTTTGTTACGGAAATACAAAATGATTGAAACCCCAATAGTTAAACTTGCAATAGGAGTTCTAATACCTGTCAAAAAAGATGCAATAACCGCCAATAATAAAATGAGTAAATGTTTCTTAGTAAAGAAGTTATTTTTGATTAAAAAATATTTACTAAAGAAGTATAATAATAATAATACAACAATATTACCAAATTGAGCAGGCTTCAATAAAGTACCTATTACCAATCGGTTATAAATATTAGTAAGTTGTAATACATGAGTTGTTCCACCGTTCCAAGAATAATTGTAAATTTTAAAAAAATCTGAGATCTCATTCGGTCCAATACCTTGCAAAACAC
>JADGDY010000154.1 GCA_016744655.1 Bacteroidales bacterium | reverse complement strand
GGAGCATTTGCTTGGCTTAGCGGTAATATCATTTTTGCCAATTACCTCAACATCATGTTTATCCCTGGCATTGGCGAGCTTACCATTTTCATGAGTGCTTTTGTGGGAGCAACTATAGGTTTCTTATGGTATAACTCTTACCCAGCCCAAGTATTTATGGGGGACACAGGAAGCTTAACATTAGGAGCAATTATCGCTGTATTCGCCATCCTCATCAGAAAAGAATTACTCATACCTATTCTCTGTGGCATCTTCTTGATGGAAAGCCTATCGGTGATTTTGCAGGTGACATGGTTCAAACATACTAAGAAAAAATACGGTGAAGGTAGACGCATATTTAAGATGTCGCCCATTCACCACCATTACCAGGTTCTAGGTTATTCAGAGCCCAAAATCGTATTGCGCTTTTTCATCATTGGGATTATGCTAGCTATCATCACCATTGTAACACTAAAATTGAGATAAATGAAAAAGCTAGTTGTTCTAGGTGGAGGCGAAAGCGGAACCGGAGCTGCTATCCTCGGTTTGCAAAAAGGCTATCAAGTATGGCTGAGTGACAAAGGCAAAATCGAAGAGAAATACAAAAAAGTTCTTACAGATAATGAAATTGAGATTGAAGAGGGTCAACATTCAGAAGACATCATTCTGCAAGCAGATTTGGTGGTAAAAAGCCCCGGAATTCCTGATACGATTAAGCTTATTGAGAAAATTAAATCGAATGGAATTCCAGTGATATCTGAAATTGAGTTTGCAGCAAGGTATACCAATGCCAAATTGATTTGCATCACAGGTAGTAATGGAAAAACTACCACAACAAGTCTTACCTATATCATCCTGAAAAACGCAGGATTAAATGTAGGATTGGGTGGCAATATTGGTAAAAGCTTTGCATGGTCGGTGGCTGAAGATGATTTTGACATTTATGTTTTAGAAATCAGCAGCTTTCAGTTAGATGGCATGTTCGAGTTTAAAGCCGACATCGCTATCATCACTAATATTACTCCAGACCACTTGGACCGCTACGACAATTGCTTCCAGAACTATGTGGATTCAAAAATGCGCATCATTCAAAACATGGATTCCTCGGATTACCTCATTTACAATGCTGACGATGCTGTAATAACATCGCAATTAAACAAGAAAAAATCAAACATTCAGCTCTTACCATTTTCACTGTATAAGAAATTTGAAAATGGAGCTTGGATGTCGGGAGATAACGTAATAATTAAAAATCAAAAGGACGAATTAATCATGACACTAAGATCTTTAGCACTACAAGGTAAGCATAATACTTACAATTCAATGGCAGCTGGAATTGCTTCCAAATTAATGAACGTTAGAAATAAAAATTTAAAAGCCTCTTTAGAAGAGTTTCAAACACTTCCTCACCGCATGGAAAGTGTAGCAACAATTGGTGGAATTCAGTACATCAACGATTCTAAATCGACCAATGTGAACTCAACATATTTTGCTCTTGATAGCGTAAACAAACCAATCATTTGGATTGCAGGTGGAAAAGACAAAGGAAACGATTACGAATCCATTAAGAATTTAGTTGGAACAAAAGTAAAAGCTATCGTTTGTTTAGGCTTAGACAATATCAGCATTCACGAGAATTTCGGGAAATTTACTTCTACAATTATCGATACCTATTCTGCTCAAGAAGCTGTAGAGACAGCTCAAAGATTAGCAGAAGCTGGTGATGCTGTTTTATTATCTCCTGCATGCGCAAGCTTCGATTTATTCGAGAATTTCGAAGACAGAGGCGATAAGTTCAAGAAAGCTGTTTACGAATTATAAAACTCAAAACCATTGAGAAAGTTTTTTACACATAAAGGAGACAAAACCATTTGGGTGATATTCTTGATACTATCATTGGCATCGATAGTACTCATTTATAGTGCATCTAGTTATATCGCTGTAAAAATGCGCGATGGTAACTTCCTGTACTTCCTTTTCAAGCAAATGGCCATCATAGGCACAGGCTATATCACCATGCTCTTGTTTTCTAAAATCAGGTATCAACACTTTCAATGGCTGAGTAAATTATTCATCTTTGTGGTCATACCCATACTCTTACTTACTGCTATTTTGGGTACCAATATTAATAATGCGAGCCGTTGGTTAACTATTCCTGTCATAGGAATCAGCTTCCAAAGCTCCGACTTTGCTAAAATCGTCCTTTTGGCTTTTCTAGCCCGAAACATTAGTAAACTTAATGACCACGAAACCAATGGAACTAGTATCTATTACACTGCTGGAGCGATTTTCCTTCCAGCATTGGTAGTCACTGTTCTCATTTTAAAATCCAACCTAAGTACTGCTCTTTTGGTTTTTACTTCCGCCTTTTTCATGATGTGGCTGGGACAAGTAAAAACCAGATACTTGGTAGGCTTAGCTGGAATAGGAATTACACTTGTGATGCTTGCCTTTGTGGTAGCAAAAACAAATCCAAACCTACTCCCTCGTTTTGATACGTGGGTGAGTAGAATAGAGAATTTTGGTGGTGATGATAAAGATGCCAACTACCAAGTTCTACAAGCAAAGATTGCCATTGCTAGTAATCCGATAATTGGTAAGCTACCAGGAAAAAGTAGCCAAAGAGCATTTCTCCCATCTGCTCATGCCGATTTTATTTATGCCATTATTATTGAAGAATATGGAACCATCATAGGTTTCCTTGGCATACTGATTTATCTGGCTCTATTATGGCGAGCCATGGTCATTGCAAAAAATAGTGAAACGAAGTTTGGAGCCCTCTTGGCCATGGGGCTTATGTTTAGCATCGTTTTTCAAGCATTAATAAATATAGGAGTGGCCACCAATTTATTGCCTGTTACCGGACAGCCCCTTCCACTGATTAGTTCAGGAGGAACAAGTTTTGTGTTTACAAGCATGGCTTTGGGAATGATTCAAAGCATAAGTATTGGTTTAAAAAAAGAAAAAGAACCCATTGAAGTCGTACAATAATATGAGTAGCAACGAAAATATAAGAGTAATGATAAGTGGTGGCGGAACCGGAGGACATATCTTCCCGGCCATTGCTATTGCAAAAGCTATTCAAAGACAAAT
Organism: Bacteroidales bacterium; assembly: GCA_016744655.1. GTDB lineage: Bacteria > Bacteroidota > Bacteroidia > Bacteroidales > UBA12170 > UBA12170. The sequence goes on along the minus strand of JADGDY010000154.1, from coordinate 8,165 downwards.
GCCTTTGGCCGAATTTTTATTTGTTGGTGCCAAAGGAAAGATGGAAATGGAAAAGATACCCGAAGCCGGATTCGAAATAAAAGGGCTTTGGATAAGTGGATTCCAGAGGAGTCTAAGCATGAAGAATTTGAGCTTTCCTTTTAAATTGATGAGTAGCTTAATGAACGCTAGAAAAATCATTAAGGAGTTTAAGCCACAAGTAGTGATTGGAGTAGGTGGTTTTGCGAGCGGCCCAACTTTAAGAGTAGCTTCAAATATGGGAATCCCTTGTTTGATTCAAGAACAAAATTCCTATCCAGGAGTGACTAACAAGCTTTTAGCTGCTAAAGTGAAAAAGATTTGTGTGGCATACGAAGGAATGGAGAAATTCTTTCCAAAAGAAAAAATAAAACTCACTGGAAATCCAATTAGGAAACAAGTTACAGAAGGAAATAAAAGAGAGGCCATTGAATTCTTTAAACTAGACAAAAGCAAGAAAGCCATATTGGTAGTTGGAGGAAGCCTTGGAGCACAATCAGTGAATAGAGCCATAGCAAGTGAGATAGAAAACTGGGGTAAATTAGAGGCACAAGTAATTTGGCAAACGGGTAAAACCACTTTTGAGGAATCGAAGGCTGCTTTAGAAAAATCTGGCGCTAAGAATATTCATATTTACGATTTCATCAGAAGAATGGATTTGGCTTATGCTGCTGCCGATTTGATTATTTCTAGAGCTGGTGCCATTGCCATTTCAGAAATCTCTGCCATAGGGAAACCAGTCATTTTTGTTCCCTTCCCTTTTGCAGCGGAAGACCATCAAACGAAGAATGCACAAAAACTCGTCAACCATCAGGCTGCTCAACTAATTGCCGACAATAAAGTAACAGAGGAATTATTCAAAACTACAGCAGATTGCTTAGCAAACGAAGAGCTCCTCAAGAAAATGGAAAAAGAAATTAAAAAATTAGGCGTTTTAAATGCAGACGACATCATTGCCGATGAAGTCATTAAATTGATATCATGAATTTAGAACAGGTAAATAAAGTATATTTTTTAGGAATTGGCGGCATAGGCATGAGCGCTCTTGCCCGTTATTTCATGCATAAGAATATCCCTGTTTTTGGCTATGACAAAACTCCATCTCCTTTAACTCAAAAACTAATTGAGGAGGGCGCTGAAATTATATTTAACGATAGCTTGGAATTACTTCCTGATGGATTAGCCGATAAAAATGATGTTCTCTACATCTTCACTCCTGCTATTCCTGAAAACAATTCCATTTTCCAATATTTCAAGAAGCAAAACATCAGGCTTTATAAAAGGTCCGAAATTCTTGGATTGCTAAGCCAACAATATAAATGTATTGGTATTGCTGGAACGCATGGTAAAACTACAGTTTCGAGCATAACCGCACACCTACTCCATTCTAGCAAAGTGGGTTGTCAAGCCTTTCTTGGAGGAATACTAAACGATAATCAGAGCAATTTACTCACACACCCCACCAGTAATTGGATGGTGGTAGAAGCCGATGAGTATGACCGTTCATTTTTACAACTATATCCGCATATAGGAATAATTACTGCAATGGATGCCGACCATTTAGATATTTATGGCGACCACAGCCAATTACAAAATACCTTCAAGGAATACGCTCAACAAATAGATACTGATGGACAGCTCATCGTTCATTCAAAACTAAAGGAGCATTTTACAGCATATAAAAATTGCAGATCTTATTCTTTAGAGGATTCAAGCGCCGATTATAGACCTGAAAACATAAAGCTAAAAGAAGGATATTATCATTTCAATCTTATTCATCCAAAAGGAATTATTCAAGATTTACGACTGAATATGCCAGGAATGATTAATCTTGAAAATTCCATTGCAGCATCTGCCCTAGCACTAGAGGCAGAAGTTTCAGATAAAGAAATAAGAAACGCTCTAGCTAACTTCGGAGGAGTGAAACGTAGAATGGAATTGGTATTCAAGAATAAAGACATTGTTTATTATGATGATTACGCACATCATCCAGAAGAAATTAATGCAGCACTAGGTTCATTAAAGAAATTATACCCAAATAAGAAAATGACTGTGGTTTTCCAGCCTCATCTTTTCACGAGAACTCAAGATTTCCAAGATGGTTTTGCAGAGAGCTTATCATTGGCAGATGATATTATCTTACTGGATATTTACCCTGCGAGAGAAGAGCCTATTCCTGGAATTACAAGTCAGATTATTTTGGATAAAATCACCAAGAATTCAAAGCAAATCCTTCCTAAAGACCAAGTGGTATCATTCCTAAAAAATAAAGAATTAGATTTATTGGTCACTTTGGGAGCTGGAGACATTGATAGATTAGTTGAACCCATAAAAACTGCGCTATCATGATGAAAAAAATAATCAATAGAGCAGTTTGGATAGCATCATTCTTGGTGGCAATGGTGATATTGGTATGGGCAAATATAGAAAGGGCCAATTCCCACAGCAGCGATATTCAAGTTAAAATGCTAAAAACTGACTATCCTAGCTTGATATCTCAAGAAAGCATTCAAACACATATTCTTGAAACCATGCCAACAGTTTTAGGGCAATCGGTTAGAAATATCGACTTATCTAAAATCGAACAAGAAATATATCAAAATGCACAATTAAGTGATGTAAGAACATACCTGGGCATTGATGGATTATTACACATCAAAGTTAGACCTAGAAAGGCATCACTCAGGATTTTTGATAAAAAAGGTCACAATTTATACTTGGCTGATGGTCTTGTATTAATGAGTAACAGCTTGGATTATACTCAAAGAATTATGGTAGCCAGTGGAAATATCCCACACCTGAATTCAGAAGAAAAACTTCAAGTACTAAATGGAGAAACAGAATTACCACAAATATATCAATCACTTTATCAATTGGCTGAAGCTATTCATGAAGATGAATTTTTAGAAGCACTCATTGACCAGATTTATGTAAATAAAAAAGGGCAAGTAGAGTTAACGCCGAAACTTGGGGTGAAGAAAATTGTATTTGGGGAAATAGAAGATATAGATAGAAAGTTAGAGAATTTAAAAGCTTTCTATATCAACGGAAAAAATTTAGTTGATTGGCAGAAGTATAAGTCAATCAATATAAAATATGATAATCAAATAGTGTGTAGTAAAAAATAATAATCATGGAATCAAAAGATGTAATCATTGTAGGATTAGATATTGGTACCACCAAAATTGCCGCCATCGTAGGTAAACGTAATGAACATGGAAAAATTGAAATTCTAAGTTCAGGAAAAACCGAGTCGATAGGAGTAAAAAGAGGCGTGGTTTCCAATATTGAAAACACAGTACAAAGTATTCAAAAAGCAGTGGTAGAAGCCGAAGCTAAATCGAATGTTCAAATTGAATATGTAAATGTTGGAATTGCTGGACAGCATATCAAGAGCCTTCAGCATAGAGGAAATATCATCAGAAAAAATATTGACGATGAAATTAGCCAAGAAGATGTGGACCAGTTGATGGACAATATGCGCAACCTAAATATGAGTCCAGGCGAAGAAATTATTGATGTAATTCCTCAGGAATACATTATTGATAATGAAGCTGGCATTAAGGAACCCGTTGGAATGTTAGGAAATTCTCTTGAGGCAAATTTCCACATCATCATTGGGCAAACCACAGCTGCCAAGAACATTTACAAATGTGTTAAGAAAAGCAACCTTGATATTGTTGACCTTATCTTAGAACCTATTGCCAGTGCAAGAGCGGTATTAAGCGAAGAAGAAACAGAAGCAGGTGTTGCCCTAGTAGATATAGGTGGCGGAACCACTGATATCGCTATTTTCCATGATGGAATTATTCGTCATACTGCCGTTATTCCTTTCGGTGGAGATGTAATAACTGAGGATGTCAAAGAAGGATGTTCCATCATAAAAAAACATGCTGAGGAGTTAAAAGTTAAATTTGGTTCTGCTTTGTCGGACGAGAACAAGGAGAATGAAATAGTAGCAATTCCAGGCCTTAGAGGAAGACCTCCAAAGGAAATCACTCTTAAAAATCTAGCCAATATTATCCAGGCTCGTGTGGAAGAAATCATTGAGCATGTGTATTGGGAAATCAAAAATTCTGGTTACGAAAACAAGCTAATTGCCGGAATCGTATTAACAGGTGGTGGTTCTCAACTAAAACACTTGGTTCAGTTAACAGAATTCATCACAGGAATGGACACCAGAATTGGCTATCCAAACGAGCATTTAGCCGATGGTTCTCCAGAGGAATTATCTAGTCCAACATACGCTACTGGTATCGGACTTGTAATAGAAGGATTCCAACGCTACGATGTGGAAAGCAGAAAAGAGAATTTCAAGATGAGAGAGCAAAAAGGAAAAGAAGAAGACGTTCCGACATCATCTCCAAAAAGAAGGTTTTTAGATAAGATTACAGATTTCTTTGACCAAGATAACAACGAAATAGTATAAATCTTTCTTGACTATCTAAATACTACACACGCATTGATAGTCGAGGATTATCAACATCGATTTTGTTAATAAAAGTTATAAATTTCTACTAATGATGAGATTAGCGTTCATAAATTAGTACAATAAAATGAGAGGATTATGTTAGCATTTGATTCACCAAAAGATCAGTCATCCATAATAAAAGTATTAGGGGTAGGCGGAGGCGGCGGAAACGCTGTAAACCATATGTTTAGTCAAGGAATTCAAGGTGTAGATTTCATCTTGTGTAATACCGATGCACAAGCTTTAGAGAACAGCCCAATTCCAACAAAAATACAGCTCGGAACGAGCTTAACCGAGGGTCGTGGCGCCGGCTCAAAACCAGAAGTTGGTCGCAATGCAGCCATCGAAGACATAGAAAAGATAAAAGAAGTTCTAGATGTGAACACCAAAATGCTGTTTATAACAGCTGGAATGGGTGGTGGTACTGGAACCGGAGCTGCTCCTGTAATTGCTCAGGCGGCATCGGAATTAGACATCCTTACTGTAGGTATTGTTACTATTCCATTCGGATTCGAAGGTAGAAAGCGTAAGCAACTAGCCGAAGCTGGTATTAACGAGATGAAAAAATACGTGGATACCATTCTTATTATCAGCAATGATAAACTAAGAGAACTTCACGGTAATTTAAAACTTTCGGAAGCATTTAGCCGAGCAGATAATATTTTAGCCACTGCCGCAAAAGGTATCGCAGAAATTATCACTGTTACTGGTTACATCAACGTGGATTTCGAAGATGTAAAAACAGTAATGAAAGATAGTGGTGTCGCTATCATGGGTGCTGGTGTTGCTGAAGGCGAACACAGAGCTATGGAAGCAGCAGAAATGGCCTTGAATTCACCATTATTGAATGATAATGACATTCATGGAGCCAATAATATGCTCCTATACATTGCTACAGGTTCTGAGAGTGAAATCTCTATGGATGAGGTATCTGAAATTACAGATTTCATTATCGACCAAACTGGCGAACAGTGTGAAGTAATTTGGGGTAGTGGAACAGATAAGAACCTAGGTAATGCTATTTCTATTACATTAATCGCTACTGGTTTTGATAGAGATGGAATGGCAACTAAAGAAGTTGCTGCTACTAAAACTATAACTCCACTTCATCAGGAAGTCCCAACGGTTTCAACTCCAGAGGTTAAATCTACTGCAGCAACTCCTGCTATTGAAGAACCAACTTTAATGGTAAAGAAAGAAGAAGTTGAAGAGTCAAAAATTGAACATCAGCTTTTTCAAGAGCCCACTCCTAAGATGAGTGCTCCTGAAACAAAGCAAGAAGTACAAAAAGAAGAAGAGCCTACAATCGTTATCAAAACTTTAGGTGATGAAACACCTGAAACCAATGAGGTAACAAGTGAAAACGATATTAAAAAACCTGAACCATCTAAAATCTCAGAAGAAAGTGAAAGAAAGCTTTCTGAAAGAGCTAGAAAACTCAGACAACTTTCATACATCAATAAAAGCGGTAAAAACATTGATGAGATGGAAAACGTTCCAGCTTATAAAAGAAAGAATATTCATATCTCACATACTGTAAGCTCTCAAGAATCAGAAGTAGCTCGTTACTCCCTCTCAGATAACGAAGGCAACACTGAAATCAAGACTAACAACAGTTTTTTACATGATAATGTAGATTAATATTATAACATATAATCCTACCAACGACCCCTTATCAAGTTTTGATAAGGGGTTTTGTTTTGGGATTGATTTTTCGGATCATATTAATTTTTATGGGGACAAGCAATAAATAGAATCTGTGTTGAATTTATTTACTTATTCTTTTCTTTGATTGCCCAAAGAAAAGAACCAAAAGAAAGGGCACATTTTTCAAGGTGTTATCATTCTCCCTATGGTCGAATAATACCATTCCATTCCGCGCGGAATCAAGCATATTCATGCCTGATTTGGATCCGCCTTCCATTCACTACACTGTAAAAAATGAGCCGTAGAAAGGTCAATAAGTCTTTTGCTTGTTTGTTACCTTTCAGAATTATCGTTGTTTCAAACGTTTGTTTATAAGCTAAATATGAGAATTATAAAGGAAACACATTGATTGCTAACGAAAGAACATTAAAACTCCGGGCTTTGATGGCCTCAACTGAAGAGCAAAAAAAAGATAGAGTTTTCCTTAGGAAATACTTCTTTTTGAGTTTGAAATGATTGATCATACTTTTTAGTGCTTAAAAGCAAGTGAAGGTCCATAATACTCTAGTTGAATTGATGTATTTTTAAGCAAGAGGATTTCAGCAATAAATTGGGGTTTCACCATGCTTCCTATAATATTGAATTTGACCCTTTCTTATTCCTGTTCATCCTTTTGACGAAAAACAGCATCCCTTATCCAACCTTTATTAAACGCCGAATGCATTTCAGTTTTATTCCTGAGGCTCAGGGGTGGCAATTCTGACAACTACATCAATAACCTTGGGTATTCATGCCTATTCATATTTGACTAAATCAACAATTATCACTTTAAACTTAAAAGTATGTTATGAAGTTTTTCAAATATAAACTGAAGGCTGAAGGTTCGGAACGATGCTGTACCGATGCGTCAGCACTTCAACATAAATAACCCTAGGCATCGCCTAGGGTTAAGAATGAAATAGTTTTTCAGGTCGGCCAGACTGTCCTATTAAAAAAATTACCGTCTCTGCCGACCAAATATTCTATTCTATATCAAATCAACACCATCCCATATCATCCAACTTCTACACTACCCAGCCTTTCGATAAACTTGGGTATCTGCTCTAGAAAGTTCGATAATGAGGCTTGTGAAGTACTGAATAACAATAAATTTACTTTTGTAAATGTGTGTTTTCATTGCCAGCGTAACGAAATTAGCGGACTTTATAGACAGACTCAACCTTATCCTTTAACAAAATATAAGAGTTAGAATTCCACCCCTATTCACACCTCTTTTACTATCTTTGCAAAAAATAAAGATATGAGCCTAGAAATTGCAATAAACAACGATATAAAAGCTGCCATGATCAGCAAAGACAAGAAGAAATTAGGAGCCTTAAGAGCCATTAAAGCTGCTCTTCTTCTTGAAAAAACTGGAAAAGATACCAACAGCGGTGAAATCCCTGAATCTGTAGAACTAAAACTTTTACAAAAACTGGTTAAACAGAGAAAAGAATCAGCTGATATATTTATCAAGCAAAACAGACCTGAATTAGCAGAAGATGAAACATACGAAGCTAATATCATTCAAGCATATCTTCCTCAGCAGATGGATGAAGACACTCTAAGAAAAGAGATTAAAGAAATTATTGAAATTACTGGTGCTTCTAGTATGAAGGACATGGGAAAAATTATGGGAATGGCCAGCAAAAAGTTTGCCGGACAAGCCGATAGCAAGACCATTAGCAGCTTAGTAAAAGAGATTTTATTAGGATAATTTTTTTGGACCAAAATAGCTTAGTCCATTTAATAATTCCATATATTTGCAGCCGCAATTTACGATTTATTGAAGTTTAGAGTTTGGAACTATTTTCAAATTTAAATTGAAATATAAATCCCCCATTAAATTGCAAAAAATAATCGGGATGTGGCGCAGCTGGTAGCGCACTTGACTGGGGGTCAAGGGGTCGCAAGTTCAAGTCTTGTCATTCCGACATTTTCACAAACGGAATCCTTTATTCATAGGGGTTCCGTTTTTTATTGAACACCA
>JADGDY010000153.1 GCA_016744655.1 Bacteroidales bacterium | reverse complement strand
ATTTAATTGCTCAATAAACCTCACCATAAAATCAATATATTCTTCCATTCCAAACAGCTCAAAATTCTCTGGTGTAGTTTTAAATTCCTTAGCCATATGGGTTCCTGTAATAATCTGCAGCTGGTGGAATTTTATATTATTCATGGGTAATTTATTCAATACATGAACCTGGTCCATCATCTCTTGTCTGCTTTCACCAGGTAGTCCAAAAATCATATGTCCGCCACACTTTACGCCATAATCATTGGTGAGCTTCATCATGTCAACAACATTTTGAAAATCATGCCCGCGATTGATTCTTTCTAAGGTTTTATCATAGGTGCTTTCAATCCCATATTCTAAAATCACATAATGAGTTTTGCTGATTTCGGCAAAGTATTTAAGTTTTTCTTCATCCATGCAATCGCTTCGCGTTCCTATCACCAATCCTACTACATTCTCCATTTCCAAAGCCGGACCATATAGTTTCTTGAGTTCTTCCAAAGAGGCATAGGTATTAGAATAAGCTTGAAAATAGGCCAAAAACTTACCTGCTCTACGATATCTATTGGCATGAAACTCCATCCCCTCTTGAATCTGCTGAACTACTGGTTTTTTTGGATCATTATAACTGGGATTAAATGCATTATTATTGCAATAGGTACAACCACCTCTGGCTACTTTTCCATCTCTATTGGGACAAGTAAAACCAGCATCGATAGTGGTTTTTTGTACGCGTTCACCAAAAGTACGTTCAAAGTATTGGGCGTAAGCATTAAATCGTCGTTTATGCCCCCAAGGATATGAGGATGCTAATGTTTCAGTCATTTGGCAAAAGTAAGAAATACTAGATTACAAAAATCACACGCAACCTTTAAGAAAACTTATATGTCTATATGTATTATAATACATTTTTCTTAATGCATTCTAAATTCACCTAATGAAAAAGCTAAAAAACTTTATTCCCATCACTGTAATAATTATCCTACTATCCTCTTTACCAACGTATTCACAATCTTTAAATTGGTTAATCGATCCTCAAGTCAAAGCAAATCGTGTACAAATAGTAAATCAAGATATTTATGATAACTACTATATTCGTGCACAATATTATGATACTATTAACTTTCCTGACACATCATTCTACCATCCGGATAATACTCAAGGAACATATGATGCTATAGCTAAATACAGTGTTAATGGTGAGTTTATTGGTGCTGTGGATTTTTATTCCCTTCCTAATAAATGTTTATTTAACAATATCTCCCTAAAAGACTCAAGATCTAATTTATATGTCGCTGGTAGCTTTCAGGAGAAACTATTCTGTAATGATTTGGTTTTAAACCACGGAGGCACACCAAATACATTTGTGCCAGATGCATTTATAATAAAACTAGATTCTAACTTCAATATAGTATGGTCAGATATCATTAGTGGAGATTTACAAGAAAATTTACTCGATTTTAAAATTGTTAATGATGATAAGATATTTATTGCAACCAATCATATTAGTGGTGGAATAGTAGATTCTGAGAATTTCTTCTTAGGACAAGATACCACCTATCATGATTACGATTTCCTTTCAATAACTAGAATTAATAGTGAAAAAGAGTTAATTTGGAATAGAGAAGTTGAAGGGAAAATTAGTGGAAATATGAATATTGGTTTGGATGGGAAAATCCATTTTTTTGGTCGTAGTTGGACACATATTTATATTGATGGTGATACACTTTTCAATCCCAATGGAAATGAGAATCCACCAGAATCCTATTGTAACTTCATCCTCAGCTATAATCAAGAAGGAGATTTATTGGAAGCTCAATTTATTGATATAGATCTTTTTTTATTAGATGGTCATTTTGATTCGGAAGGCAATATATATTCATCAGCAGAAATACGTGACACATTGATATTTGAAGGAGACACACTATATGGAGGAAATGGTGGACCAAATTACATTCTCATTAAATTGAACTCTCAGAGAGATGTGGAATGGTACAAAACACTTGAGGCAGTTGATAGTTACTTTCATATGGTTGGGATACCAATGGTATTAAAAGATGACAAGATATTTTTTGCTATCTCATCTGAGACTGATTTTTATTTAGAAGACACTCTAATCACAAGCGAGCACCCAGTTAAATCGGTTTACGGTGAATTTAATAATACTGGAGAATTAAAATGGCATTTAACTTTACAAAGTGATTTTAGAATCAGAAGTACAAGTCTTTTTATAGACAACTGTTCAAACATTCTCATAAATGGAGTATATAATGGAAGTCTTTATTTTCCTAATGATACAATCAGTACCAATACAACTGCATACTATGATCAATTTTTTGGGAAAATTAATATAAAGGAACCATATGTAGGCTTTATGGGAAATGATTCAACATATTGTGATAACTATCAATTAACAGCTCCACCAGATTATCAATTCTATTTATGGAATGATAGTTTAACTCAAGAAAACAATATTTTAATAACTCAATCCGAAGAATTTCATGTGGCAATCAGAGATGAGTTTGGCTGCTGGGAATATGACACAATATCAATAGAAATCCAAGATGGTTTCACCTTCGATTTAGGGGCTGATACGTCCATACTAAGCAACGATACCATCCTTATATCAGCACCTGACAATATGGATTACGATTCATACCTATGGTCGAATGGTTCTTCCATAGAAAATGCTTTCATTATTGGCCATCAGTATGGTATTGGCAAATTTCCAATATGGCTAGAACTCAGCAGCGGAGTGTGCACGGCTTCAGATACACTAATTCTAGAAATTAAAAACAGCTCGGGAATTGCTGAATTTCAAAAAGATTTTCAAGTTTACCCTATTCCTGCAAACAATTCTATTTATATCAATTGGGATCATTGGGACAATGAACAAGTAATCTATAATATTGTTGATATGTATGGTATGCAATTAATACAAGGCTCACTCATGAACAAAGTTCAAGAAATTAATGTTTCTACACTAGGTAAAGGTATTTATTTTTTAAAAATATTAGATAAGAACAATAAAACGGATTCTATTATTAAACTAATTAAAAATTAATCCACAAAAAAAAAGAGATGCTCTGAAACAGAGCACCTCTTTGTATATTATAATCTGGTTTAATTATACCGATGTTAAAATATAAGAGACATTAATCAATACAAATCAATTGTTTGTTAATTTTAAATCGGCATAAACCATTGTAAAATTAAAAGCAAAAAAAGCTCACTTTTAATTACAATTGGTATTACTTAGCAACGCGCTCAAGCCATTTAACCATAAACATAATCGTGAACATTGAAATAGCACAAGCTACCACAAAAATTCCCCATGTCATCCAAATTGGAATAGATTCATAAAGAACAGCACCAATAAATAACAATCCGTTACCTAGGGCTGTTGCACCTAACCAACCACCTTGCATCAAACCTTGATACTGAGGAGGAGCAACTTTAGATACAAATGAAATTCCCATTGGGCTAATAAAAAGCTCAGCAACAGTAAGGATGAAATATGTACCAGCCAACAAGAATGGTGTAACACGTGCTGCATCAGATAAAGGAGTTCCTCCATTAGATGAACTTACTTCTGTAAATAAAGGCAATCCAAAAGAACCTAACATCATCACCACAAAACCTAGCATAGCAATACCCATACCAATAGCAATTTTCTTAGGAGTAGAAGGTTCCATATTACGAACTCTTAACCAACCAAATATACCAACTACAATTGGAGTTAATCCAACAACAAATATTGGGTTCATGGCCTGGAAAACCTCGGCACCTTTAAAAGTAATACCTCCTATGGTAAATACCAATAAGCTTAAGTCAGTATAATCTCTCGCAAACATAGTCAGCGTTAGTCCATTTTGGTGGAAAGAGAACCAGAAGAAAATAACCACACCAAATACAGCTAATAAAGCATACATTCTTTGTGCTACTTCTTTAGCTTCCATCTTGATTTCGTCAGTGATTTCAACACCACCTTTACCAGTTTTAGATTTTGGATCTGGGAAGTTTTTCTTATTCATTAAGAATACTACAGTAGAAATAGCCATGGCGATAATTGCCACACCAAAAGCATAGTGGAAACCTTCGTTAAATACATTTAAGTATTCATTAGAGAAAGCCGTTAAATCGTTAACTGTAGTTCCTGAAGCTTTTTCAGCAGCAATTTTGAAATTAGCAATAGAATCAGAAGAAAGAGAACCATTAAGGAAAGAGTGACAATACTCAGGTAAACTACCATCATATTCGAAACCAAATTTACCTAACCACCAGTTACGTACACCAATAGCAGTAAAAGGAGCAAAGATGGCGCCTACATTAATGAAAGCATAGAACAAAGAGAAACCAGAATCTCTCATTGGCTCATACTTCTCATTATCATACATTTGACCTACTAAAGCTTGTAAGTTACCTTTAAATAAACCATTACCGAAGGCAATTACAAATAAGCCCACAATAGAAATAGTTAAATAAGTAGGAACACTAGCCACTGGCGTTGGAGTTGGGAAAGCCATAATTAGGTAACCAACACTCATTAGAATTAATCCAGCAAAAATAGTTCCTTTAAAATTTTGGATTTTATCAGCAATAATACCTCCGACCAAAGCCAAGATATAGATGGAGAAATAGAATCCAGAATAGATGTAACCAGCATCGGTACCTGTTAATCCAAACTTAGCCTGGAGAAACAGCACCAAAATAGCCATCATGGTGTAAAATCCGAAACGTTCGCCCATATTAGCTAACGAAGCGGGGATAAGCCCTTTAGGGTGTCCTTTTAACATAATTGTTTATTTTAATGATTATTTAATTTCAATTACTGATTTTTAGCAGGAAAGCACAAAAATAGTTAATTTTCAATGGGTAGCAAGTTAAATTTTACGGTTCAGAAAATTACTTATTGAAACGAAATTGAACTTATCTATGGTGAATAAGGGGAGTTTTGTTTATCAAATTTTTATCAAATTTCAAATAGGTGCTCATAAACAAAATTTTATGAGAGTCACAGTTTCTACCACACTAGACAAAAGAAGGATATCAAGTAAAGGGTATCCATTAAAATTAAGAATCACCAATAATGGAATAAGTAGTTATATCAGCATGAAATTATATATGACTGATGAAGAATATGAAACCTATTCTACTAAAAAAAGACTTCCTCAAAATCTAAAAACAATTAAACAAAAGTTGGTGCAAGCAGAAGCTAAAGCTATCAAATTATTGAATAATATGGAAGAATATAACTTTCAAAAATTCAAAGACCAATATTTAGGAGTTAAACCCAAAGAAGTTAAGAAGGTAGTTTTATCAGATTTATTTCAACAAAGGATAGATTTCTTTAAGAAAAAGGAGAAATTTAACACGTCCATATCCTATAACAGCACCCTTCAAGCAATCAATAGGTTCAGGAAAGGTATAAAGATTCAGGAAGTAGATTATAAACTATTAGAGGATTTTCAAACCTTCTTATTATCAGAAAATAAAAGCATCACCACTGTATCAATTTATATGAGAGCATTTAAAGCAGTTGTTAACGCCAATAAGGAATTGTTTAAGATTCATCCCTTCAAAAAATACAAGATACCACAAGCCAGAAATAATAAGAGAGCCATATCAGAGGATAGTATAAAGAAGGTATTATCTCATCAATTCAATATTGAGGTGTTTAACTTTTACTTGGATTTGTATCGCTTTAGTTTCTACAGTGGTGGCATTAATGTGAAGGATATGGTCTTATTGAAGAAGACTAATGTACATGGAGACTATTTAATCTATCACAGAGCCAAAACCAATAGACCCATTAAAATTTATCTTCTACCACAAGCTAAGGAGATAATAGATAAATACGCTGATACCAAAGGTTTTATTTTCCCAATTCTTGATAATGAAGAAGCTGAACACATCTACAAAAAAGTAAATTCCTTAACCATAAAAATCAACTATACCTTAGAAAGAGTTTGTGAGGAACTAAAGATTCCCAAAATAACTACCTACTCAGCTCGTCATTCGTTTGCTACAGTTCTTATGAATAAAGGAGTAAGTATTGCTTTTATTTCAAAAGCTTTAGGACATAGCAATACCATCATTACTGAAAATTATCTGGACTCATTCACTAATGAACAAATGAAAGAAGATATGATGAAACTGATATAATGAGAATCACCTACCTCGTGAAGCTAATGATAGCGGTATTTTCAGAGGGTTGCACTTTAAAAGAAACAACCTTATTAACTGATTCTGATAATCCATGTTATTACTTTCAGTGAACTTGCTTCGCTTTCCAATAATTCGCTGCTAAAATAAAAGTATGTTTGTGCTGATAGTGAATCAACCTACAATTTCATCCCATACATTTTATCATCCAACATTTTCCAGTTATCAATATGTTTGGAGACCTCCGCCCAGAATTCTTTGGAGTGGCTTTTAATCTTTGTATGAACCAACTCATGAACAATTAGGTAATCGATTAAGGAGAAGGGTAGCTTAATAGCATCGGTATTGATGATGATGTTATTATTAGGTGTGCAACTTCCCCAACGTTTTTCAAGTTTAGAGAATCTAATGGTGTTGAATTTCAAGCCTGTTTTCCTCGACCATTTACGGATTCTAGGTGCTATCTTTTCTTCAGCTTTTTGTTGGATAAACTCCTCGAACGCTAATTTAATTTCATCTTGGCTATTCAAGTGTTTTGGTAGACCTACTTTAAATTTAGACTCAGTGAACTCAATCATAATTTCTTCCAGTGAATCATTTATGAATAACTCCACATAATACTTTCGACCAAGATATTGAATACGTGACCCAGTAACTATATCTTCATCACCAATAGACTTCACCAATTCCAGTTTATCAATGACCCACTTGGCTTTCTTCAGGATTAATTGGTGAGATTTTTCCAGACTAATTTCCTTACCCTTCAACACCACTCCCTCACCTTTCTGAACGGTGATATAATGCGATTTAAGCTCCTCTTTTATAAGGATGGTATATGATATGGTTCTATGACCGTATTGTACTTCAGGCATTGTTATTCTTCTTAATGATATCAACCATTTCCTTGGCTTTTGCTTTAGCTTCTGAACGTTCTATTTTTGCCGTTTTAAGGTATCGCATTATCTTGTTCTCCATATCTTTCTGTACCTGACCTTTGTTTTCCCACCCAACTATATTTAGTTCACCTTTTATAAGTTCGAATATGGTTTTAGTGGCATCCTCAGCATTATCATCGAATAGGGTTTTCATGGAACTATACACAGCTTTCTCACTTTCTGTTTTAAACCCTTTTTCTTCACCTTCTTCTTGTTCTTCAATGATTTCATCTTGAATATCAGCAAACATCTTTAGCAGCTCCAATTGAGTGAGTCTATCTTCTTTTCGCTGTTTTATTAACTCATCCAATCGTTGTGCCAGAGGTTTGTAAAAGTCTGGGTTTTTATCCATTCCCACTTTAATGGTATGGGTTAAATTATTACGCATCTTCAGTTCTTTTGTTGCTGGTGATGCATTCATAATCTCTTCCTTGAATTTATCTTTATCGATGATGGAAATAGGTTCTGCTAACAGATTCTTTACACCTGTTGCTTTTAAATGTTCATCAATCATCGATTGTAGCATATTGCTTTCATCCTTGGTGATTTTTAGTTCCTCATCATCTGGATAAACATTTCTAGCTCGTAATTTAATTTCATTATAAAGCTTGAAATCACCTTGATATTTCATTGCCTTGGTATTTGGCAGCACAATGTTGATGGACTTATTAAACTGTTTTAACAAGACCTTGAACTCATCACGTTTATCTACTACCTCAATAAAGCGAATTGCTGCATCAATATAGTTTTCACGTTCATAGTTTCTATCTATCTTCATTGGCTTGAAGAAGTTCACGAGTTTGTTGTGATTTAATTCCAATGTTGGAATTTCTTCACTGAGGTTCTTCAATATGTCATCGGGTCTTAGGTCACCTGAAAAGATTTCTAATGCTTGGATAAGATATGCTGTGATGCCATTATAATCTACTATATAGCCAGCATCTTTTCCTTTACGCGAACGATTCACTCTAGCTATGGCTTGTAATAGGTTATGTTCTTTCAATGCTTTGTCCAGATATAAACATGAGGCAATGGGCACATCATAACCTGTGAGTAACATATCCGATACAATGATAAATGCTGTATTATCAAATTTCTTCTTGCCAGACTTCTCTGTTTCATTAATATCACCAAATGGAAGCTTAAAATCTTCGGTTACCGTCTTCACATCTTCTGGTGCTGTAACTAAAATTGGGTGTTTATCATATGGATTCTTCTTATTCCATTCAATGGCTTCATAGTATTCCTTAGCTATACTATCAGCTTTAGGTGAACCAATACTGACGACTACTTTTGATTCAAAATCATGAACATCCAACTCTTTTAACTCGATTAGGGTTTGCTGGTATTTAATGGCTGCTTCTCTACCGCTGCAAACTATCATCGCCTTATGACCATCAGGAAATATTTTATGCTGATAATGGTCTACTATATGTTTTACAATAGCATCAATACGTTCTCTTGATAACTGATATTTACGTAATGCATCACGTTTCAACTTATCTTGTTTGTCTTCTGAAAGATGACCAAATTCTTGTTCAAAATCTTTATCCAACTCTTCCTTTTTTACATCCAGTTGAGCAATACCTTCATCATATAGAAGCTTCACTGTTGCACCATCTTCAACGGATTGTTTAATGGTGTAGGTATCGATATATTCACCTCCATAGAACTCTCCTAATGTAGATTTATCTTCTTTTGATATTGGTGTTCCAGTGAACGCCACAAACTTAGCATTGGGCAATACTGTCCTCATGAAAGCAGCTAAGAAACCATAATGGCTTCGGTGTGCTTCATCTACCAATATATAAAGATTCTCCTTTTTTGATAGTTCTTCTAAATCAATCACCACACGGTCAATCTCCACCCATTTACCTTTTTGAAGTTCTTTGGTAATCTTTGTGAGAATCCCTTCATTAATCGATTTTTCAACGGTTAAATTTCCACGTTCTTCTAGCTCGGTTTGGTCAGCTTGACTTGTGGATTCACTATCTGTTTCTTGAAATTTCTGAAGTGTAGTTGTGATAATGCCACCATAATCGTTACGTAATAATTTATCTAAATGCACCACACTTGTAGCTTGATTCACGTTTTCAAAGCCAACATTCCTAAAGGTTTTGGTTATCTGCCTATCTAAATCCTTACGGTCGGTCATTATCATTACCGTAGGGTTATTAAAACCAAATTCTGGTGCTTGTAGCTTACGAGTTACATAAGCCATAGTTATGGATTTACCTGAACCTTGAGTATGCCACACCACACCACCTTTACCAGCTTGTAATTTAGCTATAGTGTTATTGGCTGCTCTTATTTGCTGATACCTTGGGAGCTTCTTTATGGTTCTACCTTCATCCAACTCGAAAATAACGAAATGGCGAATGATATCCAGTAGCTGTTCTTTATTGAAAATGGAATAAATGAGCTTATCTTGTTCGGTGGGGTTCTCACCTAAGAAACTTAGGTCATCATCTTTTTTTGTTCTAAAAACTGAATAAAATTGTTGTGGAGCATTGATAGCACCGTATTTTCCACCTATTTGCCAAAGACCAACATTAATTTGATTGAAGTGGAATAATTTCTCTGAGTTCTCTTCATAATATGTAAAATCGGTATATGCGCTATCCCAAGCATTGTATGCTATTGGTGATTTACATTCAATAACACTAATGGGCAAACCATTAATATAAACTACGATATCAGGAATTGAGTTTTTAATTTCTCCATGGTATTTCATCTGGTTCACCACTAAAAAATCATTCTTCTCTGGATTATTATAATCGATGAAATGAATGGGATGAAAGTCTTCTGTACCACCTATCAATTGCTTCACTGTGAATGTAGCACCCTTAATAATTTCCCATATCTTTTGGTTAATCTCCATTAGGGAAGCACCAGTAACTGATGTGATATGAGTATATGCTTTATTAAGATTATTGTCGTTTATCCAAGGGTTGATGCGTTTAATAGAATCTAGCAACCTATCTTTTAGTATGACCTCAAATATATCATCACGTTCATCATGTTGGCTACCATTATAATATTGGTAACCCATTTTTTTGAACAGCTCAATGGCTGGTAATTCGCTGTAGATGTATTCTGGGGAATGTGTCATATGCGTTTTATTTCGTCACGTTAAAAAACTTTGGGTTCTAAATCTTTCTTCAAATATAATGGATGTGCTGGTGTACCATCAGCATTTAATTTTATGTAATGTAGGTTGTTAAAGTTTGAGAAAATATGGTCTGGTCTTCCTTCATGATTGCCCCAAGCACACACTATTTTTTCACACTTAGTCATCATTTCATTGATGTGTTTTATATTGTCGTCTCCAATTGGCTTATCAACCAGTTTAAGCTGTTTTGGGTCAGTTGCTCTGTATGCATATAGGTTTCCAACGTAAACACCACCATAACCCCATGATTTAGCATAACCAATACACCTTCTAATGGTAGGGTCATTGGTCTCTGAATCTGCTGTACTAGGGTTAAGCATGATGAACATAACATTGGGTTTGCTATTATCCCATATACGCCATAGCTGATACCTGTAGTTATTACAGTCAGAAATTATTGCTCCTGTTATTTCTTTGCTCTCCATCATATAGCAACCCTAATCTTACCTGTTAATAGTTGTTGCATCAAACCTTGTTTTAGCTCTTGGTAGTTGGTTTTCTTTTCGGATAAGACTTTTAGTTTATCGTCAACAGCACTCAGTATTGATGCTATTTTTTGTTGCTCTTTAAAAGGAGGATAAGGAATTTTAATATTTTGAACGTCACTTGAATTAATCGCAGGATAATTAGAACCTACTATGAGTTTATTTATCTGGCTTTCAACATTCCTACTATAAAGATTTTGATATATAAATTGAGCAACAGAATTTTCTTTATGAGAGATTAAGGCAAAACCTGTTGAACATATATAATATTTCGTATCAAAATTAGCATATCCGAAGCCTAAAAGATTTGGTCTGACAGTTGCCATGATAACATCATCACGTTTTAATATTCTTCTTGCTCTTGATGGTGAATCAGAAAATGTAACCTTTTCGGTAGGAAATTCAATTATCCCCGACTTAACAGATGACAAGTCAATATAATAGAATTTTCTTTATGAGAGATTAAGGCAAAACCTGTTGAACATATATAATATTTCGTATCAAAATTAGCATATCCGAAGCC
>JADGDY010000271.1 GCA_016744655.1 Bacteroidales bacterium | reverse complement strand
CTTCTGTTGCCAGAATACTATTTCCAGATGTAGTGGCTGCATATACACCCTCTCTATACCAATTATACTCACTATTATTAACAGCGCCATCAAATGGTAGTTGAATTACACCTGTTATTCCAGCTTCCAAATAAGTAGTATCGTAAATATGGATAGTATTTTGGGGGTTATAACTTGTTCCTACGGGCATATTATTCAAGTCTTCGAAGGAAAACCAATTATTTTTAATACTGAATACTCCAGGAGTTATAACATGAAACTCTACAGGCAACATATCAAATCTATTATTCGCAAGGTCAACATCTTGTAAATTTACTAAAGAAGCTAATTCAGATGGGATCTCACCATGAAAATCATTCGCTGAGAGAGATAAATACTGTAAATTTGTTAAATTCCCAATCTCTGGTGGAATAGTTCCGTTTAACTGATTATTAATTAGCAGCAACCACTCTAATGTTACGATATCCCAAATTTCTTCTGGTATACTACCACCTAAAGGATTATTGCTAAGATCTAAGGTGGTAAGTTTTATTAGATTCCCAACTTCTGGAGGAATATTTCCAGCGAGTTGATTAGTCCATAGGTTTAAGGATTCCAAGTTCAATAATCCCCATATTTCAGCAGGGATATTTCCACTTAATTGATTATCAGATAGAGATAAGTCAATTAAATTAGAACAATTACCAATTTCAGAAGGGATAATTCCACTTAGTTGGTTTTCAGAAAGAGCCAAAAACTCAAGGTTTGCTAAATCCCCTATTTCTGTGGGTATAATTCCATTTAATTGATTATTATTCAATATGACTTGAGTAACCTTACCATCAATATCTGTTGTTACTCCATACCAATCTCCTAAAGGCTCCTCTGAACCCCAATTGGTAGTATCGGTCCAGTTGCTGCCATTGGTGGCATTGAAGAGGGCCATTAGTGCGTCCTTTTCGGATGTATCTAGGTCACCTTCAATAGTAATTGCATCTAAATAACATTGGCTAGATACTAACTCTGTACTATAAAACTTAAACCTATTAATATACTCACAATTAGCAGTGACATAACTTAGGTCTTCTAATAACAAGGTATTATCTATATATACATCATATGTTTTTGCAATTTGGTCAAATTCCAATCTAATTAAATACCAAATATCCGCAACATAATCCATTAATACCTGATCTCCAGATACATTCTTAGCATATATTTTTCCATCTTCAAAGAAATGTACTTTAGCCATAATTCTCAAATCATTGTCGTAAACTTGAAAAATCAAGGACTGCACATTTGTAAAACTCATTTTAGCTGCAAATTCAACCATTCCTGTTTCCTCATCCTGAAGACTAATTTGTTTTCCGATTGAATAGGAGTTTTGAACTCTAATAAATTTAACTCCACTATAACTTAATGATTCCAGAGAAATAATAGCAGGTTCTTCACCTGTAGTTTCCCAATTATCCATTGTTCCTGACTCAAATCCATCAAAAAAAGGTAATTGTGAATACCCACCAAAAGGTAAAAAAACGACTAATACAACAAAGAGAATAAATGTGTAAAGATTCTTCATAATAATTTGATTTAATAATACCTATAGGGAATGGCTGGGAGACCTTTCCTCTACAATAATGAACACCAATAATATACAGAGATATTCGTTGATAATGCGTTAACAACGGATTAAGTGGGATGTGTGGCTCAAATGTACAAAACTCAATTGTTTTTAACAAATATTTTAGATTTGTTTTATCATCAAAATGTTTTTCCCAAAAAATGACTAAGTGTAAGAAAGGATTTATTCTTGTTCAGATTAAAAGTAATTAGTATTTTTACTATCTTTAATATTCATTATTATTCGCATGGAAAAGAAATTTAAAACCCTCATCTTAGATGATGATAAACAAATAAGAATTCTTCTCGAAAACTTAATCACCAAAAACATTCCACAATTAGACTTAGTTGGAATGGCTGAAAGTGTTAGCTCAAGTATTGATATGATAGAGAAAACACAACCAGACCTAGTATTTATGGATATTGGTTTTCCAGACGGAGACGGTTTTAGCATTATTGATAAGACGAGTCAAATGGATTATGAAGTGATATTTATTACTTCTCACGATCAGTTTGCTATGAAAGCCTTTGAATATAGTGCCATTCATTATCTTAAAAAACCTATCCAACCCAAAGAAGTATTTGATGCTGTAGATAGGTTTATCAGCACACATAGTGATGATGAAGTTTCATTAAAAATCACCAAAATTAAAGATGCATTAATTCAAGATGAACCCAAATTAATTATACCGAGTTCAGAAGGATTACATATTGTAAAAATCAATAATATTGTTAGATGTGAGGCATCAGATGTTTATACCCTTTTCTATATGGAAAATGGTAAGAAGCTTATTGCAAGTAAGTCTTTAAACAATTATGAAAAGCTTTTATCTGATATCAACTTTATCAGAATTCATAGTAAACATTTAATAAACCTTCGTTACCTTATCCAATATGTTAAAGGAAAAGGAGGATATGTGATCATGGAAAATGGAAATGAAGTTGAAGTGAGTGTCAGAAAGAAAATGGACTTTATGAATAAACTAAAAGACTATGCTAGAAGCCTGAAATAAGGCATATT
>JADGDY010000012.1 GCA_016744655.1 Bacteroidales bacterium | reverse complement strand
ATGTTACGCTTTCTTTTGTCCTCCAGTATATACTTCGCTGTTTATTGATTTTAAACATGGTGCTTTGCTTCCATGATGGAGTTGATGGTTGAAGAAATCCACAAGTTTGAAACCTTTTGGATAGAAAAAAACCGATAATTAATTTTTAAATAATTTGATTATAATGAAGTACGGACATTTCGACGATAATAATAGAGAATACGTGATTACGAATCCCAAGACTCCACATCCGTGGATTAACTATATGGGAACATCGAGCTTTTTTAGTTTGATGTCGAATACAGCAGGAGGATATAGCTTCTATAAAGATGCTAAGATGAGAAGAATCACAAGGTACAGATATAATAATGTACCTACTGATGATGGAGGAAAGTATTTTTATATCAACGATGGAGGAAAAATTTGGTCCCCAGGATGGAAGCCAGTTAAAACTTCGTTAGATAAGTACGAATGTCGTCATGGTTTAGGCTATTCCAAAATTAAAGGAGAGTTGAATGAACTGGAGGCAGAAGTGCTTTATTTTGTTCCACTTGAGTTTAATGGAGAAGTTCAGAGAGTAAGACTGAAAAATAACAGTTCTGCAAAGAAATCGGTTAAGCTTCATTCTTTTATTGAGTGGGCACTTTGGGATGCATTAGACGATATGACTAACTTCCAACGTAATTTCAGTACTGGTGAGGTAGAAATTGAAAACTCTACTATTTATCATAAAACGGAATACCGCGAAAGAAGAAATCACTATGCTTTTTATTCAGTAAATCAAGAAATTAAGGGGTTTGATACCGATAGAGATTCTTTCTTAGGTGCCTATAATGGTTTTGATACTCCTGATATGGTAACTGAAGGAACCTGCGGGAATACACATGCCCATGGATGGTCACCTATTGCTTCGCATTATCTAGAAGTAGAACTAGCTCCAGGTGAAGAAAAAGACTTTGTTTTTGTTTTAGGTTATGCTGAAAACGAGAAGGAGGAGAAGTTCATTGCACCTAATGTGGTGAATAAAAAGAATGCCGAAACTATGTTGGCCCAGTTCAAAACCAGTGAACAAGTTGATGCTTCGTTAGCTAAACTCGAAGCATTTTGGACTAATTTATTGAGCAAGCTTAATATTAAAAGTGAAGATGAGAAATTAGATAGAATGGTGAATATTTGGAACCAGTATCAAAATATGGTGACCTATTTCTTCTCTCGTTCTGCATCTTTCTTCGAATCAGGAATTGGTCGTGGAATGGGATTCCGCGATTCCAATCAAGATATTATAGGTATGGTACATTTGGTACCAGAATTGGCTCGCCAAAGAATTATCGATTTGGCCAGTACACAACTAGAGGATGGAAGTGCCTATCATCAATACCAACCTCTTACTAAAAAAGGAAATCACGAAGTTGGTGGTAATTTTAACGATGATCCAATGTGGCTCGTTTTCTCTGTTTCTTCATATTTAAAAGAAACTGGCGATTGGTCATTATTAGATTATAAAGCTCCATTTAATAATGATGGAGAAGAGTACCCCATCTTTGAACATATCAAGCGGTCTTTTTATCATGTAGTAAATAATTTAGGACCTCATCAGCTCCCATTAATTGGTAGAGCAGATTGGAACGACTGCCTCAATTTGAATTGTTTCTCCGAAAAACCTGGAGAATCATTCCAAACCACCCAAAACCAAAAAGGTAAAGTAGCAGAATCAGTAATGATCGCTGGTATGTTTGTGATTTATGGCGAAGAATTTGCTAGAATTTGTGAGCTAAGAGGAGAAAAAGAAGAAGCTAAAGAAGCACTGAAGCATATTTCTAATATGAAAAAAGCCATCGACGAAAATGCTTGGGATGGTGAATGGTTCCTGAGAGCTTATGATTATTATGGTGAAAAGGTTGGTTCAAAAGAAAATGAGGAGGGCCAGATATTTATAGAATCTCAAGGATTCTGTGTGATGGCTGGAATTGGTCATAAAGATGGACGAGCGCAAAAAGCAATGGATAGTGTAGCCGAGCGATTGGCTTCGCCTTATGGGATCGTTTTATTGAATCCTCCATACACTAAATATCAACTCAATCTTGGAGAAATCACCTCATATCCTCCAGGTTATAAGGAAAATGCTGGAATATTTTGCCACAACAATCCATGGATAATTATTTCTGAAGCCATGCTAGGAAACAAAGAAAAAGCCTTTGATTACTACACCAGAATTGCACCAGCCTATTTAGAAGATATTAGTGAATTGCATAAAACAGAACCTTATGTATATTCGCAAATGATTGCTGGTAAGGATGCTGCAAAACCAGGTGAAGCCAAAAACTCTTGGTTAACAGGGACTGCAGCTTGGAACTTCTTTTCAATAAGTCAGCACATTTTAGGTATTAAACCAGATTATGATGGTTTGGTGATTGATCCTAAAATTCCAACTCATTTAAAAGGCTTTAAGGCTACACGTGTTTACAGAGGAAATACTTATCATATTGATATTGTAAACAATGGTGGCGATAAAATGACTTGTTTGGTTGATGGGAAACCATGGGAAGGAGCACTTCCATTGGGTGAAAATGGTAAAACCTATCAAGTAAAGATTAAACTGGATTAAACCATAAAAATTTATACAAAATGAAGCGATCTTATTTAGTTTATTTCATGTTGCCTTTCATGGTTTTTGCTGTGAGTTGTCAGGAAAAGAAACAGACCAAAGATGGGGCAAGTTCTAATCCAAAAGTAGCAGAGATTCTAGCCAAAATGACTTTGGAGGAAAAGGTAGGACAGATGACTCAAATTACTTTGGGTGTGTTTTTTAAAGGTGGTGATAAGGATCACAGACCATTACCTTTAACTATTAATCCTGAGACGGTGGATTCTGCTTTTAGAATTTACAAATTGGGTTCAGTATTAAACACCGTTAATAATAAAGCGCAATCTAAAGAATGGTGGAACAAAACTGTGGAACATTTAAATAATGCAGCCATTAAAGAAACTGGAATTCCTGTATTATTTGGAGTGGATGCAATACATGGTGCTGGTTATACCGCTGGTGCTACACTTTATCCTCAACAAATAGGACAAGGGGCTAGTTTTAATCCAAAATTGGTGAAAAAACTCAACGAACTCACTGCCTACGAAATGAGAGCTTGTAATATTCCTTGGACCTTTTCTCCAGTTTTAGATATGGGAAGAGATGCTCGTGATCCAAGAATCTGGGAGACTTACAGTGAGGATGTATATCTAAATCAGCAAATGGGTAAAGCCGCAGTTGAAGGTTTACAGGGTGATGACTTAAATCATATTGGACCCAAGCGTGGAGCAGCTTGTTTGAAGCATTTCTTGGCTTATAATTCCAATTCAGGTAAAGACAGAAACCCTTTAAGTATTTCAACTCGAGAATTGAAGGAAATACATGCAGCTTCTTTCCAAACTGCTATTGATGCAGGCGCTAAAACCATCATGATTAATTCTGGATTGCTAAACGGAATGCCAGTGCATGCCAACTACGAAATTTTAACTCGTCTACTAAGAGATGAAATGGGATTCGATGGGATGATAGTTACTGACTGGGCTGATATTGAAAATTTCTACAATAGAGATAAGATTGTTTCAACTCAAAAAGAAGGAGTGAAGCTAGCCATTAATGCTGGAATTGATATGTCAATGGTGCCTTATAATTTCAAATTCTGTGACTATTTAATAGAATTGGTTAATGACGGAGAAGTTCCAATGTCGAGAATTGACGATGCCGTTACTCGAATTTTGAAATTAAAAATGGAACTTGGATTATTTGAAACTCCAAATACCTACCAAAAAGATTATTCAGAATTTGGAGGAATGTATTTTAAACGATTGGCCTATCAAGGAGCTACAGAGTCTATTACTTTATTGAAAAATGAAGCTGATATCCTTCCTCTAGAAAAGGATGTGAAAGTTTTAGTAGCAGGACCGAATTCCAATAGCATGAGAACGATAAATGGAGGATGGTCTTATTCTTGGCAAGGTGAAAAAGTAGAAGAATTTGCAGAAAATTACCATACTTTCCTCGAAGCCATTCAGAATAAAATAGGACACAGAAATGTAAAACATGTAGAAGGCGTGTCCTACGATTTTGAAGGAAAATACTATATGGAAAAAGACATAGACATTCAGAAAGCTGTGAAAGCTGCAAAATCTGTTGACTATGTTTTATTATTCCTAGGAGAGAACAGTTACACTGAAAAACCTGGTGATTTACATGATTTGTATATCTCAGATAATCAGCGTGATTTGGCCTTAGCAATAGCAAAAACTGGCAAGCCTATAGTTTTAGTATTAAACGAAGGCAGACCAAGAATCATTAGCAAGTTTGAGCATGAAATGGATGCTGTGGTACAAACATTCCTTCCTGCTAATTATGGTGGCGATGCTTTGGCTGATGTTCTTTTTGGAGATTCAAATCCAAGTGGGAAATTACCATATACTTATCCTATGTTTCCTAATTCTATGATCACTTATGATTACCAACCAGCAGAGAAACAAGATAAAATGGAAGGTTTGTATGATTATGAATCAGATGTAGCTATTCAGTATGAATTTGGACATGGATTAAGTTACACCACTTTTGAATATTCCGATTTTGAAGTAAGTGCAACTAGCTTTGGCCCTAATGGCCAGGTTCAAGTTTCTGTGAAGGTGAGTAATACAGGTGATAGAGCAGGACAAGAAGTGGTGATGTTATTCATTTCTGATTTAGTGGCTTCAGTTTCTCCAGCAAATAAAAGACTAAAAAGATTCGAGAAAATCAGTTTAAAAGCTGGGGAGTCTAAAAAAGTAAGTTTCAGTATAGGAGCTAAAGATTTGGCCTTCTATAATTATAACAATCAGTTGGTGAGTGAAACGGGAGATTTTAAACTTCGTATTCAAGACCTAGAAAAAACCATCACATTTACTGAGGATATTGCTTTTGATGAGCCAAGTAAAGTAAGATTATAAGAATATTGAAAACTAATTAATAGAAAATAAATAGAAGGAAATAGATGCTAAAAAGGGATATTACTATTATTACGAAACCTGTTTAACTAAAATTACTCCAATAACTCGTATACTAGATATCACTAATACAACAAATGAAAGTTTTTTTTATCATGAACAAACTATCACATCTCTTTTTGGCTCTTAATCCTTTTTCAATTTTGTGTCAGATTAATCTATGGATGCTTAATTTGGCTAGTTTTATTGCTCCCTTTAGGGTTTTGGGCAAACAAAAAAAGCATTTTAATTGAGTAATTAACAACACTAAATATAAGAGAGGAATAGACGCTATAAAGAGATATCACTATCGATACAAAACCAATTTAACTATAATTACTAAACTACTCGTTAACTAGGTATTTCTATTTTTACTAAATGATAATTTCAACAAAGAATTATCATGAACAAACTCACATATCTCTTTTTAGCTCTTTTTCTTTTAGCTCTTTTAGCCTCCTCACAAAATAGAGAATTAATATGGTCGAACGACGCAAAGAACTCGACCTACTAAAAGCCAATGGCTATGATAAGAAACAAATTCTAAATTTAGTGCTCATTGAAAATTTAGGCCTCCGCATTTTGGGCATTTTCATAGGATTGGTTTCTGCTCACATTGGTATTTTACCAAGCTTAATTTCCCCTGCTTTTCATATCCCCAGCGACTTTTTATTTGTATTGATATTGGGGGTGTTTATAAGTGGTTTGTTTTGGATATTTGTTGGGGCTTGGCGGGTTGTTATTGGTAGGGCATGAGTAATATTATGATTTTTCAAAGCTCTTTATACCTTCATTATAGTATGTAAATTTGAGTCATTTGAAAATAATATGGTTTTATTGGAGCTTTAAATATCTCTATTTTTATATCCTCCAGGTAATAAGTCTATTATTGGAATAGCATCATTAAAAAACCAATAGGAATTGTCATCGAGTTGTCCAAAATAATATATTTCATCAAAAAAATCATCAACTAATTCTTTATCTTTAAAAAGACAATATGAATAAGAACTAACAAATGGGTTTGTTTTTTGTTGGGAGCGAAAATGCAATATTAATTTACTACTACTATTTGTAAATCCAAAACAGTTTCTTTGTCTTAATTGTTTTTTTATCTCTTCTATTTTGAAATCTGATAAACCAAGTGAATTCATTAATTCAGGAAATAAATCAGATTTGCTATTTCCTTTATAATCAATAACCCAATAACTATCAATGTTTAAAACTGTATTTGATTCTAGTTTGATTTCAATTTTTGATTTATTTATTCTAAATGATACTATTTGTTGTTCATTATTTTGATAATCCAGTAATTCCGTCGAGTCAGTCAAACTCAATTGTCCAATTTCACCATGCTCGTATAATTCTCGAAAATTAATCGAATCATTCTTGAGGTATCGAAATCCTGAAGTCGAAGCATTCATATAACCACCTTCACCGAAATCTATAGATATATTCTGATAATTCTTAAAATCATCTATAGTTCTTTTAAAAACCTCCTCATTTCTAAAGTAATTATGTTTAATAAGATATTGTTCTTTTAATTCTATTATTTCGGATTTGAAGACATTATATCCCATCCATACTATGGCTATTGAAATAAATGAAATAGAGTATTTATAAAATCGCTTCATCAGGTTGTTACTTATTTAAGCTTTTATTTCTTTTAGATATTTATAGCCCTAATAATTCCACTCTTTTTAAAATCACATTTAAATAGTCATGCCTCATTTCTGGGGATAAGAAAGATTGCTCTATGTATTCAATGGCTTTAGGTATATTCTTTTCAATTCGCTTAAATGCTCCTTTAATTTGTTTATCATTTAGGCCTAATCCTTCTCCAAATTGCACAAAATGTTCTCGTTTAAATTTCTTTTTCTTTCCTGCTAAAGTTAGTGCCAATTCTTCTTCGTCATCTGGATTTAATATTGTGACATTTAGCAAATCATAAGCTGGAGCCAATACCCATCCTGATGGACTTTCAATCATAGAAAAGTTCTTTAAATGCATATCGTTATTTCCTGTAAGATAAGAGAATAGAGTTAATTCGAAAAAGAAAATCTTATCTAGATTTGTGTTTTCTGAGTATGCATTTATGGCCTTGCCCACTTTCTCCATGGAACTTCTATACTTATCGAAAGCTTCAGTAATCTGAAACATATCAAGCATGTGAAGTTTTTCGTTGTTTTCTGTTCTGTCAATGCGTTTTGTGATATATGATAATTCTCCTGATGCTAATCTGATTAGTGAAGAAGGAACCACCCTAATTCCAAAGACTTCAGCTAGACGCATCGTTAAATGTTCATTTTCTGGCATCTCAGGAAATTTTTCAGAAGGCGGTTTGAATATATATTGTCCTCCTAAAGCACCAATTACAGTAAGTCGTGTATCAGATTTTCCTTTCGTTTTTTTAATCAATGACATGGATAGTTTCGCCTGAACCCCAGGTACAGCAACACTTCGTTCAATTACATTTTTAGCCAATTCTTCCATTTGATTCAAGGAGTATTCTATCCTTGGAGCTACAGGTGTGCCAAAGAATTTTAAGGAACAATTTTTATGAAAATTATGGTTTCCCTCTAGAGCTTGATAACAATATAGGCATCTATTCTTCATTGGATTCTGATATTGGTTCCACACTAACCGCACCTATGCAGTTCTGACAACATGCCAACAATAATCCCATTCGGTCATTCTCATTTATTTTCCAGTTTTCTGAAGCGATATTTAATAACCATCCTTCTGGTATTAAACCTTCAAAAAAAGGGAAAAGGCGATTTTCAACATAAGGCAATTCTCTAACGGGCATATTGAAAGTGATGAAGTCATTTTTATGTTCATTTACATATACTTCATCATATTGGAAAACAAATTCTCCTTCGTTGGTTTCTGTGATGATACCAGCTAAATGCTCCTTATAATATACTTTACCTTGTCTCATCCTTCAATTCTTTACTGTTTACAGGTGCTAATTCATGCCCAAACATACTCAGCACTAAGTTCACTTTTTCCAAATTCAGGTTCAATTTCCCTTGTTCAATTTTACGTACAACAGTTAATGCCACTCCTGCACGTTCGGCAAACTCTTCTTGTGTGAGATTGACCTCTTTTCTACGCTCTTTTACAAATTCAGATAATCCCTTCATTATATGCTTTTAGATATAAATATCTACAAATATATGAAATTATATGTAATTAGATATAATACTGTATATTTTTATTGAATTATATGTATAATCATATAATTATTTGATAAATCATGTTATTATGATGGAAGATTAGCTAATGGTTGTAAGTTTCAGCTAGTTTTTTTAATTATTTCATAATATATGAACACATTTGAAACCTATTCCCCACTCTTAATTTCACCACTAATACTAGAAGAAATATTATTTATCAAGCCAAATATACTCTTCAAAAAACTCTTTTCAATAACCGAAAGCTCTGAAATTTCAATGGTATTTAGAGGAGTCTTTCCATCTTGGATGAGTCTAGATTGATTTTTCAATCTCAGCTTCATTACATAGTTGTAGGCCAAGTCGATGTCTTTATAGAAGTTCTCCGATATTTTCCCAGCCAAATACAGCGCTTTTAGTCTCTCGCTTGTATTGGTGAGTTCAATATGGTGTTTGAGTGCACTTACTCTTCCGTATTTTACAATTGGTGTTAAGATGGTTTTTAGGTCAATGGTTTTATCTTTTGAAGAAAGGTCATTACCCACCAGGTTACCAAATGCATTGATAGGAGACTTGAAATTAGCAGTCATATCGGCCAATTGAACCAAGAAATCGTTATTAGCTTTAGTCAGCTCTAGAATATGCATTCTTAAATCATCACTAAGCTGAGAATAGCCTTGAATGGCTCTAAAATCAAGGAAGGTACTGGCTTCAATCAAATCTTCAAGCTCAGAACTATTCACCCAAGAAGAGAAATAAACTTTCCATTTGGATAGGGGCTGACACCATTTCGGATTACAAGCCATCATACCGCCTTTGCAGTAATTATAACCTATTTCATCAAGGGAATCTGAAATATAATTGGCCAATTCTAAGAAGTATTCCTGCACTTCTTTATCATCGTAGCCATCCTCATAAATCAATCCATTGTCTTGGTCGGTGAGTAAGGTTTGTTCTTTTCTACCTTCGCTGCCAACTGCAATAAAAACAAATTCACAGGGAGCAGGGCCATAGGTTTCCACGCCAAATTCTACCAGCTTTTGTGTGATTCTATCGGAAATAGAGGATGCAAAAGCCACAGTATCGTAAATATGCTCATTGCTTTCTGATAATGCATGAATGATGCTCGGAACCTTTAAATGGATTTTCTTGAGCTCCTCAACGGTGTTGGTGTTTTCTATTTCTAGCAATAAAAAGGATAAGGTATTATGCTGGATAGAAAGTAAATCATCGAAGGATACCATTCCAGAAATAGCTTTGTCGTTATCCGTTGTTACCAAATGGGAAACCTTTTGTGTATTAAACATCAAGAGGGCTTCGTGGAGGTTTGCCGATTCTGATATGGTAATTAATGGCGCAGTCATGATGCTGGTCACAGGATGGCTCAGGTCAATGTTTTTTGCCACGGCTTTTTTAGTGATGTCTTTAAGGCTGACAATCCCCAAAATATTATTTCCTTGCTTAATTAATAGCACATCCTTATTCAATCGCCCCATTTTATTGGCTGCTTGCTGAATACTGGTTTCGGCAGTACAAGAGGCTGTTGGCTGAATAAGTGGTTTAATGGCTTGTTTCATGAGTAGTAAAGAAGTCTTTACCTCTTCGGAAAACACATTGGCTTCGCGGCCTGCCAAATCTTTCTTTGAAACTTCTCTAGTGGTAATGATATAACCATGAGTCTTGGCATAGTCTACTTTGGAGATAGATAATACCACTTCTTTCAGCTTGTCTTTGGAACAAATGAGAGAGGATTCAAAGGAATAAGACTTCGTGTCTTCCTGAAACTTCGTGTGGATAGTATTCCAGGTTGTGGTAAACAGCTCGTCCAACTTTTTCTTACTCACTTCTGTCTCGTCAAAACCACAAATAGCTCTAAACTTAGCATTTGAAAATATGATAGATTCATTCAAGAACATGAGTGTTCCTTCATTGGAAGCCTCCACTAGGGTTTTATATTTTTGCTGGGATTCGTGTAGTTCTTCTGTGAGTCTCTGGCGTTTCATTTCGATACTTAAACTTTGCCTTACCACATAAAACAGGATAAGAGCAATGATAAAAGCAATGATTAATGAAATGATTAAAAGCGAATGCCTCAGCTCGTTGAGCTCTTCTTCCACATCATCGAGATATATTCCCGTTCCAACTATCCAACCCCAAGGTTGAAATGATTTCACGCAAGAAAGTTTAGGAACTATTTTGGTGGAATCGTCGTTCCATTGCCACATATAATCAATAAAGCCCTCCTCTTGTTCTTTCACCACATTTGCAGCTTCCACAAAAAGTCTATGGCCATTGGAATCGTAATAATCATTTAAATCAGAACCTATCAACTCAGGTCTGTAGGGATGCATGATCATGATGGGTTCCTCATCAATAATCCAGAAATAATCCTTCTGGTCGGAGCCATATCGTATTTGAGCTACTCTTTCTTTAGCGAGCTTTTGTGCTTCTTGAAGGCTCAAGGTAGAATCGGAGTATTCCGTTTCATATTCATTAATTAAACTCCATGCGGTATTGGTTAATTCAGCTATCATTTCCTTCTTGTCCTCCATGATGGCTTTCTCAAAAAATGGAATAAAGAAAATATGAATGGAAGCAATAAATAAAACAATTGCCGATGCGGATGGTAATGCTACGCCTAAATAGAAGCTCCTCTTGTTTTTCAAAATATGGACTATTAAGGATGATTAAATACAATTAGTTGACAGCTTAGCTATTGGCTGTTTGCTATTTGCCATTGGCTAGCTTGTCTTTTCACTACGCAAGTTACATTTTTAATAATTAAAAGCAATATGGGTGATTAACCAAAGAAGTTATCCAACAACTGATGTCTCAAATTTAATATTGCAACGAGAAACATTCGTTTTTCAAAGCTTGATAAGAAAGCTTCGAGAACGAGGCTTTGTCAATCTGAAAATCAAGGAGTTTACTAGTGTAAGTGACTGTTTTTCAGATTGACTATAACGATGTTGTCGGAGTTTTCTTGCAAGCTCTATTTAGAATATTCCCTTTATTCCAGGTAGCTGTCCCACAAGTGCAAGAGAAACCACACAAACAATAAACATCACTCCGGGAATCACAAGTTTTTCTTTCCAGCTTAAATCTTTTGCTCTATCTCTATCACCAATAAGCCCAAGGTTATCAAGCAACATGGCTAATGCCCATCCAAATACTGGGTTGACAAATGCACTGGCGAATATAGTTGTTCCAGCACTCAATGAATCTTGCTGTTTATTAATCATTTGCATACCAGCTTCAAGTAAAGGAAGAAAAACACCAACTATTAAAGCAATACGAAGCACAGGTTCCCACATGGCTAAATCCATAGGATAACCAAGTACAGCAGCCAAAATACAGAAGATGCCTGTTAGAACAGCTCCTCCAGGAATTGGTCTTTTGGCAATGGCGGCTGGAATCATATAAGTACCCCAAGAAGAAGCAATATTACCACCTCCAAGAAAAGTACCAACTGCTTGGCGAATAGAAGCAACGGTCATCGTATCATCAATATCCATTAAAACACCTTTGGCTTTTTTAGGATAATTCATTTCTTGGAAAACACGATGTCCTAAATAATCAGGAGACCACATGGCAACCGCTAAAATAGCAAATGGAATTACCGCAATAAAATGACCGAAATTAGGCCAGCCTAATTGCCAACCGGTATCTTCTCCCCACCACCACATTGGGTTAAAATGAGGAAGACCAGGAGGAGTTGAAAACTCGAAATGTGCTCCCAAACCGAAAGCAATAATTCCAGCAAGTGCCGAACACAAAGGAATGGCCAACCAACGTTTGCCAATTCGGGCTAAATAGGCATAGATTAAAATAGTAACACCAATAACAGCAAAGGATATAAAAGAAACATCACCAGCTTCCGACCAAGCATTTAATTTCCCTATTTGACCGATTAATCCCACTGCACCAAGGTAAATCAACAGTCCAGCACGAACCCCAACTCCGGTTAAGGTCATTAATTTGGAGCCTCCTTTGGTAATACTTAATGTTAAGCCAAAAACTCCAATCAATATACCAAGTGCGAGAGGGTGACCTCCGGCAGCAGCAATAATAGGAATTAGTGGAATCATAGGTCCATGAGTACCCGCTAAGTTGGCATTTGGATTTAAGATGGCTGAAAATAGAATCACGAAAATGCCACCTGCAATTAAAAGTTCGTAACGAACATTTTCTGCAACGAACTCAGGAGTTAATCCAAATTGAGAAGCAAATGCAGCAACCATAGCGGTTACCATTACTACTTTACCAATTGTAGCAGCTAGAGCTGGTACAAAATCTTCCAATTCGATTCTAAAATCTCTAAATGGTAGATTTATTCTCCACTTTCGAAACTTCATCACTTCTAATTCATGCTCTAAATACTCTTTTCTACTTGAAAAATCTTTGGCGTCGCGCCTTTTTTCTTTGTAAGTTTTACTCATACCCCTATTTCAAACCTTTTTTAATATTAATAATACCACAACGCGTACAAAAATAAGAAATTAGAAATACGATACAAGTCTTATTGTGCTATGGAACAGCTACTTTAGATTAAGTATAACATAGGCTTGTAAGGCTTGATTGGTCTGTATTTCGAGTGGGTTTTCAATGATGGAATTAGAGCAATGAATCTATTTAGAGTGTTAAATTATTATTATTTTGAGATTCTGCACGGGTGATATTCCTTTGTAAAAGCTTCCTTAACTAAAGCCTTATTACTCCACCCAATATTCAAAGTTAAATCTCTAATATTAATTTCAGAACTCATAAAACTTTTCACTTGTTCTTTATTGATCACAAAAGAACGATGAATACGAAGAAAACTATTTGGTAAACGGGGAGGGCAAACTCACACTTTGAGTTTACGTTTAGAAATCAACATGTATTTAAATAAAAAGAAAATCAATCCACAGAATCCGCTAACCGAAGCGAGCTCACTGAAAGTAATTTTCACGATTTTTTTAAAAACAAGGGTCGGCAAAGCTGATTATTGTTTTTAATCAGTGTTAATTTGCGATAATCCGCGAACAAGAATAAAGTGTTTATCTGCCTTGGATAATCGGGTAGCTAAATTGCTAATTTTATCTTTGTTGGTAATGGGGCCAGAGATGGGGTGAATTTGAATATAACCTGATACAGATGCTTTTTATAGGCTGCATCAATTTTTTCAACTTAGAAAAGCACAAAGCTTTTTTTCTGGTTTGATATTATATATCCCCTTCAAAAAAGCTTTGAGTTTCTCAATCAATTTATTTCAAACCTATAGTTTGATCCTCTTCTACATTACCTTTGATGGTTAATGTGTGAGGCTGAAAATCTGACATATAAACTCTTACAGACTTTCTAAAATCACCCATTTTTCTAGCATTATAAGTAGCTGTGATGGTTGATGACTCACCAGGCATCACAGGAGATTTATCATAACCAGTTACTGTACATCCACAAGAAGATTTTACCTTTGAAATAATTACTGGTTCTTTGCTGATATTGGTGAATACAAATTCTGCCTCGGCAGCAATGTTTTGTGGTAATGAACCAAAATCGAAATCTTGAGAATCCCATTCCACATTAGAAACAGTTTCTGTAGTAGTTTCAGTACTAGCTTTCACTTGATTTGGGTTTTGAGAAAATACTGAAGTCGAAATAAATGCCATTAGGCATAAGCTTAAAAATAATTTTGTTTTCATGATACTATTTTTTTGATTTTTAATTACAGAGCAAATGTATGAGCAAGTGACACTTACCCCTGTTAATGACTTTCAAATACTTGTTAATGAAGTGTAAACGGATTAGCTTTTAATCATTTAATCTTTAATTTTACACTGTGGGTTAAAATTATAGAAGGTGATCTAAGAAGTGCAATTAATCTGGGCTGATTTTATGTTACATTATATATTTATAGAATCTCATAAAAAGGAAAATATTGAAAAAAAACAGATTATATCAAGTAATAATTCTAGGCACCATCTCCTTGGTGGGCATCATTATATTTCAAGTTTTTTGGATTTATAACACTTTTAGTTCCGATGAGAAACAATTAGATCTCAGCATCAAAAATGCATTATTCAATGTGGCTCATCAAATGGCCGAGTTTAACGATTCTCAAACGCCCAATATCAATCCAGTAAATCAGGTGAACTCCAATAGTTTTGTGGTAAATATTGATGATATTATTGATCCTATAATTTTAGAACACTTTCTGGAAACTGAGTTTGAGAATAGTCACATTAAAATAGACTATGAATATGCCATTTATGATTGCGAAAGCGATGCCATGGTCCATGTAAAAAGGATAAATGTTACGGGTAAAAAAGAAAAACAACTGGAGGAGGGTGCTTTTAAAAAATTCGACGATTTTAATTATTATTTCTCCATTAGATTTCCTAATAAAGCCAGGTCGGTGCTACAAGATATGAATGTGTGGGCCATTTCGGGTTTTGTTCTCATTACTGCATTCCTATTTTTTATCTATGCTATATTTGTGATTATTCGTCAGAAAAAACTCTCCGAAGTACAAAAAGATTTCATCAATAATATGACCCATGAGCTTAAAACTCCTATTTCAACTATCGGAATTTCTGCTCAGGTGATTTCTGAACCCAATATTGCTCAGCAACCCGAAAGGCTAGCTCAATATGCCAGCATTATCACTCATCAGAACCAGCGTTTGGAGAAACAAGTGGAGAAGGTTTTAAAATCTACTTTGGCCGAAAAAGGAAAGATACATTTGGAGTTGGAAAGCTTTTCATTAAACGACTGCATTTCGCATGTCATTCGCGATTTTGAGCTTAAAACTAAAGAAATTCAAGGCGAAATCATTTTTCAGCCTGGTGAAGAAATCATAATGATAGAAGCCGATAAAAGCCACTTCGAAAACCTCTTGTTCAACCTATTTGATAATGCCTTAAAATACTGTGATGTTCATCCAAAAGTAGAAGTGTCTGCACAAATAGCCTCCTCAAAAATCCATTTATCTATAGCTGATAATGGCATTGGAATCGAAGATAAATACAGAAAAAAGATATTCAAGAAATTCTTTAGAATCCCCACTGGTGATATTCACAATGTGAAGGGTTTTGGTTTGGGATTAGACTATGTGAAAAACATAGTAAATGCCCATAATTGGAAAATAAAGGTGAAATCCAGGCCCGAAAAAGGAAGTATATTTACCATAATAATGAGCGCAGAATAACATGAGCAAAAAGCCTAAGATATTATATGTAGAAGACGATGTTTATTTGAGTTTTGTCACTAAAGATAATCTGGAGATAAAAGGATACGAAATCGATTGGCAAAAAGATGGGGAGGCTGCCATAGAAGCTTTTTCTAAACATGAATTCGATTTGTGTATTTTAGATATTATGCTGCCTAAGCTCGATGGTTTTTCGGTGGCAGAAGCCATCAGAAAAGAAAACCAGGATATTCCTATTCTGTTTCTTTCGGCAAAAACCATGAAAGAAGATCGCATAAAAGGATTAAAGCTAGGTGCCGATGATTATATCACCAAACCCTTTAGTATTGAAGAGTTGGTATTGAAGATTGAGGTGTTCTTAAAGCGAAACAAAGTGAAGAAAGTAGAAACTCAAAATAGTATTGCTGAGTTGGGTAAGTTTTATTTTGATTTTGATAATTTGGAGTTATCAGAAAATGATAATGCACAACGTCTTACCCTTCGTGAAGCCGAGTTGCTTCACCTCTTTTGCCAAAACAAAAACAAGCTCCTCAAAAAAGAAGACATCCTCAATTCGATATGGAAAGACGACAGCTATTTTTTAAGCAGAAGCTTAGATGTTTTTGTTTCCCGACTTCGAAAATACCTTAAAAACGATGGCCGATTAAAGATAGAGAATATCCATGGCGTGGGCTTTATCTTTAAGGTGGAGGAAGCATAATTTTGAATAGAAGTGACACAAGTCTCCAGGCTTGTAGTTTTAATCTTCAATGAAGAATCCATTTTTTATATGAGATATTGATTAGGCTTCAAGATACAATTAACCTTATGGGTTAAGTACTCCTTTTGGTTCAAAATAATATCCTTATTTTGCAGTTAAATACTTCTAGTGTTAAAAATAGAAACATATTGCCCATCAAAGTATACCGATTTCATTGAAAGGATCTGGATATTAGAAAACCAAGGGGAGGATATCGATTTAATGATTCCTCCGAACCAATATATAAACCTTGTATTTCCTATTGGATGCTCTAACTATGTTTTTAATAATAAAAAGATAGAAGCCCCACAATTAGAGGGCATTAGTCTGCAAACCAATTCATTGAATTATCCAGCAAAAACAAAACTTGTGGGAATTCGATTCTATCCTTATGGCTTATCCTACTTTCTTAAAATACAAGGCAAAGAAATATTGAATAAAAGTCGTAGTATAAATACAGATCTTCGTAGTACCTCAATTAGTGGATTTGATAATCAAAAACTAACAAGTAATGAGATATTAGAGGAGGTCTATCGTATTTTAGATATGATGTTTGAAGAAAAACAAGATGGAAATTTATATTTAATAAAAGAGTTTTACGAGCAGTATAGAAATGGAGATTCACAAGAGTCTATAGAGGATTTTTGTATAAATCATCAAACTAATTACTCTACATTGAATCGACATTTTTTAAAAGTTACAGGTTTGAGCCCAAAGAGATTCGAAAGACTAATCAAGTTCAGAAAATCCCTATGCTCATTAATTGATAACCCGAAAGAGCTCACTAAAATCGGATTAGACTCTGGATATTTCGATCAGGCTCATTTTATTCGGGAATTTAAACTATTTCTCAATCATACTCCTTCGTCATATCAGTCATTAATACATTCTGCAGATAAGGATTCGAATATTGTAAACTATAATTTTCGAATATTTTAGAGCGTGATTAAAATATACAATTTACTCCTAGAGTTGCCTGGTATCTTTGCATTTTATATTAGTTTTTTTGCACTCTTTAGAAGGGGCAAACAAAAGAACAAAGTATTGATTAATAGCTTATAAAAATAAAAACAGATACAATGAAAATAGAACACATAGCCATTTGGTGCCAGGATTTAGAGAAAATGAAAGACTTCTATTTGAAATATTTTCAAATGATTTCAAGTGAAAAATATACCAATTCGAAAAACAAGTTTAACTCCTATTTTCTCTCTTTTCCAAATGAAAACACTAGATTAGAGATTATGCACAGAGAGGATGTCTCCGAGTTTTTAATGGGGCGAGAAAGCATGATGGGTCTCACGCATATTTCAATTAGTGTAGGAGGAAAGGAAAAAGTAAACGAGATGACTGAGCAGTTTAGAAGCGATGGGTATAGAATAGTAGGTGAACCAAGAACCACAGGTGATGGATACTATGAAAGTGTTATTTTTGACCCTGAAGGTAATCAAGTAGAAATAACAGAATAGCTATATGAAAATAAAAAACATCATTTATGATTTTGGTGGGGTCTTAATGGATTGGAACCCTCGTTATTTTTTTAATAACATATTTCAGGACAAACAGGAAATGGAGTATTTCCTAAACAAAATATGTAGTTTGGAATGGAATTCTCAAGTAGATGCTGGGCGGCCTTTTTCAACTATTGTTGAAGAGCTCATAGCCCTTTATCCTAAATACGAAAAAGAGATAAAACTTTATCAAAGCCATTGGATTGATATGGTGGGTGGTTCTATTGATGAAAATGTAAAAACCATTCCCCTTCTCAAGAAGAAATACCGATTGTTTGGCCTTACTAATTGGTCGGCAGAAACCTTTCCACTGGTGTATGAGCAATACTCATTCTTCAAGGAATTAGAAGGAATAGTGGTTTCTGGCGAAGAGAAAATCATAAAACCAGATGTCAGAATCTATCAGATATTATTAAGCAACTATGATTTAACAGCTGAAGAATGTTTATTTATCGATGATAATTTTACCAATATCGAAGCTGCTAAAAAACTAGGGTTTCATTGTATTCATTTAGCTGAAGATGTAATCTTGATGCAAGAACTAGCAAAACTAAAATTGATCTAAAAACACACATGGAGACTCTGAAAAACAACACATTTAGGCGAAGGCTAAATAAACTGGAAGATCCAGATTTCAGATTAGCTTGGGCTTTATATCTGGAATCTTTTCCTACCGAAGAAAGAAGAACAAAAGAAGATCAGGGGAGGGTGTTATTGGATGATTCCTACCATTTTGATGTCATTTATACAAATCAGGAAGTTATTGGTTTTATTTTATGGTGGAAGTTCGAGCAATTGAGGTATGTGGAGCATTTAGCATTAGATCGCGAACAAAGAAGCCATGGTTATGGTTCTCAAATTCTTGAGCAGTTTAAAGAAGAGTCTAGTTTACCAATCATTCTCGAGGTTGAAAAACCCGAAACTCTCGTTCAGCAAAAACGCATTAAGCTTTATGAAAGACTGGGTTTTCACTTAAACACAAATGAATATTTTCAGCCCCCATATTCTCAACATCAGCCTCCTCTGTCTTTATTATTAATGACTTGGCCACAAAAACTAAGTTCTCATCTTCACAATTATTTTATTCACTATTGTCATTCTTCAATATTCCCCTAATTTTTTCATTGGTATTATCTTGTAGATTTTCTGGTTTAGCTCACCAAAACTAAAAATATCCTTACTTTTGAGCATCAAAAATCAGAAAATGAGCGAATCTAAAATATTTCCAGAAACCACTATCCAACAGGACTTTACCGATACTATGTTTAGCAATTTAATGCGCAACAGGATCTATCATGTCCTATTGATTACTAGTGCATACGATGCTTTTATGTTAGAAGATGACGGAAGGATAGATGAGAAGATATTTATGGAATATGTTTCTTTAAACCTGAGATACCCTCCCCAATTTATCATTGTAAATTCGGAAGAGGAAGCCATGCAGGTTTTACACAGCGAGAATATTGATTTGATTATTAATATGCTTTCCATTGAAAACGAATCTTCTACAGAGTTCGCTCATGTTATCAAGGAAGAATATCCAGAGAAACCTATAGTTGCTTTAACGCCATTTAGCCGCGAAATTTCTTTGAGATTTAAACAAGAGGGAACAGAGCCTTACGATTATGTTTTTGCCTGGTTAGGAAATACCGATCTCTTGGTGGCTATTATTAAGTTGATAGAGGATAAGATGAATGCAGAATATGATATTACTGAGGTAGGCGTACAGGCCATTATCTTGGTAGAGGATTCTATTCGCTTTTATTCATCCTATCTTCCAAATATCTACAGAATAATCATGCGCCAATCGGTGAAGTTTATGCAAGAAGGACTAAACGATCATCAAAAGATGATGCGTATGCGAGGAAGAGCAAAAATTCTTCTTGCTACTACCTATGAGGAAGCAATATATCTATATGAGAAGTACAAGAAGAACCTTCATGGTGTCATTAGCGATATGTCATATAGTCAACATGGGGTAATGAATAAATATGCTGGATTATCCTTGGCTCGTCATATCAAAGGAGAGAACAAGTATATGCCTTTTTTAATTCAATCCTCCGATTATAAAAATGGCCTTTTCGCTAAAGAAATAAAGGTGGGATTTATCCACAAAAACTCCAAAAACTTAAATAGAGAATTAAGAAATTTTATTGTAAATTACTTTGCCTTTGGTGATTTCATATTTATTGATAGATATACCAAGCACGAAGTAGATAGAGCTACCAATTTAAAATCATTACAAAAGAAGATATTTCAAATTCCAGATGAAACATTAAAATATCACCTCAAGAGAAATCACATTAGTAAATGGCTAAATAGCAGAGCTATATTTCCCTTAGCTTCTGTTCTACAACAATTTTCTCCTGACGATTTCAATGATTTAGATGTGCTGCGAAAGTTTATCTTCGACAGCATTGCTGCCTATCGCATTAATAAAGGTAGGGGAGTGATTGCCCAGTTTAATAGAGAAAACTTTGATGAATACCTCACTTTT
Source organism: Bacteroidales bacterium (assembly GCA_016744655.1). Lineage (GTDB taxonomy): Bacteria > Bacteroidota > Bacteroidia > Bacteroidales > UBA12170 > UBA12170. The sequence continues at coordinate 34,011 of JADGDY010000012.1, read as the reverse complement.
ACCCGAATTGGATCAGGATCTTTAGGCGGAAAAGCACGTGGATTGGCCTTTTTGGATAGTTTAGTAAAGAGAAATAATTTGACTTTTAAATATCCAGGAGTGGTGATTCGTATTCCTAAAACTTTGGTGCTCACCACCGAGATTTTCGATGATTTTATGGAGGAAAATGATCTCTATAAAACCGCTCTATCCGATATTTCAGATGAAGAGATATTAGAGCAATTTTTAAAAGCACCCATGCCTGAACGTATTTGGGAAGATCTTGCAGCCTTTATTGAAGTGGTTAAAAACCCTTTGGCAGTTCGTTCTAGTAGTTTATTAGAGGATTCGCATTATCAGCCATTTGCCGGGATTTACTCTACGTATATGGTTCCTTGTAATAATGATGACAAAGAGGCAAAAATCCAAGTCTTATGTAATTCTATCAAGGCAGTATATGCTTCTGTTTTTTATAAGGCTTCTAAAGCTTATATGAACGCCATTAGTCAGGTAATCGATGAAGAAAAAATGGGTATTGTCATCCAAGAAATGGCAGGACGTAAACATGAAAACTATTTTTACCCTCATATTTCTGGTGTAGGAAGAAGTATTAATTTTTATCCTATAGAACCAGAATTACCAGAAGAAGGAATCATCAATTTAGCTTTAGGATTAGGAAAACATATTGTGGATGGTGGACAGAACTTAAGGGTTTCACCATTTCATCCTCAGAAGGTTTTGCAGCTGTCTTCTCCTGAAATGGCACTTAGAGAAACACAAAAGCATTTCTTTGCTTTGGATTTATCTCAGCCTAATTTTACTCCTCAAACTGACGACTCAGATAACCTTGCAAAACTCCGATTAAAGAAGGCAGAAGAACATGGTACTTTGCAGCAGTTAAGCTCCTCCTTTGATTTGCAAAACAATATCATTAGAGAAGGAAAACATGCTGTTGGTAAGAAGATTGTCACTTTCTCGAATATCCTCAAATATAACACCTTTCCACTTTCAGCTATTTCCATAGATATGATGAAAACAGGGGAAAGAGAGATGAATAAACCTGTAGAAATTGAGTTTGCGGTAGATGTGGATGATGCCAGTGGAACTCCTGGGACTTTCTTTATTTTACAAATCAGACCCATTGTGGAAAATCAAGAGGGTATAAATGAAGATTTATCGAAAATTAAGAAAGAAGACAGTCTGATATTTTCTAATTCTTCCCTTGGAAATGGTATTATTAAAGGAATTCAAGATGTGATTTATGTGAAGCCTGAAGTTTTTGACCCGGCTCGCAACGAAGATATTGCTGAGATGGTGGGCGATTTGAACGATAAGATGATAGCCGAAGATAAGAACTATGTTTTAGTAGGCCCTGGTAGATGGGGAAGTAGCGATCCTTGGCTTGGCATCCCAGTGAAATGGCCACAAATAAGCATGGCAAGATTGATCGTAGAATCAGGATTGGAAAACTATAGAATAGAACCCAGCCAGGGGACTCATTTCTTCCAAAACTTAACCTCGTTTAGAGTGGGCTATTTTACCCTAAACCCTTTTATTGAGGATGGTCATTATCAGCTTGAATTCTTAAATCAACAAACGGCTGTTTTCGAGAATGAGTTTATTCGTCATGTGCGATTTAGCGATGAATTGGAGATTAAGCTTGATGGGAAACACAATAATGGAGTGGTTTTGTTACCAAAGTAGAATATGTTATTTTTTGTGTAATTTCTCTATCTTTTCTTTTTGCAACACAGTTGTAATCGCATACATTTATCTTTGTGAAGGATTAAAAACCAAGAAATATGTCACAGAACCATCATCATAATCATTCACACCATCACATTTCTGGAAAGAATATTGGTATCACCATCCTCCTCAATATCATCATCACTATTGCCCAGATGATTGGAGGAGCAATTTCAGGAAGTGTAGCTTTGCTATCCGATGCACTACATAATTTCAGCGATGTTATATCTCTACTTTTAAGCTATTTCTCCAATAGGCTGGCCAAGAGAAAATCAACATTGAAACAAACCTATGGCTATAAACGAGCAGAAATACTTTCGGCTTTTATCAATTCTGCAACTTTAATATTTATCGCCATTTACCTAATTATAGAAGCTATTGATAGGTTCTATAATCCTCAAGAAGTCTTATCTAACTTGGTTATCTATTTTGCTTTAGGTAGCATCGTGATTAATTTTATTTCTGTTCTCCTACTTTCTAAAGATGCAAAGGAAAACATGAATATGAAATCTGCCTATTTGCATTTACTCACCGATGTAATGACTTCTATTGCAGTGATGATTGGTGGAATCTTGATGAAGTATTTCGAGATCTATTGGATAGATAGCATCCTCTCTATTTTAATTGCTGTTTATCTTATCTATAGCTCGTATAAAATCCTTTGGGCCTCAATAAAAATCCTTATGCAATTCACACCAGAAGATGTTGATGTGGAAAAGATTAGTACTGAGATAAAATCTCTAAGTCAGATTAAAAATGTACATCATGTGCACTTATGGCAACTCAACGATAAGCAGCTTTTCTTTGAAGCTCATATAGATTTAGAACAAAATCTACGTATTACAGAATTTCAGGAGCATTTAAATGAAATAGAGAAAATTTTAAAAACTCATCAAATTACTCATTATAATATTCAGCCAGAATATCAACGTTGTGACAATCTGGATTTGGTATTTGAGTAATTGACTTTAACTTATCACCTGAGTCCTAAAATCAATATCTCTACAGTTTCAGGTAATTAGCACGAGTGTGACTCAGGTTTATAATGCTCGGTTTCTAAATCACTTAGTAGAGGGATTCGAAGAATGGGACAAAAAAAGGTTTTTTGATTTACTGATGATTCCTAATTTGGATTAAAATAAAAAAAGCCTTGAAGCGTTTAGATTCAATGCGGATAATTATTTTTTTATTTCTATTTATCGGATATCAAGTCCAAGCCCAATCCTTTCAGGATAGTTTAGCTTGGTCAGCTGAAGAATTAACACAAGTTCAGGTCATATACGATCCAAGCTATTATTCTATTGGGTATCCCAATGGCGATGTACCATCAGACAGAGGTGTCTGCACCGATGTGGTGATTAGATCGTATAGAAATATGGGAATCGACCTTCAGAAAGAAGTTCATGAAGACATGAAATCTAATTTTAATCTATACCCTGATATTTGGGGGCTTTCAAATCCTGATAAGAACATAGATCATAGAAGGGTACCCAATTTAATGGTCTTCTTTTCTAGGTTTGGAACAGAATTAAGGATCAACCTTGATGCTCAAAATTATTTACCAGGAGATATCGTTTGTTGGAATCTAGGAGGTGCTACTACACATATCGGAATGGTGTCATCAAAATGGAATGATAGCAAATCTAGGTACTTAATAGTGCATAATATTGGTTCCGGACAAGTGTTTGAAGATGTGCTTTTCAGCTATAAAATAATTGGTCATTATCGTTATCAAAAATAAGGAATTTTAACTTAGTGTTTTTTAACAAAACAAACTTGATATTATCCTGATTCTAACATCAATTTCACCTTAATTTTCTATTACTTTTGCCGCAATTGAAATAATTGACATAAATCTATTATGAACAGAAAATATAATATTCTTATACTATTAGTTGCCATTCTCTTATTTAACTCTTGTCAGCTTTTTAAAGGAAGTGCAAAAAACGATCAAACTATTGAGGAGCCCACAGAAATAGCTCAAGAAGTCATTATTGAAAAAACCACCACTAACGAAGAAATCGTTTTGGAAGAAGGAGATGATTTAGAAGAACTCAGTGGTGATAGTTTAAGCATTGTAACCAATATCTTTGATGATACCTCGGCTTTTGCCAGAGGATTCGAAAATAGGTTTGGGAAAAAAGACGATATTGAAGAAGACACTCGCATGTTAAGTGGTTCTGCCTTATTGCAACAGCTGGACAGCCTAACTCAGGTTAAATTCTTCGATAAATACCATTTTGAATCTAACCCTGAAGATCTTAATATTTATGGATACGATGCCAAAGAAGTACCTCTTTTTAACGATAGTGTTTACGAACTTCGCATTGAAGTATTAAATGTACAAACACCCATTGAGCTGGTTTACAATAGCCATGTTAAGGCATTTATTAATCTTTATGCAAAGAGAGGCCGTAACCAAACTTCTCGTATGTTGGGTTTAAAAGAAATTTATTTTCCACTTTTTGAGGAGGTTTTAGATAAGTATGACATGCCTTTGGAGCTAAAATATTTGGCTATAGTGGAGAGTGCGTTAAATCCCACGGCCGGAAGTTGGGCTGGAGCTAAAGGTTTATGGCAGTTTATGTACGGAACAGGTAAAATGTATGGTTTAACGAGTAATTCCATGGTAGATGATCGTTTTGATCCTTATAAATCTACCGATGCTGCAGCACGTCACCTAAAAGATTTATATGATATTTATGGAACTTGGGAATTGGCATTGGCTGCTTATAACTCAGGTCCTGGAAATGTAAATAGAGCCATTCGTCGTGCTGGTGGAGTAAAAGACTATTGGGCTGTTTGGCCTTTCCTGCCTCGCGAAACCCGTGGTTATGTTCCAGCATTTATTGCAGTAAACTATGTTTTCAATTATGCAGCTGAACACAATATCTATCCTACTGATCCTGGCATTCTTTACCATGGAATTGATAGTGTGACAGTAAGAGAAGTATTGTCTTTCGATCAGATTTCTGAGTTTATGCATATTGATAAGGAGGATTTAGACTTTTTGAACCCTGCTTATAAGCAAGGCATTTTACCTGCTACCAATGGCAAAACCTATATCCTTCGCATTCCAAGAGATAAGGTAGGGTATTTTATTGATTATGAGGATAGCCTTTATAATTTCAAATCGGAGAAAGGCATTGAAAGAGATAAGCTTTTGGCTCAAATTAAAAAAGCCAAAGAAAGAAGCATCCATATAGTAAGAAGTGGTGAAAACCTTGGCTTAATAGCTCGCAAATACCGCACTTCAGTAGGGAAAATTAAAGCTTGGAACGGAATGAAAAGCACCAGAATTTATCCTGGGCAAAAGTTGATCGTATATTCTCCAGGTTCTAGTCCTTCTAAATCCTCAAAATCATATGCCAAAAGTAGCAATGGATATCACACCGTAAGAAGTGGTGAAAACCTTGGCCTCATCGCGAAAAAATATGGTGTTTCCGTAAGCAGGTTAAAATCATGGAATGGTTTATCTAGTAATATGATTAAGCCAGGTCAGAAATTAAAGGTAAGCGAGAGCTCAAAAGTAGCAAAACAAGAAAAAATAGATCCATTACCAAAAGATGGAAACTATGTATATCACACCATTAAAAAAGGCGATACACTTTGGGATTTAGCCAAGAAGTATAATTCCTCCGTAACTAAGATTAAGGCCTGGAATAGCATCACCAATTCTTATAGATTAAAACCAGGAAATAAGCTAATCGTTAATGTGAATAGCTAGTTTTTGAAATATTTTTTATTGCATTTTAGGAGATCAGTCAGGGAGGTAAATTCACACTTTGAGTTTATGTTTAGAAATCGACATGAATTTTTATAAAAAGAAAATCTATCTTCAGGTTCCGCTAACCGAAGCAAGCTCACTGAAAGTAATTTTCACGATTATTTTTAGAAACAAGGGACAGTAATGCTGATTATTGTTTCTAATCTGTGTTAATTTGTGATCATCTGCGGACAAAAATAAAGTGTGCGTCTGTCCTAATCTGTCAATAGGGTGAGTCGTTTTCCAAATAAAATTATGTGATCCCCCAGAAACGATAATTATTTCTTACAAAGGTTAATGCAGATATAATAATGGTTGAGGTTTTCAAAGAAACGCTGATAAAGCTCATTTCATTATAGAACTGGTATTACTCGACGCTAAAATACCATAGTTCTAGTCAGATAGTTGGTTATATAGAAGAACAAACCCTCACCATAAAATATGATGAGGGAGTTAAGATCAATTATCTTTCTATTATATAAAGATACAAAACAGATCAATCATTTGTAGTTAAATTGGAATTATCCCATAAAGTCAAAAGATTTCTTCTTTAGACCTGACATTCAGTTATCGGAGTTTTCTTACAGTAATCACATAGGTTTCACAGGAACACATATATCCACTATAAACTTCCCATCCTTAGGCTCCTCCGGATACACTTCAAAACATGGTCTGTCGTCTGGTTGATAGCCACTCGTAGGTAACCATTGTCCATAAACCCATCCCCAAGCTTCTGGGAACTGATGGGCTTCCACTTCGAAACGAGCGACTACATATTCTCCACCATCTACTTCCATTTTCCCTACTTCACCATCCACTTTTGTATCTTTAGCAACGCCAATACAAACACTCATCCTCAGCTTGTCTTGTTCTGTAATTTCAGGATCGTCATGATAAATAATAAGACTGGTGAATTCTGGTTTCCCAAATAAACCTCTCGGGCCTGCCCAAGAAAATAATTGGTTCCACAATCTTTCGAATAATTTTTCGTCTCCCTTATATGGACCTGTATGTCTGATATAAGCAACTGTTTTTTGAGGTAGGTTTTTCACTTCCACACTTTTGTTTAATTTCATTTTTGTCCTCCATTTTATTGTTTGCGACTGTAGGCAAAAATACATGGTGTTCTTGAGCTCTTCTTGTGCCGTTTTGCTATTGACTTGACTTAAATTGCTATTTGCCAATTTTTCTTCACGATAGGAGGAGGGTGATAGATTAAAATGGGACTTGAAATTACGAGAAAAGATAGAGATATCTGAAAAACCACATCTAAATGCAATATTCGTGATGCTCTCGCTAGAGTTCATGAGTAGACAAGTGGCGGCTTTCTCCAGCCTTATTCTTTGAATAAACTGAAATGGCGTTTCTCCAACCATTGCTGTAAATATCCTATGAAAATGATACTTAGAGAAGTTAGCCTGTTCAGCTAATTCTTCTAAGCTAAATGCTTGTTCTATATGTGTTTCAATATAATCGAATACCTTATTGATTCTCGATTTATATTCGTTGTCTAAGCTAGGATTTTGTTTTTCCATATCAATTGTTTTTCCACTATAATAATAAAGGACTTCGGTTATTTTTACAAGGATTTCTTCTTGAATTGATCTATCTGTGCTTTCAGTTCTAAAATCAATTCATCAAATGTTTGAACGGTCTGAATATTATATTTTTCTGCTACTATATCTACATTCCCTTTTCGCCAAAATCCGTCAGGACATAAAACGATAAGTTTTTTGGTTCTGGCATACAATCCAAACTCTAATAAACTAATGGGACTTTGGGAATTGGGGGCAAAATACATGATAATAATATCAGCAAATTCCAGGGCTTCTAGTTCCCATTCCACTTGTACCCTGAAATTACTATCTGTGCTTATAGGCTGCCAGTCTTTATTCCAATCTTCCCTTCTAGGGTTTAATATAACAATATTGTTATTGGATAAATCCTCCTCAAGTTTTTCTTGCCAATTTTCAGAATTTCCCATATCAATACTGCCACCTAAAAAGATTTTTAATCTTTGGTCGTTTAAGGGAAGGTCAGCAGGTGATTTAATGAGAGTAGATTCTTGTGCAAAAGAGACTGAAACACAAAGAGAAAGGAGGAATATAAATATAAAAGGGCGCATATCTAGTTTATTATGCTGTAAATATACGAACAGCATTTTTAATTTCTGGCCTTTTCCAAATCATATTGTTCCATTCGCTTTTTAAAAGCTTCAAGGTCCCAATTAAGGTCCCAGATTTTTAAGTATTCTGACATAGAATCTAAGCCAACTTCTTTTCTTCTGGAATCTACCAGATCAGGATCTATCATAGCAGAAACTCGGTAGCCGCCATTTTCAGGATCTGTCTCTAATTGACTTCCATAAACTTGCTTTCCCCCTTTTCTTAATAGAATCCGATCTTTCATTACTGCCAAAAAACTTCCTTCAGCCATTCCACTTTTTACAGCTTCTTGAAGAACAGGAAGGTATTTCTCTTGCGTGGCAATATCGGCATGTTGTATAATTAGAAATAGGGTTTTACTTCCTTGCTTACCAACTTCTTCTTCTCCAAGCCAACCATATTCATTAATTATTTTCTCAACTCTAATCAGATTTACAGAGTCTTGATTATGTATTACCTTCCAAAGGTTTTGCATCTCATCAGAATTCCAATCATATATTTCTTCTAGTTCTCGAGATTGCTCTCGGTAGACCTGATCTAGATGATGGATGCTATCTAGAGTAGCTATTAATTCTTGAAAGTTCTTCTTTCCTTGTTCTTGACTGAAAAGTGATATGGAAAGAAGTAGAGTGATGATTAAATAGGTCTGTTTCATTGGATTGTTTTTATGCAATATCAAAAATAGCCAATATAATTTGATGATATAGCCTAGTTTAATATTTTATCCATATTTAACAATACTGTTCAAAACAAGTTTCAAATAATAAAGATTCTTCATTCATTCAGAATTACTGTGCATCACAAGATTATCGGAAAGAAGAATGGTTTTGCTTTTGGCATTGAAAAAAGCAAAACCCTTCTTACTGTTCTTTCCAAAAAATAGTCATTCCGATGCGTAGCGAGCAATCTTTAATAATTATTAGGTGTTTAGATATAAGTACTTGTTCAGAACTAGAAGGCAAACGCCTAACATCTTGATATTCCGTCTTTTTTCGTTTGCCCCAACAGCTGACGCTTCGGTTAATGACGATACTATCATTATCGCTACATTCATCGTAGCGAACAGCATCGTTCCGGCCCAAGGGGAGCGAAAAAAGCGTACTCTAAAACAATTAGTTCTACAGTTTAGTAAAAAGCAAACTTATAGCCTATTGAATTATAAATCATTAAGCAAAGTAAATAATTGAACACCTCAAAATAATTATTAGGTGTTAACAAAATGAAAGCTGTGTTTCAAATGTGCCATCTTTTATGGTAATGAGTGACAATTATTGATAAGGTTATTTCTTTAACATCTTTTTTATCACCTTTTGATTAGAGTCAAACTCAATTTGAAGCAAATAAACGCCTCTAGGATAATTATTTAAATCGATAAGTGAGTATTCAGTTTCTTCGATAAGAAAGCCAAGAGCATTATAAATCTTTATATTGGAGATTTCTGACTCACTTGATATCCAGACTTTATCATCGCTGGGGTTTGGATAGACTTCCACTTGGCTTTGCAGACTAGGATTTATATCCACATGAAGCAGCATATCACAATACTCGTTTTGCTCAAAGTTCCCGGAACTTGTCACCACATCTATATCTTCAACAGTAAATTCTTCGAAAACGTTTAGGTTGATTTCATCTGGAGTCATACTCATTTCATCGCCTGCAGCAATACTATAATTATAAATACTATCACATGGTGAACTATCCATATAGGCTCTTTTTTCAAAGATAAAATTAGTGGTATTAATAGAACCGGAATTTAAAAACCCTCCAACTAGATAATCGTGGTCATTAATCACCCTAAACTGATTTTTATAAGTGTTAATTTTATAATTAGATAAGTAATTTCCATTGGCGTCTAATACCATTTGTAGGGAGCCAAATAAACCTCCCTCACTATTGGCGCTGACAATAATGTTTCCATTTGGGTCCTCTTCTATAAAATGAAAATCTACAATATCAAAAATACTGATTTGGTTTTGTTCCTCTCCATGCCATGCTTCTATATATTGAGCCCAAATGGCATTTCCATCAGCATCGGTTCTGAATACAGTCATATAACCTGGAAAAGAAACTTGTGCTGATACAAATAGAAAATCTCCATTTTCAGCTCTACTATATTCCATCCCAATTTCATTATAATATTTTCTTTGCCAATTGATATCTGATAAATCATTTTCAATACTCATCAAATTCCCATCTACAAATAACACTTCAAAAAAACCATTGTAAGTGGTGAACTTTTTGGGCACATTCTGAAAGGTCCCCAACTCTTTGATATTGCTAAAATTACCATCTATATCCATTTTACAGATAATACTATGGTCGCTAACACCAGCGCTTCGTATCAAAACTAAAATAGAGTCATCACTTAATAATTCTATTTTCAATCTAGAAATCGTTCCTGAGTTTATCTTTTTGGCCCAATTTACTTGTCCATCCTCAGCTATATTCATGATGAAGGGATAATAAGGGGGTGTATTATTCTCAGAATAAACACCGCTCAACAACTGTTCCCCATTGGGAAGGTTGAGAATTTGATCACAAGATATTGAAATATTACCATTAGGAGATTCGTATATCATGACCTCCTCAATTTGTCCATCCAAATCAGTAGAGATGAAATGAATACTATTTCGAAAATCATTGTCGAGATCAATCACAGTAAAAGCAACAAAATAGTTTTGTGCGTCGGAACTGATAGGATAGTCTCTAGCATCTATGTCAAATTCATTCTGTAATTCAAAACTGAAATTTTGAGCAAAAAGGCTGATATTGAAAATTAATAATAGAGAAATAAAGAGATGTTTCATTTTGAGTATCTATAGATTATAAGCGTTCATTCTAATAATCCGTAAATGTAATATTGATTTTATGGCTTAGTTAATCATTAGAAAATATTAACAGAATAGGAAGGTCATTGACTAAAATACAGGGTCTAAAGACTAAATTCCACATTTACTCCAAATAATATTTAACAAAATAAACCCAATCATCAAGTCTATTAAATAGTTGCTCTTTTGGCTCTAAGGGAATGATTATATCAGGTGCGATTCCAATATTATCAATTGGGTTTTCTGGCAACCTTCTGGAGCGGGTAGCTGGTAAATAGAGATTGTATTTACCCGATGGTGATTTTTTTTGTGTACAATTAGAATAATCAAGAACACCAGCTGAATTTTCATTACCAAAAAGGGTCACTTTAGCGCTTTGTTTAGCAGTCAATAGAAACTGTTCTGCCGATGAAGCATTTCTTCCATTTATAATTATGCCAACTTTTTTAGGGTATTGATAAATAGTATCTCTTACCATAAGTTCTTCATTATCGTAATTTGGATTCAGGACAAATCCTCCAATATTTTTTTTCATGGATTCAAGCAAAGCTATAGAGCTCTCTTCATAACCTTCTTTGATCTCACCATTCTTTATCGACGCCTCCCAATCCGCAACAATTCCACCTGTAGAATACCACTCAACACCTTTATTCTCGTATGGATTGGTATAAATTAATCCAGCTAGTTCTTCATAATATTCATCTTGTCCTCCGCCATTATTTCTGATATCAATAATCAAATTTGGACGGGCGATAATCTCATCCCAATGCTTTAGCACTAAGTCATTGGCAAGGCTGGAATAAAACCCGGGAATCCTAAGATAAAAGGTGCTGTCACTCAAGTTTTGAGCAACACTATATGTATTTAGACCATTAGGATATTGCGGAATATAGGAGAGAAAAAATGATAGATCCGCTTTTAAATCCTCAGATTGTCTCACAAATCGGGTGTCATCATGAATTTCAAAAACAGATTGATTTTGATGTAGTGAGCCCTTTTCATTTTCAGGTTGATAATGCCTATAGTCTCTATAGCTTATTAAGTCGAATTCATTATTTCCTAAATCAATTGCTTCAAACATGATTTGATTTTTTTCATAACCTGGGAATTCAATTGCAATCCCTACATAATTCTTACCATTATCTTTAGTGATAGCAAAATTCCCTCTATAACCACGCCAAATACCTTCAATCGACTCAGTCCTACTGAATAATTCATCAAAATCAAAGCTGCCATATTTTTTCTCTATTTCTTGTCCTTTGCCTTTTATTTTTGGAAGATTATTTTGTGAAATTCGCAAATGATGGTCCTTAAACCAATCAGTATAGGCTTTAAGATAATAAACACATGAATCCGGAAATTGATGGAGTTTCTTTCTTAAATCGCTTTCGAGATCCTCTATTTGGGAAATGTTATTTTCATTTACTTTGTCAAGATAACCAGGATAATCTTTTTTCACCCTAGTAACCACGAATTCAAAATCTTGTAAATAATCTGTATCTTGAGCTTGAATGGAAATAATGAGCCCTGCAACTAGAAATAATAAAAAGACCTTTTTCATTTTAATTTAGTTAGAATGTGTTATAGTATATTTACTAGATATTTATCTGTATGCTTATATCATAACTCACCTAACTGATTAATATTATATACAGTAATCTTTTATTTACCAAAACCCAATTTTTTTAATTCTCTTCTTTTTCTAAATCATAAAGCTCCATCCGCTTCTTAAAGGCCACCAAGTCCCATGTAAGATCCCAAATCTTTAGATATTCTGAAATAGGATCTAAGCCAACTTCTTTTCTTCTGGAATCTACCTGATCTGGATCTATCATGGCAGAAACACGATAACCACCGTTTTTGGGGTCTGCTTCTAATTGGCTACCATAAACTTGTTTTTGGCCCTTTCCTAGTAATATACGATCTTTCATTAAGGCCAATTCACTTCCTGTGGCATTTCCTTTCTCAACCGCATCTTGAAGGATAGGAAGATATTTTTCCTGAGTAGCAATATCAGCATGTTGAATGACTAGAAAAACAGTTGTATTGCCTTGTTTTCCTATATCATCTTCGCCTAACCAGCCATATTTACTTATAATTTTCTCTACTTTAATCAAATTTATGGAATCTTGAATATACATCTCTTTCCAAAGGTTTTGCATTTCGTCGGATTTCCAATCGTATTCTTTTTCTAGCTCTCTAGACTGCTCTCGAATTACTTGATCAAAGTGATAGATACTATCTAATGTGGCTATTAATTCTTTGAAATCCTTTTTCTCTTGTGTTTGACTGAATAGTGATAAGGATAGGAGTAAGGTGATGATTAAATAGGTCTGTTTCATTGGATTGTTTTTATGCAATCACAAAAATAGCCAATATAATTTGATGGTATAGCATAGTCAGCATTTTATCCATATTTAACAATACTGTTCAAAACAAGTTTCAAATCAATAACGATTCTTCATTTCATTCATAATTACCGTGCATTACAAGATAATCGAAAAGAAGAAGGACTTTGCTTTTTTCAATGCCAAAAGCAAAGCACTTCTTCCTGTTCAGTAGTCAAAAAACCAGTCATTTCGATACGCCGCGAGAAACCTTTCCTTTCCATGGAAAAGTATTTTTCAATTTATTAATTCTTTATAAGATTACTGAAAAATCCGTTTAGTATTCTTGATTATACGATACATTGATAACATCCTGTTAAAAATCAATCCCAAAGAAAAACATCCTTATCTTTAGGGCAACAAATAACCTTATTAAAATCATATCTATGAATATTGGTATCCCAATAGAGGTGTCACAACAGGAATTACGTGTTGGGGCTACCCCGAAAACGGTACAGCGCTTGCTCAAGCAAGGCTTCACTGTTTTTATTGAAAAAGGAGCCGGAGAAAGAGCAAACTATGCTGATAAGGAGTTCGAAGATGCAGGGGCTAATCTAGTTGCCAATGCTAAAGAGCTTTATAAAACAGCAGAAATTGTTCTTAAAGTACTCGCTCCTACCGAATCAGAAATAGAACTCATGAATCCTGGCACTGTAACCCTGAGTTACCTTTGGCCAGCTCAAAATCCCGAACTGCTCAAATTACTGGCAGCAAAGAAGATCAATGCCATTGCCATGGATGCCATTCCGCGTATCTCGCGCGCACAGAAGATGGATGTTTTATCCTCTATGGCTAATATTGCTGGTTATCGCTCTGTTATTGAAAGTGCCAATCATTTTGGTCGTTTCCTCAATGGTCAGATTACCGCAGCTGGGAAAGTAGATCCTGCTAAGGTTTTGGTGATTGGTGCCGGAGTAGCTGGATTAGCAGCCATCGGGACAGCCAATAGCCTAGGCGCTATAGTGAGAGCCTTCGATACCAGAAAAGAAGTGGCCGAGCAAATCCAAAGTATGGGAGCTCAATTCCTCACTGTAGAAATAGAGGAGGATGGTTCCACAGATTCTGGTTATTCTAAGGTGATGAGCCAAGCTTTTATTGATGCTGAGATGGAGCTCTTTAGTCAACAAGCTAAAGAAGTAGACATCATCATTACCACCGCTCAAATCCCAGGTCGTGAAGCTCCCAAATTGATACTCGATTATCATGTGGCAGCCATGAAACCTGGTTCTGTAATTGTGGATTTAGCAGCTTCAACTGGAGGAAACTGTGTTTTCACAAAAGACGGCGAAGTTTTTAAAACTGATAATGGCGTGACCATAGTTGGGAAATTAGATCAACTCCCCAATCAAGCCAGCCAGTTATATGGAAATAATCTCTGCCACTTGCTCGATGATATGGGCAAGAACGAGAATTTCAAAATAGACATGGAAGATGATGTGGTGAGTCGAGCCATGGTTAGCTATAATGGTAAAGTCAATTGGCCACCAGAACCACTTCCGGTGAGTCCTCAAGCACCAAAAACGGAGGAGGTTAAAGAAGTAAAATCAAGTCCAACACCGGAAGAAATATCCAAAAAGAAAGCCACTTCTACTGTGATTAGTTTGGCAGTCATAGGAGCCTTGCTTTTCCTTTTAGGTAAAGTAGCACCTGCTGATTTTATGGGACATTTCACCGTATTCGTGCTAGCAGTTTTTGTAGGTTGGCAAGTCATCTGGAATGTTTCTCATTCACTACATACTCCTCTCATGGCGGTTACCAATGCCATTAGTGGTATCATCATTATTGGAGGTTTATTACAAACCACCGATAACCTTTCCGACCCCATGACCATTATTGCATTTGTAGCTATTTTGGTGGCCAGTATAAATATTGTGGGTGGTTTCTTAGTGACACATCGTATGTTGAAAATGTTTAGAAAATAGGAGGAGATATGATAACAGCACAAATTCAAACAGCAGCATACCTCTTTGCTAGTATTTTATTTATACTCAGCTTGGGCGGATTATCGTCGCAAGAATCAGCAAAACGAGGCGTTTTATACGGAATTATTGGTATGGCCATCGCTATTCTCTCTACAGTTTTGGGAGATGGAGCAGAAGGCCATGTTTATATACTCATAGCTATAGCCATTGCATCTGTAATTGGTATTATAGTAGCACGAAAGGTAGAAATGACCTCCATGCCACAGTTGGTGGCCATCCTCCATAGTTTTGTAGGGCTGGCAGCTGTTTTGGTAGGATTTGGTTCTTACCTCGACCCTGAAACTCATTCACTCCCTGGTGCCGAACATACCATCCATTTAGTGGAAGTATTTATTGGTGTCTTTATTGGAGCCATTACTTTTACAGGTTCTATTGTGGCCTGGGGAAAGCTAGATGGGAAAATCATGAGCAAACCACTGGCTTATAAAGGAAGACATGTAGTGAATATCATTTTGGTGATTATCACCATCATATTAGGTGTATTGTTTGCTATGGAACCAGGTATCGATGGACTAATGTATCTCTACATCATGACAGCTATTGCTTCTTTTATTGGCGTAATGCTGGTGATGGCTATTGGTGGCGCAGATATGCCAGTGGTGGTAAGTATGCTCAACTCCTATTCGGGGTGGGCAGCAGCAGCAGCTGGTTTTATGCTCGGCAACGATTTATTGATTGTAACTGGAGCCTTGGTAGGTAGTTCAGGAGCTATTCTTTCTATCATTATGTGTGAGGCCATGAATCGTAGCTTCCTCTCCGTTATTTTTGGAGGATTTGGTGATACACCACAGGGTGAGGCCAAAGCTATTGAAGGAGAAGTAACAGCCACAACACATGAAGAATTGGCTGGATTATTAAAAGAAGCCAAATCGGTGGTTATTGTTCCAGGATACGGAATGGCAGTAGCCAAAGCACAATATCCAGTTAAGGAACTGGTAGACTTATTACAGAAGAACGGAACCAAAGTACAATTCGGAATTCATCCTGTAGCGGGTCGTTTACCAGGTCACATGAATGTTTTATTAGCAGAAGCTAATGTGAGCTACGACATAGTCATGGAGATGGAAGAAGTGAATGATGACCTTCCGGAAACAGATGTGGTGATGGTGATTGGAGCCAATGATATTGTAAACCCAGGCGCAGAAGAAGACGAAACAAGTCCGATTTATGGTATGCCAGTAATACAAGTATGGAATGCCAAAAGAGTTATTGTAATGAAGCGTTCTATGGCTGTGGGTTATGCTGGAGTTCAAAACCCATTATTCTATAAAGAAAATACAGATATGCTTTATGGCGATGCCAAGGATAGTGTGGATAAGATAAATATGGCTTTGAAAGCTTAATTTTACTCGAAGAGTAAAATATTAGGCTCAGTGTTTATTCCTTAAACTTAGAAGCCCAGAGATTGTTATTTGTAATCTCTGGGCTTCTTTTTTATGAATATGGTTCATCATTTTTTTTGACTTGTATTTCGACGAGCTCAGCATGAAAAACGAAAAAAGCGAAGCAAAAAAATCCAAGACTTCACCTGTTTCATTCAAAAAAGCGGAGTCTCAAAAATGAAGGATAAATAGGCGTTAACAGCTTATTAAAGAAAGGCTGAAAGCCTGATACATGAATAATCGCAGGCGAAGCCCGTGGTGATGAATAAACCTTGTATTTTAGGTCGGCCATAGGGTAAAATTAAAAACATACTATTTCTGCTGACCAATGCTCTAATTCCAAAGTATTTGTCTCCTCAAAAACTCCATGAGTATTCAATAGCTTTAAAATACTTTCTTTTTTTGTTTTTAACACTCCAAGATTTGGTTTCCGTTGCCGCTTTTCTTCATAGGCGGTCCTAGACATTCCTGTGGAAGTTTTTAGATCTTACTGCGGAGCCGTCATTTTTAAGTTTCTAAAGTTCTTTTTGGTTTAATGATGTATATGTTTTGACATAGAAACAAAAGGGCTCAAACAATATAAATACTGAAAAGCAATTAGTATCTACGGAAAGGAATATATAAACATCATTTTCCGGGCCTTTTCAAGAAGGCGTCAAAGACAAGGCTTTCGAAGTTTTGGAAAACAAGGAGTTTACTTTTGTAAATGGCTGTTTTCAAAACGAGAGTAACGCAGTATTTGGCGTTTTCTTGAAAAGTATAATTACTTCAGTTCAAAAGCAGGATTATAAATCAAACCAATGATATTATCCCAAGGATCGCGAACTGAAGCTACCATTAAGGGACCACCAACACTATGAGGCTTTTCGTGTTCTGTGGCTCCTAGTGCTAAAATTCTCTCGTATACTTCTTCAATCTTTTCAACTCCCCAATAGCTTACCGTGTTTTCTCCTTTTTTCATTGCGGAGCCCTCCTCAGGAAGTAATCCCAATTCGTAACCAGCAATATTGAATCCCACATAAAAAGGTTCATCAAAATAAGCTTGTGTTTCAAAGGCTTGGGCATACCATTCTTTGGCTTTTTGAAGATCGTTTACAAAATATACTACAGTTCTTAATCCTAACATTTGCTTGTTTTTTTCAAAATTAGGGAATAAATTTCAATAATTAACTCATAGATACTCCTAGATAAAATTCCCTAGCTTTTTCGTTTCTTTGCAAAAAAATTAGATATGATTCCTTTTTCACCACCAAGAATGGATGAGAAAGTTGTAGAAGAGGTTTCTGCAGCTTTATTATCAGGATGGATTACCACCGGACCAAGAACGAAAAAACTCGAAAGAAATTTGGAGGATTACACAGGAGCAGATAAATGCTTGTGTGTGAGTAGTGGTTCTGCCGGATTAGAACTGATTTTGCGTTGGTATGGTGTAAAAGAGGGTGACGAGGTGATTGTTCCTGCCTATACCTATGCAGCATCGGCCAATGTGGTGGTGCATTGCGGTGCAAAAGTGGTTTTTGTGGATGTGAATGAAGCTGATTTTAATATTTCAGTCTCTGAAATAGAAAAAGCCATCACTTCAAAAACCAAAGCCATTATCGCTGTAGATTTAGGTGGTTTTCCTGCTGATTATAAAGAGATATTGGCTGCTGTGGAATCAAAGCAAAATCTGTTTCAAGCTCAGTCTCCAGAACAGGAAAAACTAGGACGTCCTTTGATATTATCTGATGCTGCACATTCCATAGGAGCAGAATATGATGGGAAGAAAGCAGGAAGCTTTACCGATATTACTGTATTTTCTTTTCATGCGGTGAAAAACTTAACTACAGCTGAAGGTGGAGCGGTTTGTTTGAAGTTGCCTGAGGCTTTTGATGTGGAAGAAATATATAAAGACTTAAACAGGAAATGTCTACATGGGCAATCTAAAGATGCGCTGGCCAAAACTCAGATTGGAAACTGGCGCTACGATATTTTAGAGGCTGGTTATAAGTATAATATGACCGATATTCAGGCTGCTATTGGACTCGTTGAACTGGAACGCTACGAAAACGATATGTTAGTGAGACGCAAAGAAATTTTCGAGCAATATACTCAAGCCTTCTCCCAACACTCTTGGGCACATATTCCAGAGTATAAATCCGAAAATAAAGACAGTAGTTATCACCTTTACCTCCTCCGAATTAAAGGAATTTCAGAAAGTCAGCGTGACCAGATTATCGAAGGCATTTTTAAAAGAGAAGTATCGGTAAATGTGCATTATATTCCATTACCCATGATGACTTTCTATAAAAATGAAGGATATAAGATAGAGGATTACCCGCAAACATTCGCCAACTATCAAAACGAGATTACTCTGCCAGTTTATTATAATCTATCAGAAGAAATGGTAAAGGAAGTGATAGGAGCGGTGGAAGAGTCAGTAAAAGAAGTTTTAGTTTAATTAGTGTCTGTCTATAAATTCCGCTAATTTCGTTACGCTTGTACTGAAAACAAACATTTACGAGAGTAAACTTATTGTTATTCAGTACTTCGCAAGCCTAATTATCGAACTTTCTAGAGCAGCCTCCCGAATTTATAGACAGACGCTAATTAGTGTGAGCTCTAAGGGTTGAAGCCTCATAGAGGATTCGGCCCTGATGTTTAGAAAGTATATTTCAAGCCAATGAATGCAAAACCTAAGTAAGGATTTGTATACAGATTGCTTTTTGGTGCCATTTGAATTTCAATACCAGGGTTTAATTCTGAATAAATATTTAGGTGTTTGAAAAAGGAGTTATTATTGGAGAACCTGAAATTAATCCCTAGTGGAACATAAACTCTAATATAGTGACTTGTGCCATTGATATTGGTTCTATCCGATTTGCCTTCGTATTCTCTTCCCATTGAACTGGAACAATAATAATTGCTATTATAATTATTATCAGGAGTGAGGTAGTTTTCCCAGCTGGTTTCAGATTGATATACCTCTACAACAGATTGTAAAGTAAATCCATATTCAGCTCCAAAACCGAAATATAAATGTAGGCGCTTCTGTGCATCTGTTTTAAATAAATAGGCAATATTAAAGTTTAATTCAGTGTACTCTTCATTATAATAATAATCTTCAGCATTCACTTGTTCGAGATAGATGTTTGGATTTCCATTATTAGAATAAAAAGTGTCTACAACTATGGTTTCTTTATTATTAAATGAATATGAGCGACGTGTGCCTGTATTCATTCCAATCCCAAGTCTTAATTCACGATTATGATTCAGTTTCCCTAATTCTTTACTGTAAGGTGTAATCCCAATTTGAAACTTAGTACTAAAAGCATCTTCCACATCTTGAAAATAATAGTTGTTTGAGAAATCATCAGGATTAACGAATAATTCAGGGTCGTCAACCATTGATTTTAAATTTAGGTAATCTGTTTTTGAATTGCTCAATAAGGCTCTCGATGTTCCAAAACTCATATTAAAAGAACTGACCTGAAATGATTTTTTTGTCTGCTCTTGCGCATTTCCTAAGCTGATAAGGAAAAAGAACAATAGAATGAATGATGTGTTTTTCATTGGATGATTTTGATTGATTTGTAGCGATTTATTCTTGTGTTTCAATCAATAAACGTTCCATATATTTCTTTATTGTAAACGAAGGCCTGGGAGGTGAGTCTTTCTTTGATTTATTGATTTTTATCGGAGGATAATTAATCTCTTTTTGAGATTTATATCAAAGTAGAATGATATTTTTTGCACTTTTGTGACACTATTTAACCAAGAACCTAATATTTTGAAGTACTTCAAACCACTCATTTTACTTGTATTTGCTCTTTCTTTTTGGCTTTGGGATTGTGATGTTTCATTAGCTCAAGAGTCACATTTGCAGCAAATTGAATTTGATTTCGCTCCTCTGTCTAAAGATAATCCAAAGGGAGATGTCACCAGTATTATTCAGGATAGTGTTGGGTTTATTTGGTATGGTACTTGGCAAGGTTTATATCGTTATGATGGTAAAGAAGCCATTAATTTTTCCTCAAAAAACTACGGAAAGATAGGACGAAAAATCTCAGCGCTACATCTCGATCAGCAAGGAATGATTTGGGTAGGAACTTATTCGGAAGGCTTATTTACCATTTCACCACAAAACCAAAAGATAAAACTCTATACTCAAATTAGTGGGGTAGAATTAAGAAATATATTAGCAATTTCTGAGCTGAAAAACGGTCAGATTTATATTGGCACCAATGATGGACTTTTTATCTACAAACCTAAAACAGCTACATTTCAATATTCACCATTTACTAGTAATAAGGGGCAAGAAATAAACATCAGAGTTTCTGCTATCCATGAAGACAAATTGGGAAATATCTGGTTGGGGAGTGACCATGGTGTATTTCTATATAATTACGATAAGCAGCAAGTTTCAGCTGTATTGCCTGATTTTTCAGGGTTTATTCATAGTATCATTTCTGATGATAATGGAAATATTTGGGCTTCGGGTATCGATGGTATCATGAGTTTTACAGCATCCAAAGGAAATTGGCATAAACCGATTATCGATCCATTTGGAGAGAATTTTCATTTGGAAGAAATCCATTATATGATGAATTCTAGCTTAAATTCAAACCTCATTTGGATTGGGACAAGAACGGGTCTTTTTCTTTACGATAGGTTTACATTAAAAAGCATAGTTCAGCCACAAATGATGCGAGATAATCAGAGGATGGCTCCGGGAATACTTTCTATTTTTGAGGATAGAAATGGAGTGTTATGGGTAGGTAGCGAGTCTGGATTGTTTAAATATGACCAGCACCGCAAACCCTTTTATTCTTTCAAAGGCAATACACCTATTGGCGATGTTTCCACATTAGCTAGCTGGACTTCTGATGAAATTTTAGTAGGAACCTTAAGTGATGGACTCCTCAAAGCGCATTTAGATGAACAAGGACAAATTACGGATATTAGAAATATTCAGATAGAACAAAATGGAGCGCCAGCTGTAAAATGGAGTAGTTTGTATAGCACTGTTACCGACAAACATGGTCAAATTTGGATCAGTAGTAAAGGTTATGGAACTTTCAAATTAGATTTGATTGATGGTCATGAGCCCAAAGCTATAGTAATTGATGAATACTCAGAGAATAGTAATAATGGCTTAAATGACAACCACGTGATGGTTTTAAATAAAGACCAAGATGGAGTAATTTGGGCAGGAACTTGGAACCATGGAGTTCGTTATTATCAGGAAATCACTAATACTTTTCAAGAACTTAAAAGCAAGTTGGCTAAAGAACTGCTTAAATTTCCAGTTTCTAAAATTTCTTTTCTTCCTGAAAATAGAATGATAGTTAACACCAGAGGAAATGGAGTCTATTTACTTTCTTTAAATCAAGAAAGAGATTCTATAATAGATTTGAAACATCATAAATATATTCAAAACAACAATATTAGCATTGGCAATAATTATATCACCGATGCACTGATTGACAAAAACCAAATTTGGTTCAGTAGTGAGTATGGCTTGAATAAGTATGATATAGAAAAACAGAGCTTTAGCTATAATATTATTGAGGAATCTGCTAGGACTGTACTTCAGTCCGTTGCATCAATTAAGCCTGGTGAACTATGGGTTTCTTCTATCAATGGAATTTATAGAATTGAGCAAGAAAAGGATAAAGGTTATACCATCCGAAATTATAATGTTTATGATGGATTAGCTGGAAATATGTTTAATGCCAATTGTGTTTTAGGAGTTAAAAACCGTTTGTATTTTGGTGGTCCTGACTATATCGTCTCTTTTGAACCCAACCAAATAAAAGATAACCTTCAAGATGCTCAGGTTACACTTACCCAATTCAAACTATTTAATACCACCATTATACCACAGGTGAAATTTGAGGATGATATTATTCTGGAGAAATCAATATGGTTGAGTAAAAGTATTCGATTGCATCACAATCAAAATTCTTTTTCCTTCTCCTTTTCCAACTTCAATTATTCAGCTCCCGAGAAAATTTCTTATGCCTATCAGCTAGAAGGTTATGATAAAGAATGGCGATATGCAGAACTTCCTCAAGCCCAATATACCAAAGTGAGATTTGGCAAATATAAACTCAAAGTAAAATGTACCAATAGCGATGGTATTTGGAGCGATCAAATTACCTCTGTTGATATTATTATATCTCCTCCTTTGTGGTTTACTAAATTGGCCTTTATTATTTACTTGCTCATTTTTATTGGTGCCTTGTATTTAACCTATTATATTCTGACTTATCAGCAAAGATTGAAAGTGAGAGAATTAGAACAGAAGAAAGAGTTGGATATATACGATAGCAGAATGCGGTTTTATACCAATATTTCTCACGAATTTAGAACTCCATTGACATTAATTCTTGGCTTTGTGAGTAGAATGAGAGGCATAGAACCACAGGTGCCTAAGCAAAGCGATTTGGCTGATAAAATTGATAGAAATGCCAAGGTCTTACTTCAGCTCATTAATGATATCATGGATTTGAGGAAGTTAGAGAAAGATGAGATTAGATTGCGAAAAGAGAATATCAATCCTGTGAATTTCTTCCAATCCTTAAGTGAGGATTTTATTCATTTGTATCCTACAAAGAATATTGAGCTGAAATTTATAAATGAGATTCAAAGTTCGGTGAGTATCATTGGAGATCAGAATAGTTTGAAATCTATATTCAATAATCTGCTATCCAATGCCTTTAAATTTTCTGAAGGTAAAAGCCAAGTCACTGTTGATTTGAGTTTAGGAAAAAGATCAGAAGGTAAAAATGCCTGGTATCGTTCTAATTCTAAGCAACAGAAAAATAAGCAGTATTTTGTATTAAAGATTAGCGACCAAGGAATTGGAATGACAAAAAAAGAAATATCTCAGATTTTTGAGCGCTACTACAGAAATTCTCATTCTTACCAAGAAGGCATTACAAATACACCAGGAAGTGGTATTGGCTTGTCGTTTGTGAAAATGTTGGTGGATTTACACAAAGGATATATCGAAGTTTCAAGTGAAAAAAACAAGGGTTCTCAATTCTCGATCTATTTTCCAACTGCTGAAGAAATTATTCCGGAGCAGGCTACAAGACTCGTCAAAACTCCTTTACTCATTAACGCCGAAAAGCAGCAAATAGAAGAGGAGCTTAGAAAATCTACTCAGGAGAATCAAAATATCATCCTCATTATAGATGATAATGCAGAAGTACGAGAGCTGTTAAATGAGATATTGGGTGATGACTTCAAAATTATAGAAGCCATTGATGGTAACGATGGTTGGCAAAAAGCCAATGATACCATTCCCGATCTTATTATCTCCGATGTAATGATGCCAGGCCTCGATGGTAATGCTTTAACCGAAAAGCTAAAAACCACAGAAGTCACCAGCCATATTCCTATCATCCTTCTTACTGCTTTACCCACAACAGAAGATAGAATTAGAGGATTGCGTCATGGAGCAGATTCTTATATTCCAAAGCCTTTCGACCCAGAACATTTAATGGTAAGGATAGAAAAGTTGATTGAGATCAGAACGAAACTCAAAGACAAGCACTATAAAGACTTTGTAGTAAAACCCGATGAAGAGGAGGTCCAAGAATCAGATCCATCAGCTATCTTTATCAATAAGCTTAAAGAGCTGATATCAGAGAATATGCATAATTCTGAATACGAGATTTCTAATATTTGTGAAGAAATAGGAATTAGTCGAATGCAATTGTATAGAAAGCTGAAAGCTACCGTTGGTTATTCTGCCAATGAGATGATTAGAAAAATGAGACTCCACAAAGCAGCACAGCTTTTATTATTGCCAGAAGCACGAGTTTCTCAAGTAACCTATGATGTGGGCTTTAACGATATTCAGTATTTTAGAAAGTGTTTTATTGCAGAGTTTGGAAGCACGCCTTCAGCTTATATTAAAGAGAAGAAGGGTTTGAAAAGTACTTAGAGTTAAGAAGTTCAAGGTTCAAAGTTCAAAGTTCAGAGTTTTTAAGGGATGAGAGCCTTGTAAAGGATCGCGTCCCTGATTTTGATAGCTGATATAAGTTGAAGTGGCTTGAGGAATTTAAAATGCCTAAAGTGTCTAGCGTATTTTAAATTACTTAAAGTGGCTAAAGTATATTAAAGTACTTGAAGTTGCTAAGTCCAATGTTCATTGTTCAATGTTGAAGTTTTTGAAGCCTATTGAAACATTTCATTCATTTACTAATCAGAAATGAAACCCTATTCTGTGTACTGAGTCAGTTTATTTTTTGATGTTTTTTTGTGTGGAATCTTGACGATTTCCATTAACGATAAAATCCATAATTCAAGCAAGAAAAGGCCATATTCTTCCTAAAAGTGATAAAATAATCCATAGTTTTAAGATAGAAAAAAGAGAAAATTCACCTTAATTCTATAATATTTCAAACCTTATATATATCCGATAGCCATATTTAATATTTATTTAATATACTGAAAATCAAGGATTAAAATCTAATGTTACAGCAATGAAATATTTGTCACCCCTATTTGAAATATAAGCCCACCCCTAATCACTGATGTGAAATATACTTTTGTGTCATTATTATGAGAAAATTATATATTTATTAAAAACACAAAAAGAAACATTTATGTATTTACGTCTAAGAGTTTTTTCTTTGCTAGTGATGTTTGGAATGATCGGAATCTCTGCTTTCGGTCAGGTCGGCAAAGTCACGGGTAAAGTAGCAGGTACTACTGGAGAAACTATTCCAGGTGCTAACGTATTTGTTGTGGGTAGTACTATTGGTACTGCAACGGATATGGATGGGAATTTTGTGCTCGATAATGTTCCAGTTGGGGAAACTACAATTTCAGCAACATTCATCGGTTACAATTCACAAAATCAAACAATCACTATTAAAGAGGGTGAGGAGCAAAGCATCACTTTCAAATTGGAATCGGCATCTGTTTTAATGGATGAAGTAGCTGTTGTGGGTTATGGTATTCAAAAGAAATCTGACCTTACAGGCTCTATCGCTTCTGTTGAGAAAGAACAACTCACTCAAACTGGAGCTACTGATGTAAATCAAGCAATACAAGGTCGTGTGGCTGGTGTAGCTGTTACTGCTAATTCTGGTGCTCCTGGGGATGGCTTCAAAGTTAGAATTAGAGGAACTGGTACTATCAATAATAGTGACCCTCTTTATGTGGTTGATGGATTTCCTACCAAAGACATCCGCTATTTAACACCAAACGATATTGAGAAAATGGAAGTATTAAAAGATGCTTCTGCTGCTGCTATCTATGGTTCACAAGGAGCCAATGGTGTGATTATCATCACTACTAAAAAAGGTAAAGTATCGGTTAATGGTGATGGTAAAATGAAACCTGTTTGGAATTTCAATGCTTATTATGGTGTTCAAACTCCTCAAACTCAAATCGACATGTTGAACGCAACAGAGTATTCTACTTTGCGTTTAGAAGCTTATGCAAACGATGGTTCTGAAGTTCCAACAGATATTTACGAGCGATTAAGCTATGTAATTGATGGTGGATATAAAGGTACCAATTGGCAAGACGAAGTATTAACAAATGCAGCAATGCAAAATTATTCATTATCGGTTTTAGGTGGTAATGAGAGTGTTAAATACCAAATGAGCGGTACCTATTTTAAACAAGATGGTATTGTAAAAAATAGTGGTGTTGAAAATGTATATCTAAAAGCAAATACAGAAGTGAAATTCACAAAATGGTTAAAAGGTGGATTAAACTCTTCTTTATTTAACATGAAGCAATCAAACTATAATGGTGACCTCTACGAAGGTGTGCTTCCTGGAGCATTAAGAGCCGACCCTGTTACTCCAGCTTGGGATGTAACTACAAATAACTGGGGAAGAGCCGATTTATCTTATATCAACAATCCAGCTCGTATTGTTGACGAGTCTAAATATGCTGAAACAAAGGATTTCAAATCCTTAAATATAGTTTGGGCTGAGGCGCAAATCATCGAAGGATTAACTTTTAAATCTCAGTATGGTTTCGATTATCGTTCGTATAACCATAAAAACTATTCTCCTAAGTTTTTTGTTTCTACTGATGAGCAACGTTCTCAAAGCTCTCTTTATAATAAACCAGCAAATTCTATTCATTGGGATTGGCAAAACTACTTAAACTATAATCTTGATATTAAAGAACATAGTTTAAATGCCATGGCCGGTATGGAATCACAGTATTCTAATTGGCAAGAAATAGAACTTACTACCTATAATGTTCCTGAAGACGAAGCTTTACAATACCCTTCTTCTGCTGAAAGCCTAGATGCTTCATTTAACTCAAACCAGTGGGAACATTCTTTACTATCTTATTTTGCTCGTATCAATTATAGTTTCAAGGACAGATATCTATTAACAGCAACCATGAGAGCCGATGGGTCTTCTAAATTCACCGAAGAACACCGTTGGGGATATTTTCCTTCATTCTCTGCTGGTTGGAATATGAAAAAAGAAAATTTCTTAAGCGAACAAACATGGTTAACTGCTCTTAAACTAAGAGGAGGCTGGGGACAAGTTGGTAACGAAGGTTCTGTAGGAAACTACGCTTATGTAACCACAGTAACTCCAGGTAACTATTATACTTTTGGTGGAGTTCCTGTCTCAGGTTCTATTCCAACTACTTTGAGTAACCCAGAAATACAATGGGAAGTTTCTACAAGTATCAACATTGGTATCGATGCTGGTTTATTCGATGATAGAGTTTCCTTCATCTTCGATTATTATTCTAGAACCACATCTGATATGTTATTACAAGTTCCAATTCCAGAATATGTAGGTGCTTTTGCTCCATTTGTAAATGCTGGGGAAATGAAAAACAGTGGTATCGAATTAACTGTTGGATATAGAAACTCTGACCATAAACTAAAATATGAAATTGGAGCAAACTTCAGTACTATTAAAAATGAAGTAACTAGTTTAGCTGGTGGCGAACCTATAGAGAGTGGTAATATTAGCAAGGTAGGTAATACCACAAGAACTGAGGAGGGTAAAGAATTAGCTTATTTCTACGGTGTTGAAACTGACGGTATATTTAATACTCAAGCAGAATTAGATGCACATGTTGATAGTGAAGGAAATGCTATCCAACCTAATGCAGCTCCTGGTGATGTGAAATTCATCGACCGCAATAACGATGGTAAAATCAATGAGGATGATAGAACTTATTTAGGTTCTGCTACTCCAGACTTTATCTATGGTGGTTATGTAAACTTAGCCTATAGCGGATTCGACCTTAAATTATTCTTACAAGGTAGCCAAGGAAACGAAGTAGTGAACGGATTAACTCGTTTTACGAATGCTTCTAATGGTTGGGAAAACTCTGTTGCTGATAGAATGGACAGATGGACACCAGAAAACACCAGTAGTGATGTTCCTAGAATGACAGATAAAGACTTAAATAAAAACATCGAAACATTCTCTGATAGATATGTTGAAGATGGTAGCTATTTCAGATTAAAGAACGTTCAAATAGGTTATACCGTTCCTGTGAAGAAAAAGTATGTTTCTAATTTGAGAGTATATTTCTCTATCGATAATGCACTTACTTTCACTAAGTATAAAGGATTTGACCCTGAGATTGGCGATTATTATAACAATCCTCTTTACTCTGGTATCGATATTGCGAATTACCCAACAGCTCGTACTTATATGTTCGGAATTCAACTGTCCTTTTAATGAATTGAGTTAACTAGAAAAAAAGAAAATTATGAAAATAAGTAAATATATCATTCCTCTTTTATTTATCAGTCTGTTGTTAACTTCAGCTTGTAAAAAGGAATTCTTAGAAAACGAACCACTGGGGATGCAGACCAGTGAGAACCTATTTAATACTGCAGAAAATGCAACGCTTGCCGTTAATGCTTGTTACGACCCTCTTTCTTGGGATGAGGTGGACAATGCCGACCACAACTATGAGTGGATGTTTGGTGATGTAATGAGCGATGACAGTGAAAAAGGGAGTATGCCAAGTGATTTACCACAAATTACAGAAATGCAAGAGTGGAGAACCACTGCTAATAATAGTTTTACGGCTGGTTTATGGCATAATGTTTATATCGGACTTTTCCGTTGTAATACTGTTATCCTTAACCTTCCTGAAGCCGAAGGAATCAATACAGAAATCAAAAATCAATTATTAGGAGAAGCATATTTCCTTAGAGGATATTACTACTTCTATTTAGCTAGAATCTTTGGTGGTGTTCCTTTGTTTGATGCTCCAGTTAATCCTTCTGAGATTGACAATGTACAACGTGCTAGTTTAGCACAAACCTATGCTCAAATTGATGCTGATTTTGCTATGGCTGCAAGTTTGTTGCCTACAAAATCTCAATACGATGCCAATGAAATGGGAAGAGCTACTAAAGGCGCTGCACAAGCTTATCAAGCACGTGTTGCTATGTATCAGATTGGAACCGATAATGCCAATAATCACAACTGGCAAGAAGTATACGACCTAACCAATGCTATTATTGGAAGTGGCGAATATTCTTTAGCTAGCAACTATTCTTCTATCTTCGAGATGGAAGGTGAAAACGGTTCTGGTTCTATCTTTGAAGTACAATGTGTTTCAAATAATGAAGATTGGGGTCCAAGAAAAACAGGAACAACAAATACTGTTATTCAGAATCCTAGAACAACTTGGGGATGGGGGTTTAATAACCCAACTCAAAACTTAATGGATAGTTATGAAACTAACGACCCTCGTATGGCCAATGTCATGTATGGTGATGGTTCAATAGTTCATGGTGATGTAATTGAAATTGATATTGCAGAAAATGCAACAGGATATCTAAGTCGTAAAGCGGCTTTAGAACCAGCTTTTAAACCTTCAAATATTAAAGACAGCCCACAGAATATTAGAAAATTCAGATTAGCGGATGTGATTTTAATGAATGCTGAAGCTGCTTACCATACAGGTAACGAAAGTTCTGCTATTACAAGTGTTAATCAAATTAGAGCCAGAGCAAAAGCAAGTACATATCCAAAAGGAGCTAGCGAAGGAAGCATGGAATATGATGCCATTCCTGAAGCCGATTTAGAAGGTGTTTTAGACCCATTAGCAAATACATTAACTGGACAAGATTTATTAAACGCCATTTGGAAAGAAAGAAGAAACGAATTGGCCATGGAAACTTTACGTTACTGGGATTTAATTCGTACAGGAAGATATTTGAATACTTTATCTGATGAGGTGAAAGGCCGTTGCCAATCACATTCTCTTACGGGTACTGCTAATATAGTTCCTGTATTGCCTATTCCTGTAAACGAAGTTCAGTCTTGGGGACTTTCACAAAACCCTGGTTATTAATCATTCACTTCTTTAGTGAAATAAAACTTAGAAAAATGAGAAAAAATATATTCAATAGATTTATCATGCTTTCGATGGTCTTTGCAGGGAGTCTTCTTTTATGGTCTTCTTGTGTTAAGGAAAAGGAATTTTCAGAAGACTATGATATCCCTTGGCCTGTGCCAGTTATTAGTGAGTTTTCACCAAAAATTGCAGATATCAGCACTGATTTTGTAATTACTGGTAGCTCCTTAGAAAAAGTAAAAACAGTTACTGTTGGTGGAACTAGCTGTATCATTACTGAGCAAACCGATAGCAAATTAACGGTTACTTTACCACGTGTGGTTACTTCCGGAAAGATTGAGTTAACTAATGTTTACAAGAAATCTACAATCAGCGAAGAAGCTTTAGCTATTACTTATCCTAATACTACTGTTACCGGATTCCCTGAAGTAATTTATGTAGATTATCCATTCATCATTACTGGTGAAAATATGGACTTGGTAACCAGCCTAACTTTAGGAGACACTACTTTAACTTTTGATGGCTCTACAGCTAGCGAAACTGAACTAACAGTGGCTACTAAAGGTGCTGGCCTTGAGGTGGAAACACAAATTACAAATATCAAATGTTTAGCTGGTAACGATATTCAGGATTCTGAATTAATTCCTGTGGAAGTGAAAGAAATTCTTCCTCCAGGTTCTGAGCCTTACTTTATGTTAGATTTTGAGGATGCCGTTGATATGTATACTTTCTGGGATGGAAGTCCAGTAAATGGTCATGAAGAATATGGTATTAATCTTTCAGGAATTGAGCCTTATGGCCCTTCTGGTGGAAGCTATTACCAAACGGTAAAAATGGACCCTGTTCCTGATGGAAACGATTGGGCTTATTTTGGTGAAGTTGCTTATGGTGATAGAACTGGTGATGCTGGTTTTACAAGAATAGACTTGAGTCAGTTCCGCGACCCACATATCTCATTATTGATTAACTCTGGCTCAGGTGTAGCAAGAATCATGTATGAAGTTTATGAAAGTGAAAAGTTTGCTAACCACGTAGATGCGATTAATACTAATGGTGAATGGCAATGGGTTTCTATACCAATTGGTCCTGATACTGAATTCCAAAATTGGGGTGCCAATGGCTGGGATGGTGACGATAACGATGGTGTTCTTGACTATTCTATCATTAGATATATCCAAATAGGAATGGGAACTGGTGATGTTGGAGCTGGAAACCGATGGGAAATCAATATGGATAATTTCCAAATTACTGATGGTCCTGTGAGCTCACCAAATAATGATACCGAAACCCTTTATACATTCTTCGATTTTGAAGATGGTAACGATCCATTTGTACATGGCGACTGGCAATCAATGGTAACTAGTACAAGTGCTATTAATGGTGGTGGATTAACAGCTCCACAAGGGTCTAATTATTTACAAGTTTCTGCCGAAGTTGTTGAAGAAGGCTGGAACTGGTGGGGAAATTTAGAGATGTATGATCTCACTATTGACCTTACAGAAGTAGGAACTCCTCACATTAGTTTCTGGGTAAATAACGAAGGACGCGAAGTGACTTTTGAAGCCGAAGTAGGTGACTATAACGGTGGAAAATGGGGAACCAACTGGACTATTCCAGCGCATGATGGATGGCAAATCTACACACTCAATATGAATACCGCTGCTTGGGGTAATTGGGGTGCAGATACCGATGAGCCAGACTTCTCAGGACTTACTCACATCAAATTAGGATTCAATTCTAATAATCAAGCTATTGGTCCTTACGACTTGTTCGTTGACAATTTGATACTCACTGATGGTCCATACCTTCAGAAATAAATAAAACGGAGAGAAGCTGCTTGGACAAAAAGGTTTAGGCAGCTTCTTTTTTAAAACTATTCATGTATTTAGTAAGCAACTAATCGTGTATTTTGAAGCGCAATATTTAATTCTTGATAATTTGTTTTTTTTGCTCCCTTCAGGTCGGAACGATGCTGTACCGAAGCGTCAGCTGTTAGGGCAAACAAAAAAAATATTTACTCTAGATTTTTTAAAACCTAAACTATGAAACTAAAATCCTTATTTCTGTTTTTGCTTTTACTACCTTATTTGTCGTTTTCCCAAAGCATTATTCTCGATGATTTTTCAGGAACTACATTAAAAGAAAATTGGCATGCAGAAGGAACTACCTTTACTTTAAGTCTCGATAATGAATCCATGAAGATTGATTACCTTAGGGATGGAAATAGTTGGGAGTGGGACCAGTTTCATTTTATACTAGACAATGCAATAGAGCTCCAGAGCTATACCATCAATTTAAAACTAAAGGTTGATATTGCGACTCAATTAACCGTAAAACCAGTTTATGAAGATGGTTCCGATGACTGGATTCAAATACAATTACAAGCAAGCAATCAATTTCATGAAATCTCTCTCTCAGCCCTGAGCGAAGATTCTCGTCAACTCACCACACTATATTTCTATTTCGATGCCGGAAGCACTGCCAATTTACAAGGCTTGTTTTTTATGGATGATTTAATCATTGAAACCTCCTCAAAAACGGCATTATCAAAAACTGTAAATTCAGCAAATACTTATCATGACCAAGCGGAGGAGGGTAGCCAAGAGGGCCAATTCCAAACTGGTTCAAAAGACATTTATGCTTCAGCCATTTTAGAAGCACAAGAAATATTAGACCATACTGAAGCTACTCAAGAGCAAATAGATTTGGCATTGGTCGATTTACAAGAAAGTACACGAGTAATGGAGTTAGCCTGCAATAGAGATGCTTTGGTAAATGCCGAAACATTAACCCTTGCCAATTTCGATGCCACCCGAGAAACCAGAAATCTATATTATAACTTACAACAACTCTCTAGCCATCATTTGCTCTTTGGGCATCACGATGTAACGGCTTATGGCGTCAACTGGACAGGCGAAACCAATAGGTCCGATGTGAAAGATGTATGTGGTAGTTATCCTGCTGTGGCATCTTGGGATTTCATGGGAATAACTTCAGGAAATAGCTTTGACGAAGATATACGGCGTGTAGAGTTCTTCCATAATCAAGGAGGAGTGAATACTTTTTGCTGGCATTATGACAATCCCTATGGTGGAGACTTTTATTGGGAAAACAATCCTTATCCCGATTCTAATGTGGTGACTTCTTTAATGCCCGGAGGATTCAATCACGAATCTTTTGTGGCTAGTTTAGATAGAATTGCCCTATTTTGTAAAAGTGTAAAAGGAAGCAGAGGAGAGTCTATTCCCATTATTTTTCGTCCTTGGCATGAGCATAATGGCGATTGGTTTTGGTGGGGAGAAGCCCATTGTTCCATTCAAGAATACATAGAGCTTTGGCAGTATACAGTAGATTATCTAATAGAAGAAAAACAAGTAAATAATCTACTTTTCTCCTATTCTCCAGATGTATTCTATAATAAGGCGAAGTACTTACAACGCTATCCTGGCGATGAGTATATCGATATATTGGGCTTCGATGATTATCAAGATGTGAAGAATGAAAGCACATTGGATAAATTCCAAGAGCAACTGATTTATGTGGTAGAAATGGCAGAGGAAAGAAATAAATTAGCCGCCCTCACCGAAACTGGTTTGGAGAGAATCACCAAGGATAATTGGTTTACGACTTTTTTAGAGGAGCCTATTATTAGTAATGAGGTGAGTAAAAATATAGCCTATGCTATTGTATGGAGAAATGCCAACACTTCACATTTTTATGCACCATATCCTGGTCATTCAAGTGTTCCCGATTTCCAAGAATTTTATGCCAGTGATTTTACGATGTTTATGGATCAGCTTCCAGAACTATTCAATGCATTACAAAAAGATTATAATGACATAGAAGAATTAGAGAATACTTCTTCCATTATAAAAGCCTATCCTAATCCTGTAGGCGATCAGCTTCATCTTTATGCCGAAGAGGAGGTGCATTATCAAATCATCAACAGCCTTGGTATCAAAGTTGCCGAAGGAGATTTAGAAAGAAATATAGAACATATCGTTCCATATCCCCATAAAAATGGAATGTATATACTAGTTATAACTAGCTATGATAAGGTATTAACCTCATTAAAAATAGTTAAACACTGATTTGATTAATTGATAGCCGATGTTATAGATTATTTAATAAGTTAATTTTGTATTTGTAACAATGGTTAAAGGAGCTCTTTTAGGGCTCTTTTTTTTGTAAAGTATAGGCTAATCAAAGGGATCAAAGCCTTGAGGTACGAATGGATTGAGGCCCTGGATAGAAGAATATCTCTCTTATGCTTTGAATATTGAGCTTCAAATCCAAGGACGCTATCCCCATCGTACCCTGGGGCTATCATCCTTTCATATATACCTAAACAAAGGGTTCAAAGCCAGGGCAAACTCACACTTTTATATTAAGCACCTTTAGTAAGTACTCTTCATTCCATCCCGCCTTAAGCCTTTTCCCAGCTATTCCCTGCTTTTCTGAT
>JADGDY010000152.1 GCA_016744655.1 Bacteroidales bacterium | reverse complement strand
ACTCTTCTTTGGTGAATACGAACAAGAATTAACTGACAAAATTTTATTAGAATTTAAAACAGATAAAAGTGTTTTGGAAACACAATTTGATAGTGAAAATAATGAGGTTATTTATGGGGGTGAATGGCGATTTACTAAGGATGAAGAGTATCTGGAAATTTCTGAATTAGATTGGGAAGGTAAATTTGGAAATACAGACTTGTTTCCTTTTATCAAAAACACATCAAAAAGTGATGATTGGAATGAATACGAAATTCAAACAATTAGTACCAATAAATTGATTCTAGTTATTCACCATGAAACAGAAAATGATTTGAAGTATGAATACGTGGCTAATTAATCGGTTTTACACCATCATTTTCACCAAAAAATAAAATTATGAAAACATACATATTTAAAGTTTGCACTCTATTACTATTAATAGTTTTTTTGACCTCTTGCAAAAAATACGACGAAGGCCCTTGGATTAGTTTCAATAGTAAAGAAAAAAGACTAGTAGGTACTTGGGAAGTTGAAAAATTCACCGTTGATGGCTACGATTCTACTCATTATTTTAGGAAGTATGATAGTCCTACTTTTGCAATTGTAGAATCAGGGTTTTTTATTTCATTGAGAGATGTAATGAATGCTCCAAACAATCCAAGAAAAGGATTATCTGGATACTGGAGTCTTGAGGATAAAAAAAGAGAACTAAAGTGTGTTTTTAATAGTCAAGAAAACCAAGAAGATACATGGATTGATATGGGCCCTTTTGGTATTGATAGAACCAGTTTTTGGGAAATCAAACGATTAAAAATGGAAGAACTATTCCTCGAAACCAATTATGATGGTAGTCATTATCGTGTTGAATTCAATAGAAAATAATTTTCAAGTTTAAGAAGCATTTTAAACTAAATACTAAAACGATGAAAAAAACATATACTATTTTAGTTCTTCTAGTAATAACATTTCAATTATTTGCACAAACCTCCGAAAAGAATCATGAAAAATATTGGTATTATCGTTATAGAATGAAGCATTATTTCTCTACACAAGGAGAAGGGGTCTATCAATCCTTAGTTTCTGCTAGACGAAATTCATGGCGGGGAATTAATTCTTATTACGGTGATCAAACATTAGATATGGGTTGGTATATGGGAGTTTTAGCGATTGAATATCATCTTTTATCCTATAGTAGTAATCCAGATGAGGTTAATGAAACCCTCACAGAATTGTATTATATAATGAAGCATTTGAGAGGTTAGATAGGAATGAAGGGAAGCCTCCTTTTGCAAATGCTGCCGAAAAAAGAGATGGATTCTTTTTAAGAAAAGATGCTGAAATGTTTGAAGGGCTTAATGAGCAAACTACTATTGACAAGCTGAACTATAAGTTATCAGAGAGTCAGACCTATGGAACCAAACCTCCAGGGCACCCTACATATGTTGAAGATATGACACATGGAGATGGTGGAGGTATTCATCTTTTTCAGATGAGTCAAGATCATGTTATTCACTTAATGCTTGGCTTTGCCCATATTAAACGTGCATTTAAAGATCATTCTGGAACAATAACATTTAAAAATACCGTAACAGGCTCAAATCAGGATTTTAATTTTTATGCACAAGCGTTACATAATGTAGATTTAATTGTACAATATACAAGAAACCAGGGTTATGAACATGGTTCTTGGAGATGGAATATCTATACTCCATATGGTCCTTCTGTGAACAGAGGAGCCGATGCCAGATTGTATAGTTATGGTTTTGCTAAAGCTGCTGGAGAAATAACTGGTGGGAATTATCATAATAGTATTTCAAATTTAAATCAACCTACATGGCAAGGTTTTCAGGCATATAATACTGATGAATCCAACACAAATATGGAATTGATTCTAGCCACTATTGGGAAATCATGGTATCCCCAAGCAACAGATCATTATTTGAAGAATAAAAGTAGATACATAAGACAAGGTGTTTCTATGGAGAATTTAAATTGGGATTATTTTTACATTCCTTTTTATAGGTATTTTCATGAAAAGAATTCACCTTTCCAACGTACCACTGAAATTGTAAATGAACTAAATAGTGCACCTACTTGCGGACCATATCAATATGATAAAGATGTAGATAATATTTATTATGATTATTGCCAATGCGTTATTCCATCGCATAGTGGTCCTGGTTGGGCACATCACAATAGATTTAGGCGTAACGAGTCAGAGGCAAATGGAGAACATGAAGAAGAGGGTAATTTCCCAGGCATTGATTATATGATACTTTTTAATTTACATAGAGTATTAGAAGGAGGTGTTTCCTACAGAAATATGTTAAATACGAAACTCCATCAAAACTACCCCTATCAACAAAATGGCACATGGTTTGGGACAGAAAGTACCCCTGCACAATTAAGAGCTTTTGATACATTTGAGTGTGATAATATCATTGAGCCCAGCAGTAATGGAGATGGTAGTTTAACATTGATAGCATCAAATAGCATTCGTTTAAAACCAGGTTTTCATGCAAAACCTGGTACTTTTTTCTCGGCAAAAGCTGAAGAATATGATTGTTGGGCTGCTGGTAGTTCTAATAAATCAGAATCTAGTTTTCAAGATAATGGCTATATCTATAATTATCATCCAGAACCTATGGAAGTAATAGAAGATGAGAATGAAATCCATGAATTTAATCCTAATCTGGCATCATCTAGTGATAATGAAATCGTTTTTGATAATACAGTACTGATTTATCCTAACCCAGCTGATGACCATATTCAGGTTCAGCTGTCAAAAGAGTATAGTTCTTTTTATCAATTAAGAATACTAGACTTGTATGGAAATTTAGTGCTTGAATTATCTAAGTATAAATCTGGTGAATCAATAAATATCTCTAATTTAAGCAATGGTATTTACATTGCTGAAGTTCTAATTAATAATCAAGTTTATCAGGAGAAGTTTGTGGTGTTATAATCAATAGATGGATTAAAGAAAGCCGTTTCATTAGCTTGGAACGGCTTTTTTTAGGTGTGCCGTGTATACAGATATGCTAATTGGTGTAAGTAGATTATGGCGTGGAGTCGCCTATCATTATCAAAACCAATTATTTAACCACTATACAAGCGATTCTGATTAAAGCGATCTAAAAGTCAATTTTCCACAGTGTAAAAGTGTGAAAATCAAGCTCACTAGATTCTAGATTATTACTGCAATAAATTGATTGATTGTCACATAGGTATTATTTCCATTATGGCTCATTGATATACGCCTGAGCTTTCAATATTATTTCTAAATTTGCAAGCTTATAGAAATATTATAATGAACATATTAATAGGTAAAGACGCATTAGATTTAAAAGCCTTCGAACAAGTAGTTCTATATAAAGCTAAAGTGGAGATAGCTCCTGAAGCCAAAGAACGAGTGGAGAAAAGCTTCCAATTTCTAAAAGAATTTTCTTCAAAAAAAGTCATTTATGGTATCAATACTGGATTCGGCCCAATGGCGCAATATCGTATTGATGATGCCGACTTAAAGAAACTTCAATACAATCTGATTAGAAGTCATGCTGCAGGTAGCGGCAATATCATTGACGAAACATATATAAGAGCCGCAATTCTGGCTCGAATGAATACCTTATTATTAGGATATAGTGGAATTCACGTAGAGGTGGTGGAGCAATTGGCTCGTTTCCTCAATTTGGAAATTTACCCTATCATTCCTGAACATGGTGGAGTAGGTGCGAGCGGCGATTTAGTTCAGCTAGCACATATTGCCTTAGGTTTAATTGGAGAAGGAGAAGCTATTTATAAGGGAAAACGTCAAGCTATGGCTGATGTTTTTGAGATAGAGAAGCTTAGTCCTATTGGAATTCATATTAGAGAAGGTTTGGCATTGATAAACGGAACCAGTACCATGACTGGGATTGGACTCGTTAATCTTATCAACGCTCATAACCTCTATTCTTGGGGGATTTATTCCAGTGCCATGCTCAACCAAATCGTAGAGAGTTATGACGATCATATATCATCCTCTTTAAATGGTGTGAAAAAACATAGAGGTCAGAATGAAACTGCTGCTTTTATGCGTGAAATTCTTTCTGATAGCAAACTCCTTAAAAAGCGTGAGGAAAAGCTTTTCAATGGAACCAATGGCGAAAAAGTCTTTACAGAGAAAGTTCAAGAATACTATTCTTTGCGTTGTGTTCCTCAAATTTTAGGTCCAGTTCTCGAAACGATTGATAAAAGTGAGGAGATATTAATAGGGGAGGTTAATTCAGTAAATGACAATCCTATTATTGATGCAGAAGCTCAAAATGTATTTCATGGTGGTAATTTCCATGGTGATTATGTGTCATTCGAAATGGATAAACTAAAAATGGCCACCACCAAATTATCTATGTTGATGGAGCGCCAATTGAATTTCTTATTGAACGATAAAATCAATGAAAAGCTTCCTCCATTTGTAAATTTAGGAGTTTTAGGTTTGAATCTAGGTGTTCAAGGTATGCAGTTTACTGCAACCAGTACGGTCGCTGAGAATCAGATGTTGAGCAACTCTATGTATGTTCATAGTATTCCTAATAATAACGATAATCAAGATGTGGTGAGTATGGGAGCCAACTCAGCATTAATGGCCGAAAAAGTCATTAAAAATAGTTTCGAAGTAATGGCAGTTCACATGATTGCTATTATTCAAGCTGTAGATTATCTAAAATATGAAGACAAACTTTCTTCAAAAACTAAAGCCATTTTCAAAGAATTAAGGAACGTAGTTCCAAGATTTGAGGAGGATGGAATTGGATATACAGATATCCAAAAAATGAGAGATTTTATTTATAATCATCATATTGCAATTTAATATGGAGAAAAATTACGCCCTAGTTACAGGTGGTTCACGAGGTATTGGAAAAGCCATAGCTTTAAAATTAGCTGCCGATGGTTTTCATGTCATCATCAATTACCGTTCTAATCATACAGAAGCAGAAATAACTTTAAATCAGATTATTGAAGATGGAGGTTCTGCTGAATTACTTCCATTTGATGTTTCTGATCTTGAGGCGGTTCAAACAAATTTAGATGCCTGGCAAGAGAAAAATCCAGAAGCTTATATACAAGTTTTGGTAAACAACAGTGGTATTAGAAAAGATGCGCTTTTAGTTTTTATGAAAGACGAAGAGTGGAATGATGTATTAAATACCAACCTGAATAGTTTTTTCTATGTTACCCGCCCACTAATTAAGAATATGCTCTTGAAAAAATCTGGAAGAATCATTAATATGGTTTCTTTAAGTGGATTGAAGGGCTTGCCAGGGCAAACAAATTATTCAGCAACTAAAGGTGGTGTAATATCTGCTACTAAAGCTTTGGCTCAAGAAGTTGCTAGAAAGAAAGTCACTGTAAACGCTGTTGCTCCTGGTTTTATTAAAAGTGATATGACTGCAGATATCGATGAAAAAGAACATAAGAAAATGATTCCAATGAATCGTTTCGGAAAACCAGAGGAGGTTGCTGAATTGGTATCCTTCTTAGCATCAGAAAAATCTTCTTATATTACAGGTCAAGTGATATCAATTAATGGAGGTTTGTATACTTAAAATTTACTCAGAATGAATCAACGCGTTGTAATTACAGGATTAGGAATATATAGTACCATAGGTCTGAATGTAGACGAGGTAAAAGACTCATTATACCAAGGGAAATCAGGCATTATCTTTGACCAAGAGCGAATAGATTTTGGTTACCAAAGTGGTTTAGCAGGTCAGGTGCCAACGCCAAAACTCAAAGGTAAAATTGACCGTAGAATGCGTGTTGGGATGGCCGAACAAGGTGCTTATGCTTTTATGGCCACCGAAGAAGCCATGCAAATGGCCAAAATAGATGCTGATTATCTGGAGAAAAATGAAGTTGGAATTCTCTATGGAAACGACAGCTCCAGTAAGGCTGTTGTGGAAAGTATAGATGCTTTAAGAGCTAAAAAAGATACCACCCGTATTGGTTCTGGATTTATATTTCAGTCTATGAATTCTACTATCTCCATGAACCTATCCGTAATTTACAAACTGCGAGGAATAAATACCACCATAAGTGGAGCTTGTGCCAGTAGTTCTCATGCCATCGGTATGGCTTATTTATTGATAAAACAAGGATTACAAGAAGCGGTAGTTTGTGGTGGTGCTCAAGAACTAAACCTATTTGCTATGGGAAGTTTCGATGGCTTAGGAGCATTTTCCATGCGTAACGATGACCCAACCAAAGCTTCCAGACCTTTCGATAGAGATAGAGATGGTTTGGTGCCAAGTGGAGGAGGAGCAACGCTGATAGTTGAAACTTTAGAATCTGCTCAGAAAAGAGGAGCAACTATTTTAGCAGAAATCAAGGGATATGGATTTTCAAGTGATGGAAGTCATATTTCTCAACCCAATGTGGATGGCCCAGGTCGTTCTATAAATATGGCTTTAAAGCAAAGTAGTTTAAATGCAGCCGATATTGATTATGTGAATGCTCATGCTACTTCAACTCCAGTTGGTGACGCCAATGAAGCTCAAGCATTGTTCAAGACTTTTGGAGGAAATATTCCAGTTTCTTCAACCAAATCTATGACAGGTCATGAAATGTGGATGGGAGGAGCTAGTGAAGCTATATATTCTATTTTGATGATGCAGAATGACTTTATGGCACCCAATATTAATTTTGAAAATCCAGATGAACATTCTGCTAAATTAAATATCATTCAACAAACCAAAGAAGCCAGTTTTAAAAGGGTTTTATCCAATTCTTTTGGCTTTGGAGGAACCAATTCTTCATTAATTATCGAAAAATTCACGAAATAACTATTTGCCGCTATTAAATTATAATTTTTCTTGTAATTTTGTACGCCCAAAAAATGGAGAGATTGATGGAAAAGAATGTTATTGTTTCTAAAGTTAACGAGTTTTTAATTGATGAATTTGAAATAGAGGAAGAAGATCTTCTTCCAGAAGCCACATGGAAAGAAATGGGTATAGATAGCCTTGATTTTGTGGATATTGTAGTTGTTGTTGAGACTGTTTTCGGACTCGTTATTAAAGGAGAAGATATGGTAGGAGTAAAGACTTTAGATCAGTTTTACGATTTCATACACCTTCGATTAAACTCTTAAGACATGCCTTCCTGGAAAGGGCAATCAAGAGGAACACCTCTCGGATATCAGATTTTTATCTATTTAATTAAATATGCAGGTATTCGCTCTGCCTATTTCTTATTATACTTTGTAGGTTTTTATTTTGTGTTTTTTGGAAACAAGAAACCACAGCGATTCTATTTTCAGAACATCCTCAAGCAATCGAAATTCAAAGCCTTTTTCAGCCGTTACAAAAATAACTTTCGTTTTGGGCAGGTATTGATTGATAAAGTGGCAGCACTTTCAGGGAATGGTTCTCAATTTACCTTCGATTTTGATGGAGAAGAGCATTTGCGCAATATGACTGAAGGTGGGTTTATGATTGGCGCACACATGGGAAACTGGGAAGTTGCTGGTGAATTATTAAAACGCCTCGATACCAAAGTGAACATTCTCATGTTAGAAAACGAACATGAGAATATCAAATCAATTTTGGATGATGCTCAATCGGGAAAAACCATGAATATCATTCCTCTAAAAGATGACCTAAGCCATATTCTGGCCATTAAAAATGCTTTAGATAGAAATGAAATGATTGTGATTCATGGTGACAGATTTGTAGAAGGAGCTCCATTTATTCCTTCAAAACTCATGTCTAAAGATGCTCATTTCCCATACGGACCATTTTATTTGGCTGCACGATTTAATAAACCGGTGAGTTTTGCTTTTGCCTTTAAGGAAACTGCAAAACATTACCACTTTTATGCTACTGAAGGAAAAACTTATCCCAAAATAAAGAATATAAAAGATAGAAAAGTAGTAAGTGCTATTATTCTAGAAGATTATATAACACAGCTCGAAACCATGATTGGAAAATATCCCCATCAATGGTTTAATTTTTTCGAGTTTTGGGAGGAGGAAAAAAACTTAAATTAGCGTCATGGAAAAAAAGAAGGTTTTAGTGGCTTATTATAGTCAGTCGGGGCAAGTGAGAGAAATTATCGA
Source organism: Bacteroidales bacterium (assembly GCA_016744655.1). Lineage (GTDB taxonomy): Bacteria > Bacteroidota > Bacteroidia > Bacteroidales > UBA12170 > UBA12170. The sequence goes on along the minus strand of JADGDY010000152.1, from coordinate 3,367 downwards.
CCGTTTTTTAAGTCCCTTTGATTCTGATGAAAACTATGAGTTCTTTTTCCACCAAATTAAACCCGTCAACGACTATCCCTTCCCTTGGACCAGCGAACAGTTTTTCGATTCATTTCCAGAGTCAGTTACAGAAGTAGGCTGCGATTTAAAAGCCTACCCTCCTCAACTTAAACAGAAATATGATTTAATTATTCTTGGTTTCCAAACTTGGTATTTATCCCCTTCTATACCCACTACTGCATTTCTACAATCTCAAGATTTTAAAGATTTAGCAAAAGATGTTCCAATAATCACTATTAATGCCTGTCGTAATATGTGGTTTATGGCACAGCGTAGCATTCGCAAATATTTAAACCAAGCCAAAGCAAATTATGTGGGTCATTTGGTTTTATTCGATAAGGTAAATAACCTAACCAGTGTTATCACCATTATGCATTGGGCTTTTACGGGAAGAAAAGACAAAAAATGGGGATGGCTTCCAAAACCAGGAGTCTCTGACCAAGATATTCAGAGTAGTAATATCTATGGAGAAATTCTAAAAGATAAGTGGGAGTCAGACAAGTTGAACGAGCTGCAAGAAGAATATGTTGCTAATAATGGAGTTCATGTGCTACCACATTTAATGAGCATGGAGCATAAAGCCAAAAGGATTTTCAAAATCTGGACCAAATTCGTTCTAAAAAAAGGAGGCCCAGAAAATCCAGCTAGAGCAGGCAGATTAAAACTATTCAAAAACTACCTCTTGTTGATGATTTTCCTCATGGCACCCATTGCTACAGTTGTATTTTATATCACTTATCCTTTGTTCTTTTTGAGGATTCGAAAGAATATTAAGTATTATCAATCAGTAGGGAGTTAATTTGTCTTTTGCTATATTATAAATGCTATTTTTACTGAGGAAATAGATTCATTTACTTGTAATTTATAAATTCTTCGAATATGAAAAAATACATAATAATTATTTTCTTAATCATTGGATTCAACTGTTTGGGAAGTGAGCTAAATGTTCAAACAAAAACCTTTGATGATGGAAAAGAGATTTGGATTCACTTGCCTGATAATTATAATAAATCAAGTCTAGACTATCCAGTTATATTTGTTTTTGATGGACAAATCTTATTTAATTATATCTGTGGATTATATGAATACAATTATGATAAATATCCACCAGCCATTATCATAGGAATTAAGCAAGAAGACCGAGGTAATGAGTTTATAAGACAAGATGATGAGTTATCACAGAAAGTATATTCTCAATTTGATGAGTATATATCTAAATCACTAACCCATTATATTGATTCTAATTATAGAACTAATTCCATTAAAATCGGAATAGGACATTCTCATGGAGGAACATTTTTGTTAAACAATATGCTTTCAAAGAAAACTTTTACAGTTGGTATTTGTATTAGCCCAAGTTTATGGACTAATAAATATGAGATTTTTGAGAATTATAAAAGTATTCAGAAAAAATCAGAATTATCTTTTCAGCTTTATCTAGGCTACGGAGAAGATGATTATAATGAAATCAAAAAAGGAGTAGGAAATTTAAATCAATTATTGCTTGCCGACTCAGATTCAAAAATACAATTGCATGTTGATGAGTATGTTAATGAGGACCATAACTCTGCAATTCTTATTGGAAGTAGGAAAGGCTTAGGTTATATTTTTAAAGATTATATTTTTCCGGATAACAAATGGAATTTACTTGAAGAATCTGGTCATGATTCAATCTTTTACTCCCATTATAAAGAGCTTTCAGAAAAGTTTAATTGCCCAATTATCCCATCTGAGGATGATTATAATAGTCTAGGTTATTATTTTCTAGAACAAAATAGAGTTGATGATGCTTTGAGAATATTTGAAAAAAATATAAACCTATATCCATATTCTTCAAATGTATTTGATAGTTATGCAGATGCTCTTGAAGTAAAAGAGGATTTTGAAAAAGCTTTTAAGTTTTGTCAGAAAGCATTAAATACAGAACGAGAAACCGATAATAATAGGTTTCAAATACAACAATATGAAGAGCATTTGCAAAGATTAGAGAAAGCTATGGTGAAATAATTAAAAATTCACTTCTTGAATTAGTGTTTCAAAGATTTGTATTTGAGGATTCGAAAAAATGTAAAATTTTATCAATCAGTAGTTTCTTGAAATTTTTAAGATTACTTTTTATTGGTTTATAAATTTTGACTGATAATAGCCTTCAGAGTTCTTCATTTTAAGCACGTAAACTCCTTGTGGAAAGTCTTTTATATTTATGTATGAGCTTTCTACTTGTAATAACTTAGAATAAACACATTTTCCTTGAATATTCGTTATTTCTAAAAGGAATGGAACAGCAATAGTAGTAGGGACTTCAATATTAATATAATCTCTGCTTGGATTTGGATAAATGCTAATATTGTCTTTTGAAATTGTATTGATATTTGTAATTAATGACTCTATACTTCTAATCAATTTATCCTGCTTTATACCATATAGTAAGTTATTGTTATCTATATGGAATTTCTTAATCCATTGTGAGTTTTCATCCTGAATATTTTGAAAAGTTTCCCCATTATCATCAGAGCGATATATACTCCCATTACTGGCAACGAAAATTTCATTTCCTTCACTTATAGCAATATCAGTAACATGATAACCATTGGCAATTTTTTCAAATTCTGCTTGGCCTTCAAGTAATGCATAGATTCCATTTGGCTCTGGATAAAAGCTATCCCAATCTCCGGTAAAAATCTCATTATTTGTGTTTATCTCAAGGCATTGAATTTGATGATTTACTAAACCCATATATCCCCAAGTATATCCTCCATCGTTTGATTTATAAACTCCACCAGTATTGTTATTCCACCCGGTGGTACTCACAAATAACTCTCCTAGAATCGTCATGTCAATATCTGAAACATAGGCATTACTTTCACTATTAATATAAGTATGTTCCCAAGAATTGCCTCCATCAAATGAGAATGTGATTAATGAACCATTACCTCCCCATAGACTTGCATAAATGGTGTCGTTTCCTACACAAAACATTTTCATCACATTCCCAAAATTAACATCTGGGAGAACTGCGACTTCCCAAGTCAGACCATTATCTTCTGACATTACAATACTTTCTGGTCCATTTTTTCCTACGAATATTTTACCATTTTCGTTAATGTCAATTGAATATACTCCGAGGTATCCGTTATTTAATATCACCTCCCAAGTTTCAGCATTATCCATAGATCTATATAAGGCTCCGAATTCCGAATCAGCTCCAGTTCCAATATAAATATGATCTTGATTGTTGGTGCTAATACAACTAATAGATACGGTGTCGGGAAAATACAATTGTTCCCAGAAATCCTGGGAATAGCAC
>JADGDY010000011.1:25184-54261 GCA_016744655.1 Bacteroidales bacterium | reverse complement strand
GTGATACTATTAGTAGAGATTATATCTTCTGTTAACTTTTGTTTGCAAGTAGGACATTGTGCCTGATTTTTATTTTGAAACAAATTGTTATTAAATACCTTAATTAAGTTGTTGTGCTCTTTAATTTCTTTTTCAATAATACTTAATTGCTTATTAATGTTTTGGTGTTGTATTTTTTCGACATTCAACTTATTCTCAAAGTCACTTATATAACTTGATAATTCATTATACTTAACTTTACTTTCTTCATATTGAATAAGTATTTCATTTTTATTACTTTCAATAGTAACAAATGGCTTATTTTCTAATTGAGTAATTTGCTCTAATTTACTATTTATAAACTCTTCTTGAGTAATTATTTTTCCTTCTTCAATTTGAAATGTTGCTGATATTTTTTCTATTGCTCTTTGTTCTGTAGTTATACTTTCGGGTAAATCAGTTATAGATGTATTATTTTGTTTCTCTAAAAATGAAAATTCTCTTATAGATTTATTCCAACTATCCATAGTGAAATTTTTCTTTTTATTAAGAATATCTCTTTTAGTAGAATTATCAATTTCATCTAGTTTAAGTAGAAATTCAACTATTTTTTCTTTTGGTTTGGTTACGCCAAAATATGGCATTGTAGCAAAAAATTCTGACCATCCTTTTGTTTGTTCTATAAACAATGAAGAGAATATCATTTGCAAGTAGAGGGGACTGTAATTTGATGTTCTAGAAGAATTACTAACTTCAGGTAAAGTTATGCCTATAAATTTTGAGAACCACCCATAAAATCCATTACTATCATCATTGTTTCCTTGACCATTTACATAAAGAACACCTTTGTCTTTAGTCGAGTTGATTTCTTTTAATTTTCCTAAATATACTGTTATATTTGATTGCTTTTCATCTTCTGATAAACCTTTAATTACGCGTTCTAAACTAGCAATTTCTCCATTTGTATTTTCAATTTCTATAAAGACTTTAGATCTTTTAACTTCATGCGTTATTTCCTCAACCTCTTTAGTTTCATCAGTTTTGATGATAAAGCTATCTTTTAAAGCTTTATCAAGAGCTTTGCTATTATGACCTCCTAACAATTCTTCCATGCCTAAGGCATAAAAAATACAAGAGTTAATAGTCGTTTTGCCTCTAGAGTTTTCACCTGCAACTATATTTAAGCCTTTGCTAAAATTGAATTCAAAACCATATAAATCATTGATATTTACACTTTTACTACTTAAGATTTCTGTCTTTAATTTATTTATTTTAAACATATTGACTTATATTAATTTCCAATTGTTATTAGCTTTTTCAATTTTTGATTTTGGCATCCATCCTATTGTTTTAATTTTTTCTATTTCTTCTACAAATAATTCTTCCTCATTAATTGATTTCAATATCTGTAACCCTTTATTTGTTAAAACAATTTCTAACGTACCACTTACAATCTTTTTATCTATGTATTCTTCGATATAACCAATGGATAATACTTTTTCAAGACCAAATTCGAAAGACCAAGGAGTTAAAGAATTTCTTATATCTAGTTTTAAATCATGCATAACTTGGTAATTCTTATCATCTCTTAAAGCCCAAAACAATAAATGTATTATCTGTAAACTTGCTTTATCTCCTCTACCACAGAATTTTATTATGCCAAGCAATATGACAAGTTTATAAAAAGCATTATATCTTATTGAAACAGAAGTTTTTTTCTCGTTTATTATTATATTAATCATTCTTTGTAAAATTTAATGTGCATACACCCAACCATTCTATTATCTGAAAATCTGAAAAATCAAAATTCATAGCATTGGGGAGAAATTCTAAATCCTCTTTGAGTCTTTGTTGTAATTCACCTTTAGTATCTATGGCTTTGTTATTACTACTAACAACTCTAGTATAATCATCTTCAACTTGATCAACATATCTTTTAACGATTTCTTTGAATCTTACATATAATCTAGGTGCTTCATTATCAAGATATCTTATATTCTTAGACATTGATAAGTATTTTTTTATTTGCTTTGTTGTCACTCGATTTGCTTTCTCAATACCTGGATAAAGAACTTGATTTTTTCTATAGAGGTTCTCAAAAAAATCAGTTTCCGTTTTTTTAAAAGCTTCTATTTCAATGTCTGTATATGATTTATCCAGATTTTCTGTCCAACTTCTTAGTTCTGTTAAATCAGATAAATCGATATAATCACTAAAATACTCTTTAATATGATGAACTGAACAACAATTAATATCACTATTCCATGCTTTATCGGAAATAACAGAGTTTAAAACACCTATAAGAAAAGGAGTTTTGTGCCTATATATAAAAACACCACTTCCAGAAAGACCACCAGCTATGTATTGCCCATCTTCTCCTCCTTGTTGAAAAGTTTCTCCCTCTATCAACGTAATTTTAAAACAATGAGAGGAGTCGCTTGTTGTTACAATTTTGCTACTAAAAGGTCTGTACTCATCATTATTAATACCTTGATAACCACAAAAATCAGCTTTTGTGTCAGTCAAAAAACTATGTCCTAATTTATATGATAATAACTCTTCTCCTTTGAAATCAACTTCTAATAGAGCAAAGTCTTTTTCATAATCATATTCTATAATAGCAATAACAGATATATTTTGAAATTCAGATTTATAATCTGATTGTTTTTCAATGATAATATCATCTACGTTTGGTCTTTCTTTTCCGAAACAATGAGCAGCGGTAAAAACATAAAAGGATGTTTTTTCTACTACTAAAACACCACTTCCCTTTTCACCATTACACTTTATACGTACACAGTAGTTCTCAGCTTTGTTATTTGTCATTTCTAGTAAAAGTATTTTTAATGTCAATTCTCCAATTGCCTTTTTCTAAATCTTTAGGTGTTATAAAGTCACCAATTCTCTCTTTTATAGCATCAACACTATAATTAGTATAAACATTTAAAAAATCATCTGTTCTATTAGTATTATACACTATTCTAGCTATAGTTTCTCGAGACGGATGTTTATGTATAGAAGTTCCACCATTAGTAGAAATTAAATAATTTTTAGAATCTATAAGTCCTAATAATTCTTGAGAGGTGTTATTTAAACTTCCATGGTGAGAAATCTTAACAAAATCAACCTCAAGCCGCTTTGTTTGACTATAACCTATTTTTTTTAAACTATCACTAACTATCTCTGGTCTTGAATCTGCTAAAAGAAGAATGTTTAGATCTGGACATTGCAATAAAAATGCAATTGATGATGAATTATAGATATCATTATTAATTGATTTTTCCGGTTTGAAATCAATACTACTGAGTTCTACTAGCGATTTTGAATAACTTGGTTTTTTTGTGGAAATCATTACTTTAGAATTGGGTTGCTTATCCTTTAAATTATCTCTTTGTTTTAGCCAAGTTTTATATAGTTTATTTTTAACGTCAAATGTGGGTGATAATATTGTGAATTCAATATTCTTAATAATTACCTCCTCATTTTGTGTGGTAATTTCGTTAATTATTACATTTGGTTTTTTCTGTTTTATTAAAGCTTTCCAATCTTCCGCTTGTGGTATGCTAATTAGAGCTTTATCAGTCTTTGATTTAAAAAATTCTATATCGGGTTGATTATACCAAATTTCTCCTATTTCTATATTTTCAATTAAACTATTCTTAAAAAATCTAATTAATCCTCCAATATGATCACTGTCAATATGTGATAATACAAGTAGGTCAATTTTTGTGATTTCTTTTAAGTTTTTTTTCAAGGAATATTCAAATGTTGAAGAAGTTCCTCCGTCTACGAGAATTATGAATTCCTCATAATTCTCACTATACGTTTTGATTAGAATAGAATCACCATTAAATGCAGGTAAGATGTTAAGTTCTGTTTGAGTTCTTGTCATTTAAGTATGATGGTATTTAGAATTACACATAACTTCTTATATATTCACCTTAGTTAAGTTTATCCTACATACCTATGGCGGATAAACCCCAGTTTTATTACCCAATAAAACTAAAAGACTAGAACCAAGGATTTTTAAAAATTGATTTTTTTTGTGTTCTATTTGTCTTATAAAATGTTAGGTCAAATCTATGCAATATTCTTATTATAATGAATCTAATTTATAATTCTTTTTTGCTTTGATGATTAGGGGTTTTATGACTTATTAAAACTTATGGGAGCCTTGTCTATACACATATTTTCCGCCTATTTGAGAACAAAACTATTTTTCATGAGGTGTTTTTGGATGATGGCAAATGGGAGTTTTTTAGAGGTCGGGATTAGTAATTTTTGAGGTGTATATTAGTTTATTGGTGTGGTTTATAGGGCAATCTTATGCATTTTGTTCTAATTATAAAATAGAAAAGCTCTCCACTGATTACGCTAACCGAAGCAAAGCGAGCTCACTGAAAGTAATTTCATCGGATTGTTTCTTTAGTAATCAGGGACGCTATCCTCTTATTCTTTTCGCTACCCTCAAGAACTACAAGGCTATCATCCCTTACACTATTCTAAAACGAAGGAAAGATCAGATCATACACTCCAAATTTTGAACTTGAAACTCTTGAACATTGAACTTCTAAACTTTGAACTTGAAAGGCACCTAGATCAGGGACGCTATCCTCTTGTTCTTCTCGCTACTCTCAAGAACTACAAGGCTATCATCCCTTACTATTCTCTAAAACGAAGGAAAGATCAAATCATATACTTTAAACTTTGAACTTTAAACCTCGTGCTTCATGCTTCGTGCTTCGTGCTTCATGCTTCGTGCTTCATGTTTCGTGCTTCGTACTTCGTGCTTCGTGCTTCGTGCTACGTGCTTCGTGCTTCGTGCTTCAAACCTCTAAACCTTAACACCAATCACCAACACATCATCCAACTGTTCTTGTTCTCCTTTCCATTCGGAAAAAGCCTCAAGCATGTTTTCTTTTTGTTGACTTAATGGGTTATTTTCTTGGTCTAGGACCAGGTTTTTAAAGCGCTTATAATTCATCTTTTTGCCCTTTGGTCCACCAAACTGATCGGCAAAACCATCGGTAAAGATATAGAGCTGATCTCCTTCTTCTAAATCTACTTTATGGTTAGAAAAAGCCTCTTTATCGCGGGCATGAACGCCAATAGGCATGCGGTCTCCTTTTTGCTCTATCAGTTCGCCTTTTCGGATAATATACAGGGGATTATAGGCTCCAGAGAATTGTATCTTTCTGGTTTCGGTATCTAAAATAATTAGAGCGATATCCATTCCATCTTTAGCGGTATCAGCACTATCGCTTTGATGTAGCGCATTGATCACATTTGCCCTTAACTTCTCTAAGATATCGCTGGCTACAAACTTATTCATGCGACCTACCACTTCATTCAGATAGGCAATGCCCAACATACTCATAAAAGCTCCTGGAACGCCATGACCGGTACAATCTGCTGCAGCAATAATCAAGTGCTTGCCTTTCTTTATATACCAATAGAAGTCACCGCTCACTATGTCTTTGGGCTGATATAGAATAAAAGCCTGATCGTAGAGCTGATATAGCTGCTCTTCGGGACGCATGGCAGCATATTGTATCCTACGGGCATAGTTAATAGAATCGGTAATGTGTTTATTCTTTTCAGCCAATAAATCGTTTTTCTGAGAAATCTCCTTGGTACGATCCACTACCTTTTGTTCTAATATCTTCTTCTCTTTTTTGAGGAGGTAAATCCTATAGCGTACACCAAAGAATGTAGATGCGATGATAATCAATAAACTTCCGCTAATAAACCACCAAGTTCGCCAGAATGGAGGTCGGATAGTAAACGAGTACTCAGCCGGTGTTTCATTTTCAACACCGTCAAAAGTAATGGCTTTCACCAATAGCTGATATTTTCCGGGAGGTAATTGAGAGAAACTAATGTTTTTAGAAATGGTTACTTCTCGCCAGCCAGGATCTAATCCTTCTAGCATCACCTGATACTTTAAATCGGCCTGATTACTAAGCGAAATAGCATGGTAATTAAAGCTAAACGAGTTCCTATCATAATGAAAAGACTCCCCTGATTCCATGGGGAATTCTTCCATATTCACCTTCATTTGAACCAAGTGCACAAATGGTTCTTTGAGCTTACGATCCTCTGTTTTTGTATCATAAAGCATTAGTCCGCCGGTGGTTCCAAATAATAACACTCCATCTTCTCTTTCTAAAAAGGAGTTGGTTTTGGTTTCAATTCCTGTATATCCTACGTGTTTATTATAGTGTACAATCTCTTGGCTATCTAAATAATAAATATTCAGTCCATTATTGCTACCAATCACCAATCTATTGTCGTCCATAAAATGCAAAAGACTCACATAGTTAGAAAGCAGGCCAGTTTGCTCGTCGACTATTTTAACCAAGCTATCAGCCACCAATTTAAAAACCCCTTTAAAAGTACCCACCCAAAGTTCACCATTAGGGCTTTCGGTAAAACAAATAGGAGTAATATGTTTGGTCTTTTCTAGGAAAACAATATTGTGGTCTTTGTCGATATAATTAACACCAGCATTTCTAATTCCCACCCAAAGCTTATCATCTTTTCCACGATAGAGTGTAGCAATATCTCTATCAGATAAGCCATCGGTTTGAGAAAGTTTAAATGTTTTTCCGGTTTTTATTTCATGATTCAAAAGCCCATCCACAGTGGCAATATACAAGTCGTTACCAATCACCTGCAAATCGTAGATCATTCTTGCATTTTTAGGGAGATTGGAATTTAAGCCATAGTTAAAATGAAACTTTCGAGACCTCACATCAAACATCTGTATGCCTGATAATGCCGATGCTATCCAAATATTTCCGTCATTATCTCTCACCAATTTCCTCACCTTATTTGAGATGAGCTTTTTATTGGATTGATTGTGTACATGTGTTACCTCTGCAGTTACGGGAGAGGAAAAATGAACTTCAGCAACCCCATTATTGGTAGCCAAAAGAATAATAGAATCATTAATCTCACAAATATCGAATACCTGTTCATTGGGTAAGCCATTATCTTCGGTCATGGAAAGGAACTGATTTCCCTTAAAAACAAAGAAACCATTATCCTGAGTTGCTATATAAATATTGCCTTCTGTATCTTCGGTGATCTCTTGGATGCTTTGCCCCTGCAGCCCATTTTTCACATTGAAGTTGGACTTAACTTTGTTGTCTACAATTAAGCTCACTCCACCTCCCCAAGTACCAACCCAAATCTGGTTTTTAGAATCCTCAAAAATAGTACTCACCCAATTATGGGCCAATCCATCTCTATGATCGAAAAAAGTAAAAGTAGAATCTTGAGCATTAAATTTATATAAACCTCCATTTACTTTCCCTATCCATAGGTTCGACTTGGAATCCTCTAAAATTGTTGTGGTTAAGAAAAATGTGGGGAAACCTTTAGGCCTGAAGTAATGGAATTTTGCGCTATCCGCTTCCATGTATTTCATGTCGACACTGGTAGCAAAAAACACTCTACCGTCTTTTGATGCTGCTGCATTATATATTTGAGAATCGATACCTTCTTTACCAGAATAATGCGCTGTGGATTCATTTTTGGTGTGGAGGTTTTTCACAATATACACTCCAGTTCCAATAGTCCCGATGATGATATCGCCATTTGAATTCTGGGTGATCTCGCTAATTTCCCTTTTGGTGTTTACGGTATCAATTTGAACTTCTCTAAAACCAGTATCCGTTTTTAAAAATACTTCTCCATTTTGATAGCCTATCCATAGGTTTTTATCGGCATCTTGAAATAATGCTCTAATGGAGCTTTCAGGTATGCCATCCTCTATTCTATAGTTTCTGAAGTGTTCTCCATCGAAACGACTTAATCCCGATGGGGTCGCCAACCAAATATAACCTCCATCATCTTGAAGAATATCATAAACTTTGGAGTTGGCGAGACCATGTCTTACGCTATAATTTTCGAAATAATAGGTCTGAGAATAAGCAAAAACGGAAAGGCTAACAAAAAGCAAAATACTTAATGTTCGTATAATTCTTAGCCTTAAAATGTGTTTAATACGCATGACATCAGGTATTATTCCTGAATATCATCGGTAGTTTCTACTGCTGTATCTGTCGCTGGAATATCCGCCTCTCTTTTGATAAAGAAAAATGTTCCATTCTCATCTTCTAATCCATCAATTTTACCGAACTGAGGTTTTTGTTGATTATCTTTAGTAACTGCCTCTCCAACATTTAATACAATGCTTTCAATAGGTAAACAAGGGTCTGAATTATTAATCAATGAGTTTGCAAAAGTTTTAGTGAATTGTGAGTTGTCGGAAGCTAATTCGTAACCAGCAGAAGACAACACTTGAGAAGATTTAAACTTCACGGCTTTTTCATCTGCACAGGTTCTAATCTCTATATCGTTTCTCATGGCTTGATAAAATGAAGGTCCAGATTCACAGGCATCGGTAATCACTAATGTATGGGTTAAATCGTTGGCATAAACCTGCATGCTTGCCTTTAGATTATTCAAGTTGAAATAAGAAAATTCATCTGTACGTTCTGCATCTGTTGGAATCCAATATCCGGTTTCATTCTGAAATTTACCATGACCAGCATACCAAACTACGAGAGAGTTTACATTCTGATTTTTCACCATATCTCTAAGTTCAATGCTAAAGAAACGCTCCATCTGCATTTTACTCATATTGGGACGATGGATGAAATTATGTATCTCATAATTAGCTAGAGCGGTTCTCATCAATCTTACATCTTTTACTGGTCCATCTAAAGAAGCGAAAGATTCATACTCTGAATTCTCAATAAATACCACCCATGTTTTTCCCATAGGACTATCGGCTGCATAAAGGGCCTCCTCTCTGTTTAGGAAATACTCAGTTTCTAATTTATTGTCATAAACATCAGTTACCACCATTACTATCTTAGTCTTCTCACGTAAATCCATATTGGTGGAGAATGTAGGATTGCTTTCTTCCCGGTTAAATGGAATCACTACATCATCAATAAGTATAGATTTCACAAGGCTTTCATCGGTGATGCTTCCTTCAAAATACACTCTTGAATCATCTGCATCGAGAATCATTTCATTGTTTTCATTTACATAAGGATTCATAAATGCAACAACTGGAGGGTTATTTTCTACTCTTAGAATGCTATATGAAATGGTGGATTCGTTTCCATAAACATCCTCCACTTTTACATCGAATGATTCTTTATCCACAATAGATATAGACTGAGTGAGTTCAACTTTTCCAGCATTTGATTCTAAATCGATATTGTTTCCATCTACGGCTAAACTCTCAATTTTATTGTCATCCTCTACCAGTAACATTAAATCAACCATTTCGGTATCGTTGGTTACTCTAAGTGTTTTGTCTTTTACATTATCATTAGAAAGACTTACTCGAGGAGCATCAGATTCTCTTCTTAACTCAAATAATCTTGATTTGGAATCGGTGAGCATCGCATCAGCTACAACAATTCCACTAGCTGATAAACCTATCACTCGAATTAAATCTTCTTGTGCTTTTTTATCATTATCAATTTCTTCGTAGGCTTGTGCTCTTTTATAAAGAGCATAGGAGTTTTCAGGATCCTTATTAATTACGGCTGAATAATCGCCAATGGCATTCATATGCTGGCTATATTCTAAATAAAGATCTCCTCTTAAATTCAAATTGTCAGTATAATCATTATCAGATTTATACATCACAATTACTTTTGACAAATCGTTTATGGCATAGCTATATTCAATTTTCTTATGATAGCTATTTGCTCTGGTAAGATAAGCGGTTTTATTGCTTTTATCCATGCGAAGAACAATATTACATTCACCAATAGCAGCATCGTATCTATCTTGGTGATACAGCGACAAAGCCAATCCGTTGTGGTAATCTACATTATTTCGAGATTCTTTAATGGCTTCTCTATAACTAGTTTCTGCGGCAGTATAATTTTTAAGAATATAGTGTAGACTTGCGATTTCAAAATGAGTTTCTGGTGTTTCTTTAACGGCTAACTTCTTCTTGGCATAGGATAAGGCTTTTTCCCAATTCTCCACCTTTTTCAAACAAGCTATTTGCTTATCATAAACAACCAAATCTTTCGTTTCAATATTTAAATAACCTGTATATTTAGAGGAGGCTTTTTCATAATCTTCTAGTTGCATATTAAGATCAGCATTCTTTAACCAGGGCTCTTCTTCTTTTGGAGTGAGTTTATTTACCATATCTAAATCGGCAATGGCAGACTCTATTTCACCTTGTTGAATATAAATTTGAGCTCTTGTTTCGTAGGCCTCTACCAAATTTGGATCTAGTTTAATGGCATGAGTTAAGCTAGCTTTGGCTTCGTTGATCTGATTTTCTTTATACTGTTTAGTTCCTGTTCGAAGGATTTTTTTTGCACTTTGCCCGTCGACATAACTAATTGAAATAAACAAGATGGTTATTAATAGTAGAAATTTTCTCATAGTAACGATTTTACTTTTTATACTTTATTGATGCATTAAGTGTTACAAAAATACGGAATTTATTGCAACAATATCAAATGATATTCAAAGAGATGCGGCATTTTAACGCTGTTTTTACATTAACAATTATAATGTAAAGAATAGAATTGTTAATTTTAATCAGAAAGCCTTGTCCCTTTAATTCTTGGCACGGTTTTGTTATTTATAACATAAATCTTCCACACATATCGATATTAAGGGAATCACGACAAAAGCTATGGCTAATAAACAGTCGTGTGCCATCATTTGTAAAACCTTAAAAAATCGAATCATGAACAAACGAAAATCATCATCCGCCAACCTAGAAAACAAGAAAACCATCTTCTTAGAAATTGGTTTCATTCTGGCATTAGCAGCTATTCTTTTTGCCTTTGAATATAAATCTTATGACAAAATCCTTTATCTCACAGGTTATGAATCTAACTATCATGAAGATGAGCTGATCGATCCCATCATTCTCAAAAAACAAGAGAAGCTACCCGAAAGGCCCAAATCCTTTATGGTTTTAAATACTGTACCCGACGATACAGAAGCTGAAGAATTAGAACCATTTGATGTTTCCATGGACACAGGAGATCCCATACCGGATTGGGAACCAATTGAAGATGTAGAGCCTGAAATCGAGGAGATTCTTCCTTATTACAAAGTAGAAACGAAGCCTCAGTTTCCAGGTGGTGAGAATGCAATGCTTGCCTTTATAGCTCAAAACTTCAAGTATCCAAGAATAGACTTAGAGCAAGGCATTAGTGGGAAAATATTTGTAGCCTTCACCATAGATAAGGATGGACAAGTTATAAATACAAGAATACATTGTGGGATTGCATCTGCTAGCGATTCAGAAGCATTACGAGTAGTGAATATGATGCCCAAATGGACTCCTGGTGTACAGGGAGTCAGAAAAGTTGCTGTTGATTTTATGCTTCCTATTAAAGTTAGCCTTAGGTAGTTTGGGAGCTGTTTACGGTTTGAATGGAATTCTTTGGAATTTAATTTCTAGGCTAAACACCAAGTCAATGAAAACTATTTCTTCACACTTTTTCGTAAAAGTGTTGCAAAAACTGCCGCTGTATTAAAAAGATTACTCCACAAAACCAAAAAAAGCGGACTTTAGAGCCCGCTTTTTTCATTAAAATATTTTCGGAAATCGCTCTGGATGATACTCATGCATCATATTATAAGCTTTTTCAAATACATCTTCAGCATTAGGGTTAGAGAAATAATCCCCATCGGTACTATAAGCTGCTCTATGTGCCTTAGCAGTTAATGTTAAAGGTTCTGCATCTAAATGATAGAATCCTTTTTGCTCTTCGATAACTTTTTGCATCATATATGCAGTGGCACCACCTGGAACATCTTCATCGAAGAAAATTACCTTATTGGTTTTCTTTAAAGATTCCAATATGGTATGGGTTCTATCGAATGGAAGAAGTGTTTGAACATCGATAATTTCTGCATCAATACCGAACTTCGTTAATTGATCGGCTCCATCCATAGCTATTCTACAACAGCTACCATAAGTTACAATTGTAAGATCTTTTCCTTCTCGTAAAACTTCTGGTTGCCCAAGTGGAATGGTATACTCGCCTATATTATTGGGTTGAGGCTCTCTAAAACGATAGCCGTTTAGTGGCTCAATTACTAAAGCTGGCTCGTCGCTTTTTAATAATGTGTTATACATACCTGCTGCTTGAGTCATATCTCTAGGCACACAAACATACATTCCTCTAATTGAGTTAATAACCATACTCAATGGAGAACCACTGTGCCAAATACCTTCTAATCTATGTCCTCTGGTACTTATAATAACAGGAGCTTTTTGCCCTCCTTTTGTACGATACAGCATGGTACTGATATCGTCGCTCATTACTTGTAAACCATAGAGGAGGTAATCGAAATATTGAATCTCAGCTATAGGTCTTAATCCACGAAGTGACATTCCTAATCCTTGGCCTATAATGGTAGCTTCACGAATACCCACATCGAAAATCCTCTCTTCACCATGTTTTTCTTGAAGACCTTCGAAGGTTTGGTTTACACCACCAATTTTCCCAACATCCTCTCCAAAAGCCACTACCAATGGATTGTTTTCGAAAACATAATCCCAATTATCGCGAAGAATCTCACGACCTGGTACCTCTTTAGGCTTTTCATCATAAATAGGTGCAATAGATTCCACATTCAGTACAGATGTAGCATGAGGACTATGTAAATAGGAATTATATCTATCGCTGTTCTTCTCCATTTCATTCTCTAGCCAATTGGTAACGTTAGCTTTAAGCGAATGATTTGGGTCACTACATTTATCACAAACCAAACGAAGAATCTTTCTTGCCGAACTGATGATTTCCTTTCTTATTGGCTCACCAACCATTTTAAGGTCCTTTTTAATATCTTCTATCTGAGGAGTATTGGTACAATGACATGTAGAAACATTAGCAGTAGCTAACAAACTATCACGTTCCTTTTTAATGGGTTGTAAAAACTGTTTCCATGCCTTCTTCTTTGCCTCTTTGGCTCTTATAATAGCAGCTTTTTCAATATCGGCTAATTCAGGTTCTTGTGCAATACCCTCTTCTAAAATCCAGCTTCTCATTTTTGCAATTCCATCGAAATCCTTTTCCCACTGAAGCCTTTCTTCTGATTTATACCTTTCGTGGCTTCCAGATGTAGAGTGACCTTGTGGTTGAGTAACTTCTGTGATATGGAATAAAACAGGATTTTGCTCATTACGGCAATGCTCTATTCCTTCTTTATATATTCTACAAAGCTCAGGGTAATCCCAAGCCTTTGCTTTTAGTATTTTGTATCCTTTTCCCAATTCATTATTCTCAAACCCTTTAAGGACTTCAGAAATATTTTGCTTGGTCGTTTGGTATGTATTAGGAACAGAAATCCCCCATCCATCATCCCATACGCTTACAGCTAAAGGTACTTGCATAACTCCAGCTGCGTTTATGGTTTCCCAAAAATGACCTTCTGATGTACTGGCATCACCAATGGTAGCAAATGTAACTTCGTTTCCCTTTTTAGTAAAATTAGAATAAGGATGCAGCGCTTCGTTTTGTTTAAACAATTTAGAAGCTAAAGCCAAACCTAAAGCACGTGGCATCTGACCTGCTGTTGGAGAAATATCTGGGCTTGAATTCTTTTGTTCACTCAAATTTTTCCAAGAGCCATCCCCATTCAAACTTCTGGTAGCAAAGTGATTATTCATCAATCGCCCTGCATTGGCTGGAGTGTTTTCAACATTGGTATCACCATACAATTGGGCGAAAAACTCTTCAAAGGTCATCATCCCAGTGGCAAACATAAAGGTTTGATCTCGATAGTATCCTGAACGCCAATCGCCATCTTCAAATACTTTGGCCATGGCTAATTGAGGAATTTCTTTTCCATCACCAAAAATGCCAAATTTAGCTTTTCCTGTTAAGACTTCGCGCCTTCCTAATAAGCTCAATTGCCTACTCTCGTTGGCTAATTTATAATCGTTGAGAACTTCAGAAATATAGGATTTAGAATGCTTGTTTGTTTTCATGTGCCTGTTTATAATTATTCTAAATTGGAGCGCAAAAGTACTAAAAAGATGAGTGCTATCAAAGCCTCACACATTTAATTAAAAATATTTAATAGTAGCAAGAAATAGCTTAATCCTATTCTAATGAGATCTAGTATCATTGTATAATTAAACTAGAATTTTAGTACCATTCTAGGATTGTTCAAGCTTCAATGTGTTTTCTGGGCGGGACTGAACTTTCTAACAATACTGTACTCTTGTTAATTTAGGAATCGAAGTAACAATAAACATAATATTTAAATGGTACTGATCATTTGAAAAAGCAATATATACTTCTCTTTCACACTTTTTTTAAAAAAAGTGTTACAAAACCTCCTCTGTATATCAAAGTTTACTCCACAAATGTCTTATCGGATAAACTATAAACCCTCCTTAAAGTAACATTCCGCAAACTTTACATCAAGGAGTGTCAAACGCTATTGTTTTTATTTGCATACTTTTTTATATTTACTCCTTATCTTAATTCAAAGATCGTGCAAAGGCCTCTCCCAGACAGGAAGCAGAATTGAACGAGACAAGACTGGTGAATTAAACTTGCCCTTTAACTATATCAGAAATGACTGGGCATAAAAAAAGCAGCCTGAGGCTGCTTTAAATATTTTACTGTAAAGTAAATTTAATCGGCATTCGGTATTGAACCCTTACAGGTTTACCTCTTTGCTTACCGGCTTTCCAACCTGGCATTGATTTAATTACTCTAATGGCTTCTTCATCGCAACCACCGCCAATACCACGAAGGATTTGAACGTCGGTTACAGCACCATCTTTTTCCACAACGAATGTAACGAATACACGACCACTAATTCCGCTTTCTTTCGCCATTCTTGGATATTCAATATTTTTTCCGATAAAACGGTACATTTCTTGCTCTCCGCCTGGGAATGATGGCATTTCTTCTACCACTAGGAAAATCTCTTCTTCTTCGATTTCTTCCTCTTCCTCAACGATAGGAACATATTCTTCCATCTCAGTATCGTCATCCATGTCCACATCGATTTCAATCTCGTCTTCTACCTCAACGTCATCTTCTACAACGTTAATTAAAGTTACCTGTGGTGGAGGTTTTGGTGGAGGTGGTTTAACTTTTTGCTCTGTAATTGGTATGATCTCTTCTGGAGTATCATCTACAACACGCTGAACCAAATCGTATTCTTGCTTGTCGTAGCTTTTCCATTCCATGGCTACAAAAACCACCGCCAGAGCAATAACAAAGCCTATCTCAAGAAAGACTGTTCTTTTCGTCTCCAGATTTGCTTTTTCGGATTTTCTTCTTTCCATAATGTTATTATTTAAAGGCGTTATTTTTCTTTTTTAAAGAGCCGCTAAAATATAAATTTTATTTCAATTTTAGAGGATTCTTATGATCTAAATGATTAAGCTTCAATAAGAGCTTTGTACTCGTCAGAATTCATTAGCGCGTCAAGCTCACTAGCATCAGCCATTTTTACTTTAATAATCCAACCTTTATCAAAAGGGTCTGAATTAATTAACTCAGGTGCATCTTCTAACTCAGCGTTAAATTCAACAACCTCACCGCTAATAGGCATAAACAAATCAGAAACTGTTTTTACAGCTTCAATTGTACCGAAAGCTTCTTCTTTATCAAGGCTCTCACCTTCAGTTTCAACCTCCACAAAAACGATATCACCTAACTCACCTTGAGCAAACTCAGTGATTCCAATAACGGCTTCATCGCCTTCAACACGAATCCATTCGTGATCTTTGGTGTACTTCAAATTTTCCAAAACGCTCATATCTAATTAATTATATTTTTAAAACTTGGTAAAATCTATTCTGATGCAATATTATTAATTTTTCCAATAGGATGACCTAATAAATATCATATTTCAGCCAATTTATATTCATTTTTTATTTGCTAAAAACCTGCACTCTGTTTTTTTCAATTTGTGCTATCAAATCTATCTCCGATATTCGGTATTTTGAACTGGTTTCCTTATAAATCACCTTTATTTTAACTTGACTTTCATCGGTCTCCAAAAAAAGATGATCTAAAGGAATACTCGAAATATTTTTAGCAATTTTAGTTGAAGGATTTAGTATTAAATGTCCCACACTGAAATAAAAGCCATGTTTAATTAACTCCGCAATTAATTCCTTAGTTCCATTGAACCCATGTAAGATCCAGCTAAAAGATGAAGAGAATTGTTGCTTTATTTCTAAAATTTCCTGATATGCTTTTACACAATGAATGATAAGAACTTTTTTTTGTAACTCTTCAGCTATTTTTATTTGCCTAAAAAGCACTTCTTTTTGTAAATCCAAATTCGTGCCACAATTTTTATCTATTCCAACTTCTCCAAGAGCTACACAATTTGGCTTTTGTAAAATCTTTTTTAATTCTAAAAGAACTTGTCCAACATCAATTTTCTCCACATCCCAAGGATGAATTCCCACAGAAAACCCAATTTGATCTGGAGGAGGCTTCTGATCAAATCCTAGTCTATAATTAAATATACCAGACTCCTCAGAATGGCTATGGACATTGAATAGCATGAACTAGTCAACGAGTTTCAAGGACCAAAGCATCCCCTCTAGTTCTCTCATTAGAGGTGCTTTCTTTTGTTTTGGAGCATACATAAAACCATCTATGGTAATAAGTTTCCCTCTTTTTTCATCAACAAAAGTATAGGAGATAAAAGGGCCACCCATGAAATCATTCTCTACTCGCCAAAGACCTCTCATTTCAACCGCAAACATATCATTAAAAGATAATTCTTGAGAAATGGGCTCAATATACTCATCCGAAATCACTTGATATGAACCTGTTGTTGGTCCAGGAATATAGGTTCTTGTAAGATTATTTCTTCTCAATAAAATATTTTTATGATCGAAATCGGCAGTGGTTTTATAGGCTTGAGTATATATGAGAATATTCATGGAATTGGCAGCTGTTTCCTTGCGCATCCACATTTTGCTACTATCGAGTTTGGTTAAAGAATAACCTTTGGGAATATTCATATCGATATGGAAATAGTTTTTCATATCCTTGGAAAGCTTTAAATTTTTAAACTTAGAACCATAGCTATTCATTATTCTTCTGCGCTCATTCTCCACAAATAGATCGAAACTATTTTCTTTAGCCTCCTCAAAACTCACTAGGAATTCATGAAGATTAGGTGCATTTATTTTTATCACAATTTGAGGTTCAGCCCACAAATCTTTTTTTGATTCTACAAATGCTTCTTTTATTTCTGGGTCAATATTTACTATAAAAATATTGTGGTGTTTCTTGAATATCTTTTTTGAGATTGAAGCTTCATTAATATTCGCTAATTTGAATTCCTGTTCTGGAACTGGCAAAAGCTTCATTTCTCGCTTAAAATTATTTCTAATACTGTCACCAACTTCTCCATCCCATTGCATTACATTATTAGTAACTACAAGTATTTCATTAAAACCGCCAGTACTTGCTTGCTTTGAAACTTCGGTAATTTCATTACATGAAACCAGGCTAGTTATGATCAATAGCCATAAGGAAAGTTTAAATATTTTCATCATATGTGTTTTAGAATAATCTTTGTTTATCAACCAATAATCGTTCCAAAAATGGCTAAAACGGGTAACCAATACCAAAATTTAAAATCGGTTGTTTATAATAGCTATCACCCTGGCTATAAACCCACTTACTAGAAGAGTCTATACTTGGGTCATATAATTTGAATGCTAGATCGAAGCGCAATACGAAAAAGCCAAAGTCGAATCGCAGCCCATATCCTACTCCCATGGCCATTTGTTTATAGAATGTATCGAATTTAAAAAGTCCATTGGGGAAACTTTCATTACTATAGATATTCCAAACATTTCCAATATCAGCAAAAAGAGCCCCATTCAATCTCCAGAGAATATTATGCCTTAATTCCACATTGGCTAATAGTTTGATATCTCCATGTTGATAGTAGTTTTTAAGTTGCAAGGTTTGTTCATCGAGCACATAAGCTCCCGGGCCAACTGATCTTGCATACCAGGCTCTTAAATCGTTGGATCCTCCCATAAAATACTGTTTTTCGATGGGAGAAAAATCCGTATTCCCATAAGGAATAATAACCCCTCCAAAAGCACGAGTGGTCAAACTTACTTTATCATTCATATACCATGTATACCTTAAATCAATATCGGATTTTAAATATTGATTATACAAGAGGCCTGCGAATGTATAGAATCCAGATGCATAAGTATTAAGCGAATCTCGAACATGCTCTATGTATTCTTCTTGTAGACTATCTGGAATAAATTCATAGGCATAAGCTTCTATAACTTGTAAATACAAATCTCCACTTCCAGTTCGAGATGTTCCTAGAGCATCATTGGCTATGGTTAAAAGATTACCCGCAACTTCCAACTTCAGGTTAACAAAGAAGTAATCTTTTGGGATATTCGGTTTCTGATTGGTATAAAAAACAGAATAGTTTCCAGCTGGTATCACATGATCAAAGTATTGATCGTAAAGATTTTTATCGATTAAATACTGCAAATAATCATATTCAATATCTCTAAAACGAGTTAAATAAAAATCTATAGGATTTAGACTATGCTTTATTTTTTTTGGAGTAGACCAACTATAACCAAAACTTGCACTAGTTGTTTGACGTATATATTCTGATCTATCTTTTAGAGTAAAACCAAAATTGACTAGAGTATTGGGGAAGTACCTATTATTAAACTTATAAAGTCTGAAGGGTGAAAAGAAATTTGGGAACCTGAGTGTAGAACTTACACCATATTCATAGGCTAAAATGGTTTGATCATTTGTTAAATTTGATCCTGACCTTTCTACCTTACCATTTACTGAAACGTCGAAAAATATGGCTCGTTTAAAAAGGTTTCTATGGTTATAGGTAAATTTCAATCCTGTTCCAATGGTTCCCGACGAGGTATAACCTTCTAAATCTATAGAGTAGGATTGCTTGGTGCTTGGACTTAATTCTACTTCCACATCTAGGAATTTTATGCTATCAGATAGAGGAACCTCCTCGGAAGGTGATATTTTAAAATGTACAGATTTAAAAACTCCCAAGCCACCAACAGATCTAATACTCCGCGCAATATCATCTTGACGATAAATGCTATCCTCGTGAATATCTATTCTTCTTTGTAATAAGTAAGGCTTAAAGGTTAATTCATCATAGTATTTAAATGCTATACTATCTTTTCCAAAAAGATGAATTTTCATATCATCTTCTTTTAAATCCTCAAAACGATATGGGTAATTATGAACAGAAAGTTTCTTAAAATAATAAATTGGGAAATAAGGATTGGATTTTATTGTATCTCCATTTGCTGAAGTTTGATAGATTTCTATATCTATTTTGGCTTCCATGGTCTTTTGAATTGTATCAGCAAAATATACTATTTGATCAGGTCCAAAACCATAATATCCATTATTCTGTAGTAATGAACTGATTTCGTATCGTAAGTCATCGAGATGATATGCGTTAAACAAATCTCCTATTGATGGGATTTTCAATCTAGTATCTTTTGAAATTAGAGAATCGATTCTTTGATCTGAAACTTTTAAACTTAGGTGGCTAATTTTGTATGGATCATTTGGTATGATATGATAGGAAACAACTGCACGTCTT
Organism: Bacteroidales bacterium; assembly: GCA_016744655.1. Taxonomy (GTDB): domain Bacteria; phylum Bacteroidota; class Bacteroidia; order Bacteroidales; family UBA12170; genus UBA12170. The sequence continues at coordinate 34,635 of JADGDY010000011.1, read as the reverse complement.
TTATCCTTATCAAAACTCGTACTATCAAAGATATCAGCATGATAGTAACCTAAGTTTCGCATATAAGCCAACATACCCTCTTTTGATTCGGTATGGGTAAATCTGTCGTTGACAACAGGAGCTTCACCAACGCTGGTTCTCCACCATCTGCTTAAATAAAAAGGTGCTTCTTTGGCTGCTTTACCTTTTTCTATTCTTTTCTCATTCTTTTTCTGAAGTTTTGCTGCTCTTTTAATGTCTCTCTTACTTTCCTTTTCAGGATCAACCATATTATACAAACTAATATACATGGGCCAGCCTAAAATAGATCTGTTGGGTTTTTGAATTGCGTAGTTATTAACTTCAGCTTTGTCGATGGAATTTTCAGATATAAGGATTTTATTCTCCTTTAATATATACTGATTGTCTTTTAAATATTTAGTTGAGCTACAAGATTGAAATAAGAATACGACCAATAAGACCAGATAAAAAACTAGCCTATGAAAATGGACATTCCTATTGGTCTTATCCTGCATTTAGATTTATTTATCAGGATGTTGTTCTATCCATCTTTTATTGAATGATTTATCTGCAATTTTGGGTAAATTCCGTTTATTTCCCCAAGCTTTTTTAAAGAATAATGAAGCAAAAAAGTTTTTCATTCCACCACCAACAATATCTAGTAGTTTTCTTTTTAACATCACCTTTTCCCAGGTCTTCACCATGGTTCTTTCAGAAAATGTGGTGTGTTTTTGATCCACTGCATCTTTTCTATTCTTTAATAGCATCTCATGGAGGGGAATCTTAACAGGACAAACTTCTGTGCAAGCTCCACAAAGGCTAGATGCAAAACTAAGATGTTTATAATCTTTCATTCCCAATAACCATGGGGAAATAACTGAACCAATTGGGCCAGTATATGTGGTTTTATAGGTATGCCCACCAATGTTTTTATATACCGGGCAAACATTTAAACAAGCGCCACATCTAATACAACTCAGCGCGACACTTTGATCTTCTTGTTTTAAAACTTCTGTACGTTTATTGTTTAATAAAATGACATAGGTTTCTTCTGGGCCCTCCTCATTTTCTCGTTTTCCACCAGTAATAACGGAATTATAAACAGTCAGATGCTGACCTGTTCCATGGGTACTTAGTAAAGGCCACATAATAGCTAAATCATTGATAGATGGAATCATCTTTTCGATTCCTGCTACAATAATATGAACTTTAGGAAAAGCCATACTTAAGATTCCATTGCCTTCATTTTCTGTAAGCCCAATAGAGCCTGTGTCTGCAATAAGAAAGTTAGCTCCAGTAATTCCAGCATCAGCAGAATAAAACTTTTCTCTAAGTTTCAATCTTACTTTTGCTGTCATTTCTTCAGCAGTTAAGCTTTTATCCCAATCGAATTTCTGATTAAAGAGCTCCCCTACTTCCTTCTTGCTTTTGTGCATGGCAGGGGTAACAATATGATAAGGTTTCTCATCAGCCAATTGCACAATAAATTCACCCAGATCAGTCTCAACCGATTCAATGCCATTCTTTTCCAAAACAGCATTAACCTCAATTTCTTCGGTGGTCATTGATTTACTTTTGACCACTTTTTTTACTGCTTTTTCTTTAAACATTCTGAGGATTTCTTTGTTGGCATCCTCAGCATCACATGCCCAAATTACTTTCCCTCCATTTTGAATGAAGTTTTGCTCAAACTCAATAAGGTATTTATCTAAGTCATTAATGGCTTTCCGCTTGATATTGGCTGCACGCTGACGTGCTAAATCTAAATCAGCATACTGTTCTAATCCTTTATGAAAAGATTGATCATACTTACCAATATTAAAGTTTAATGTCTTGCGATGATCTTTATCGAAGGCCTTTAATTTAGATGCTTTATTGAATTTTTGAGCAGCTTCTGACATGTAGAATAATTATAGTAATTGAGATATTTTTTCAACTCTTCCGATATGTCTCCCACCTTCAAAATCGGTATTTAGAAAAGCCTGAAGCATTTCCCAAGCCACATCTTTCTCTACAAAACGACCAGGAATACTCATGATATTGGCATTATTATGCATTCTTGTGAGCTGGGCCTGTTCAACAGTCCAGCATAAACCTGCTCTTACATTTAAATATTTATTTGCAACAATCTGAGCTCCATTTCCGCTACCACATAAGATGATTCCCATAGGATAAACCTCATCATTTATGGCTTTAGCCAAAGGGTGAATCAAATCGGGATAATCGACACTTGCATCACTATATGTTCCCATATCCTCTACTTGAAAACCATTGGTTATCAGTTGATCTTTTAAAAATTCTTTCATTTCAAAAGCACCATGATCGCAGGCAATTGGAAGTTTTTGTGTTTTATCAAACATGTTGTTGGTTTTAATGGACAAATTTACGGTAAAATTTCTATTTGAGATGCAGCTCAAGAGAAGCTTTTGAGAAAATCTATGCTTTTTCAAAAGTCCCGAAAATAATTAATGTGTTTTGTTTAAACCTAACAACACAATTTCAGTTCATTAGTTTGTTTCTAGAGCAAATTCAGAAGAGTTAATAAACCTTTGCAATTGTATATTTTAGAAAGACAAAGTTTAAATCAAATCATAAAATGAAAAAGGCCAACAATCTATCTTCCGACAGATTATAGGCCTCACAATATTCACAAATAATCAAGCTCATTAAACAAAACCAACTTGTTTACAAGTCTTTTTGAATGGCTGAAATAATCTTGATCATTAATTTCACTGATGCTTTTACTTCTTCAGTTTGATTTAAACTTCCAGCCAAATATAAATCCAATTCTGGAGCATAATATACAAAAGAAGCATTGCTTCCTGAGTGCCCTATGAGATCAATATCTGGTAATATAGGAAATAGCTTTTTGAAATTTATCTTTCTTAGTCCAAAACCATAGTACATTCCTTTAGTTTCAGGAATCCAGCATTGCATTTGATTTAGAGTTGAATCATTTATTAATTCTCCTGAAAAAAGTGCGTGTTGGAATTTGATTAAATCGGCACTCGTGCTAACAATTCCTCCACCAGCCCAATCGGCACTCAAGCTACGCAAACCACTAATTTCCAAATCACCCACATACAACTCTGTCATCCTATCAGTTTCCTCTAATGGATTCGATCGCAGATTCATATAGCTATTCTCCATATTTAATGGCTGAAATATTTTCTTTATAAAAAACTCTTCCAAAGCTATTTTACTAATTTCCTCGATCAGCAATCCAAGTAATATATACTCAGTATCTGAATAATGATACCCTCCTCCAGGTTTAAAATGTGGCTTCATTTTTTCTTTAGAAAACTGAATCAACTCTTCTTTATTCCAAAATTTCTCAGGGTCTTCAAATAACAAACTCATCATATTAGAACTGCCATCAATAGTTTCTCCTTCAAAATAGTCTGGTAAGCCAGATGTATGTTGCAATAAATGGGCTATGGTAATATCTGAGGAGTATTCTATATTATCCATCACATGCAGATTTCTCATCACTGAAGCATCTAGATATATACCTATCTTATCATCAAAAGAAAGGTGGCCTTGCTCCACCAATATAGCAATTCCTACAGCGGTAAAAGTCTTTCCGATACTGGCTGTGTAAAATGGATTGCTGCTGACTACCTTCTCACCATCCTTAAACCTTCCATAAGCAAAGTTCCATTCTAGCTGGTGACTAGGCGAATAAATACTTAACAGCAGATTATGAACATCATTTTTCCGAAGTTCTTTTTGTAAAAAAGAAGATACTTTCGCTTTAGAGTCCTCCATGTTTTGCGCACTAACACTCATTATTGCAGCACAGAAAACCATGATGATCATATTCATTTTTAGATTTATATTTTTCATAATCAATATATTCATTATTTGCTAAAAATCAGTGGAGATACTAAAGGTTTAAAAAGAACCAAAATCCAAATGAATACTAAAGCTCAATCCAGATAAATCATTATTACTCAAATAATCGGAATCTGCTCCAACAAATCGTTTGTAAGAAATTCCTATGGACGGTTGAAAATAATCTGTAATCTTCAACCTAAGTCGTAATCCGGGTTCAAGTATAAAAATACTGTGCAATTCTAAACTATGCTTTGTTTCTTGCTCTTCTATAGAAAGTCCGCCAACCATTGCGTTAAATGGTATGGAGATTTGGATTGGACCATTTGAACTTATAAAGTATTCAAAAAACACTCCTCCATAACCCATACTCATGTCTAAAGGAACATCTATATTATTTGTAGGATCTTGTGCTACAACTTCAACTTTATTCAACATACCTAAACCAAGACCTCCGAAGCCAAATCTCTTGTTCACTAATATCCCACCTTTTCCACCCAGCATAAATCCATAGCCTTTATGAACTGAGGAGATATTAAAAACGAGACCTCCGTATGAATTAATCTTATTCTTTTTTTCTTGCTCAACAGAAAACCCCATAGTCTGTTGCGGAAAAAGGTAGGTTAAAATCACTAGTACCAATGCTAATTTATATAGTCGTCTCATAATAATTTTCTTTTTTTTATTTCTGATCAGGTTTTTTAAAAGGCATATCCTACTGAGAACTCACCAAGGAAACCACTTAAAAAATCATACTCCTTTTCAAAAACCTTAATTGCAGCTTCAGCTTCTGGACTTGAATTTTCTATTTCTTTACCACTCTTCATATAACCATAACCTAAAGCTAAATTTAATGTGATTCCACTATTCCAAATCCATCTTTTTCCAATATTCAAACCCAATGTTACTTCTGGAATTTTAAACTCGAATTGCTCATCATCGATACTTCCTTTTCCTTTATACATACTATATCTGGCAAATGCTCCAGCATAATACGACTCCAGTTTTCCATTAATATGATATCTATAATTTAGTACTACCGCCTTACCATGTGCATTAATATTGGCATCGGAATAGGTCTTTGGAATATGTTCATAGTCAATCCTTCCCATAATTCCATGGTGGGGTTTAATGAGTCGCTCATAGTTTGCAGAGTAAATTCCAAAGAAGACTCCTCCTGGACATACATTTATAGCATTTTTAAATTCTTTTTCTTTGGATGTGCTATCTGTTTTAACTTCTATATTCTGTGCATTTACAGATTCTACATTTAGTAGTAATGCAAAAAGAAAGCTTGGTATCATTAATACTTTTAATACTTTCACATGCGTTTTTCTTATTCTCAACATTTTCTAAATTTTCTAGTTATTAATTTTGTTTAGTCTCATCTGTGAATTTCACCAAAAAGATTCTTGTTGGTTATCCTCTCAAATGGGACTGCAAAAAAACATCGAAAAAGAATATTAATCGTACGGGATTATAATTTGGGACTCATTGAGGAGAAACAGTACCCGAAAAGGTTTCTAAAAAAACGTTGAATTTGTAGAAGACGGATTAATCCTTACCTAGAAATCCGCACAGTTTTAAGCCATTGAGCTGGTGTATGCCCCTCTTTTTTCTTAAAAAAAGCATTAAAGACAGTCTTGGAATTAAATCCGCTTTCAAAGGCCAAACCGAGAATAGTTAAATGGGCAAATTTAGGTTCTAGTGCAATGCTTTTAAAATGGAGGAGTCTATAATAATTAATGAATTCATTGAAATTCTTACCTGATTGTTCATTGATTAGAAAAGATAGTTTATTAGGATGTATATTGAATTTTTCACCTAATTTATTTAAGCTTAACAAGGAGTCTAAGTAAATATGTTCTTCCTGAATAAACCCTATTAAGTTCAGCATTTGTTCTTTCATTTCATTAGAGTCCATCTTTCTTTCTGATACTTTTAATGCACCTTTTTCAGGCTTAACGAGTCTTTCCAAATTAGACTGATGAAGCAAATGGAATTCTTCTATACCATGTAGCTTTTGTAGAAACGGTTCCTGTCGATAATTAATAATTTGCCCACGCTTCTGATCCACATACTTTTTAAGCAAACTCATTGCTTCTATTTTGTAGGATGAATTGGCAAGGGTAAATAATTCGTAAGGAACGAGTTGTGATTTATCCTCATTAACGTTCTCCCATTCATCAACTTGGTCTTTTGTTAATTGAAATTGAGAATTATTTACAGATTGATAAAGTAGATTGAGCAGTTTTTCAGAATCATGACTTTTTACTAAAGTATCGAATTCATTTTTTCGATCTAACCAGACTAAACACTTTAATTTTAATTGCTTAGCCAAATTTAATTCAGGATCTATTTTAATAGAATTTGTGATGTGATAAATAGCGGTTTCATAATCTCTTCGTACATAATATATATAGGCAAGTGTATAGTGATGATTAGCAGAAATTGGATCAATTATTAGAGCTTTCTGAACATACCTCTCAGCATCATCAAAATACCCTGTTGCAATAAATAATTCTGCCATAGCCTCAAGAGCATCGGTATAATGAGGGTTTATTTGTAGTGTTTGTAATATTAACTCATAGGATTCCTGAAAATTCCATTCTCCCCATAAACTACGTCCTACCAAAGAAAGGGAATACTCTGGCAACTGATTATCGATTTCACTTGCTTTTAAAAAATAGGAAATTGCTTTCTCGAAGCCCTCCTCTGCATCCATATACCCCCATGCAGCCAACAATCCATAAGTTTGAAGATTGGAATAGTAAGCACGAGCAAACTGAGGATCCTCAGCAATAGCTGCATCATAATATTCTATGGCCTTTCCTATAGAATCTGCATCCCATTTTAGCTGATAATATCGTCCTTTTAAAAATAACTCATAAGCCTTCACACTCTTTGTTGACTGGCTTACAAGGTGTTCTTGAATATTTAAATGACCAAAGTTTTCTCTAATTCGATTCGCTATCAACAAACTAATTTCATCTTGGAGCTCGAAAATATCATTCAACTCTCTATCAAAGTTCTTTGACCAAATATGAATTCCATCTTTCGAATTAATCAACTGAGCAGTAATTCTAAGTCTGTTTTCTGCTTTTCGAATACTGCCTTCTAAGATTGTTGAAACACCTAATTGCTCACCAATTTCTCTTACGTCTATATTCTTGTTTTTATATGAAAATGAGGAGGTTCTTGCAATAACTTTTAAGCCCTCCACTTTAGTAAGGGCATTGATAATTTCTTCTGTTATGCCATCGCTAAAGTATTCATTTTCTTCATCAGAACTCATATTAACAAACGGCAATACAACGATAGACTTCTCTGAAACATATGTTTTCTGAATACTTGACATGGATTAATATTGAGTATATCTGTTTATAAATGATGGTACTAACCTGAGTTCGATTATTAAATAAATCCACAGAAAGTCAATAATGCATCAGATTTCAGTAAAAAGATGATGTGTTATTGACTTTTCCACAAGTCGATTTCTATAATTAACTCATCTTCTTTATCAAATTTCATTGAGTTATCCCGATAGCTCTTCATAAATTTGATTCGAATATGAGCTAATTATCTAAAACTGTGGTGATATTTAATGCCGAACTCAGGTTATTAAGACAACAACAAAATTAAAAATATAAACAGCTCTCCTATTAACAATTCCTTTAATAGGATGTTATTTTTTGCTATAATCTAAATCTATTCATAGAAAAAACAGTCTGTTAACTGTGACTCAAAAGAAATTCCTTAGCAAACTCTTTACCTACCTGTTCTCTGGCATTGTAAATGAAATCTACTCCATTATCGTGTAATTCTTTGGCTTGATCTCGGAATTCACAAACAGCACCTATCTTAATGCCACTGTGTTCAATATTGTTTAATTCGATACTGGTATTTAAATTTGAGGCATGACTGGTAAAAGCTAAGAATATCATATTCACTTTACTTAAATCAACATTTTGCCAGAAATTACTGTCGGTGACATCACCCCAAATCACATTTTTACTCTCCGACTGAGCGCCTTCAACAGTATCGTGGTTATAATCCACTCCCACCACATGACCATCATGGTCTTGACTAACCTGTCGATAAACAGAACGACCAATCCTTCCCATTCCACATACTAAAACTTCAGCATCCCCTAAATTACTTGGCTCATCATCGGGGTGGACTGTGCATGTATTTAATCGCATCAACTGCGGTTTAAAATGATTAAAAATCTCGTGCGCTCTATGATTAAATGGCGCTGCTACAAGGAAAGAAAGGCTCAGTGCCAAGGCCAATGTAACCAGCCAGCTGGACTCTAACCAACCGGCCTGAACCCCAATTGCAGCTACAATCAGGCCAAACTCACTGTAGGTAGACAAACTTAGTGTGGCGAGTAATGATGTTCTAGCTCTTAGATTAAAACGAGTAAATATGTACATAAATAAACCCGATTTAAACACCAGCATTAACATCATAATTACAGCAACGAATAATGTACTCCATGTGGGCAAACCAGAAAGCCCTATTTCAAAGAAAAAGGCAATCAAGAAAAAGTCTTTATAGCCACTCATATGGACCGACAATTCCTTTGCTCTACCATGGTGTCCTAGTAAAATCCCCATAATTAAAGCCCCTAAATCTGCTTTTAAACCGACTAAATCGAAACTCATTGCACCTGCTACAAAGGCTGCAAAAAACCCAAATAATGTAAGAAGTTCTCCGTGGTCAATGGTTTTTAAAATTCGATAAAACAAAAATCTTATTATATACAAATATATTGGTAGTCCAAGAGCCCAAATACTTGGGATTTCATTCTTTGATACCGTCAGGAAGATTACTGCTAGAACATCTTGAATAACTAGAATTCCTATTGCAATATTACCGTGAAAGGAGTTAACCTCACCACGCTCCTCTAGAATTTTAATGGTAAAAACGGTACTACTAAAGCTTAATGCAAAACCTATGATTAAAGCAGTCTGAAAAGACATTGGGGTTAAATAACCTAGCCCAACAGTAGAAACAATACTTATTAAACTGGCAAATACCAAGGTAGTAATAACAGCATGAATACCTGCGCCAGCCCAAATTTCTTTGTGTAGCAATGATTTGATATTGATTTTTAAACCAATATTAAATAATAACAACATTACTCCAAGTTCAGCCAAGGCATGAATGGCAATATTACCTTCAGACATACCCATAAAGTTCAATAAGAATCCTGTAGCCAGGAATCCTATTAGAGGTGGTAGATTTACTTTTTTAGCTAGATAACCAGCCACAAAAGCAATACTAATCCAAATTGCGTCGATATGCCAGATTGCGAACATTGTTGAACAAAGATAGCATTTAAACCTGTTTTATCGAGTTAGTTTTTTGTTTACTTTTTGCCAAAAACAAGTAACATCTTTTTACTCTAAATATAAGATATAACAAAACGAGTATATGGCATTGAAATGAACCAATCAATGGTTCTTCTGCTGCTTCTTACACCCTACTTTTCCAACAGAATTTCAAAAATGTGTTAAATGCCAAAGCGATTCCCATTATTTATTTCCATCTTTGTAAGATAAATCACTAAAATGAAAATCCTATATATAGCTTTACTGCTTTTTGTCAGCAC
>JADGDY010000011.1:0-25174 GCA_016744655.1 Bacteroidales bacterium | reverse complement strand
ACATTTCTATCTGCCCAGAACATGTTGGTAGTCGAAAAACCAGGCACAGTCACCAATCAAATATTTTATGCCGGAAACTCCATTAGTATAAAAACTATTGATGATAAAAAGTTTTCTGGTCCCATCAATATCATTAGAGACAGTTCACTAGTCATTGATTTTGTTCATGAAGTTAAGCTGGAAGAAATAGCAATAGTTTACAAACAGAGATATGGACTAAACATAGCAGGTAGTGCCTTGATAGGTGGAGGAGCGCTGTATATGGGATTAGATTTAATAAATAATCAATCCATTGATGAACAAGGATTATGGGTAGCTTCTGGTGTTATTGTATCTGGAATTATCATGAAGGTTATTGCTAGAAAGAGAATGAAATTAGAGGAGGGCAAGTGGAGAGCTAAAATCCTGGTGGAATGAAGCTCAAGAGCCTGATAAAAGATTTAGGTCCAGGTTTAGTGGTAGCAGCAACAGGAGTTGGGGCCGGTGATTTAGTGGCTGCCTCTGTTGGAGGAGCTCATTTTTCTTATGTCATTTTATGGAGCGCTGTTTTGGGAGCGATTTTAAAATACACACTCAACGAGGGCATTGCACGGTGGCAATTGGCTTCTGGAAGATCTATGATTGAAGCCTGGAAATCCTATTTCCCATCTTGGGTTTCGTATTATTTCTTAGCTTATCTTGTTATTTGGTCTTTTATTGTTGGTGCAGCTTTATCAGGCGCTTGTGGCTTGGCTGCTCATGCTATTTTCCCTCAACTTTCGGTGGCACAATGGGGAATTATCCATGCGGTTTTGGCTTTGGTCTTAGTCTTGTATTTTAAGTATCAATTTTTTGAGCGCATCATGAAAGTGATGATTGGGCTCATGTTCGTCTTTGTAATTTTTACTACCCTCATCTCTCAACCCGATTGGTCATTAGTCATAAAAGGAATAATAATTCCTAAAATCCCAAAAGGTTCCATCTGGTTAATACTAGGGATTATTGGTGGTGTTGGAGGCAGCGTTACATTACTATCTTATGGGTATTGGATAAAAGAAAGAAAGTGGGAAAACTCCTCTTTTCTTCCCAAAGTTAAAATTGACCTAGCGGTGGCCTATGTTTTAACCGGTTTATTTGGTGTTGCGATTATGATTACTGCAGCACAAATACAACCCGAAGTGGTAAATGGAAACGGAATGGTGTTGTCATTAGCCGATAAAATAGGCGAAAATAGTGGCCAAGTGGGAAAATGGATCTTTTTATTGGGATTTTGGGGTGCTGTTTTTAGTTCCATGCTTGGGGTGTGGCAAGGTGTTCCATTTTTGTTTGCCGACTTTATGAAAACTCGTAAAACTACCATTACTAAATCTTCCAATGAACCAGCTGAACTAAACAAAGAGAAGTCCTATAAGTATTTTCTTTTCTTTATAGCATTGACTCCTCTTATTTTACTCTTCTTTCAAAAGCCAGTTTGGATTATTATTGCCTATGCAGTAACAGGAAGTATGTTTATGCCTTTCTTAGCTTTTACCTTGTTTTGGTTGAATAACAGAAAGAATGAAGTATTAAAGAACTCCATACCTATTAATATTCTTTTGATCATTGCTTTTGGTTTATTCTCTGTTTTAATGGGGATGAAGCTTTGGGAGTATGTTTAATAGAACACTGATGACGCTGGTTCTACGGATTAACACTGTTTGATGATGACATATAGAGTTCTCGCCAGTTCTCCATCACTCCCTTTCACCTTTTAAACTCTAAATACTCTAGTCACTTTATGAACTTTAAGTACTTTTATGGTTTCACGCAAAGCCCAGCAAAAGGAAGGATACTCCATCCATCGTTAATCTAATGTAGAGAAAAATAGTTTATCAATAATACAAAAAAATCACCTTGCATTATTTTCTCATATTTATTAACTTTGAGATAGAGAAAGGAAAATGACTATGAAATATTCAAATTTAGGCTCAAAGGCAACATGTTATGGTTTTGGTGAAGGATTAAAAGCCATTGCTGAGAAACATGACAATATTATTGGTTTAGGAAGCAATATCACTTCATCGGTTTGCATCAACTTTTTTACAGATGCTTTTCCCGACAGATTTTATTCTTTGGGGATAGTTGAGCAGAATGCTGTGGGAGTAGCTGCTGGATTAGCATTAAGCGGTAAGATTCCTGTATTTGCTACTTATGCTGTTTTTGCAGCTTTAAGAACTACTGATCAAATCCGAATTTCTCTATGCTATAATAATGTACATGCCATCATAGGTGGAGCCCATGCTGGTATTTCTGTGGGTCCCGATGATCCTACTCACCAAGCATTGGAAGATATTGCCATTATGAGAGTCCTTCCAAATATGACTGTATTATCACCATGCGATGCCAATCAAACTCATTTAGCTATTGCTGCAGCTGTTGAACAAGTTAAAGGACCAGTTTATATCAGGTATGGAAGAGAAGCAGTTCCTAATTTTACTTCATTTGATATGCCTTTTGAAATTGGCAAAGCACAGACCTTAAGAGAAGGAAACGATTTAACTATTATTGCAACCGGACACATGGTTTGGGAAGCTCTTGAAGCGGCAAAGAAACTAAAGGAGGAGGGTGTTGATACAAGAGTAGTAAATATGCATACCATTAAGCCTATCGATAAAGAAACAATAATAAAAGCAGCACAAGAAACTGGTGCAATACTTACAGTGGAAGAACATCAAATACACGGAGGATTAGGTTCCGCTGTAGCCGAAGTGGTGAGTCAGCATCACCCAGTAAGAATGAAAATCATGGGAATGCCTGATTGCTTTGGAGAAACTGGAGAGCCTGAAGAATTATTGGATAAATACTGGTTAACCTCAAAATATATTATCGGCCAATCTATTCAACTTTTTAGGAGGAAGTAGAGTTGGGTGCTAGTTACTGGGTACTTCTTAACTTTGATCCTTGTAATCTCTATAGATTTCACGCAAAGGAAACGCAAAGATTTTTCGCAAAGCTCGCTAAGAGAATGGGTAATGAATAGATTTATGCTATGGCTTCTGACTACCAACTTCGTACTTCCAACTTCTAATTTCGTGCCTCGAACTTTCTGCTTCCTAACCCTTCCCCAACTCAGAAATAATATGTTCCATGCTAATTCCTTCTGCAACAGCCTTATAATTTCTTACCAAGCGGTGACGAAGAATCTGTGGAGCTACGGCCTTAACATCCTCAATATCTGGCGCATATTTCCCATTTATTGCAGCATGACATTTGGCTCCAATTATTAAATACTGAGAGGCTCTAGGTCCTGCTCCCCAACTTAAATAATCGTTAGTAATTTGATGTGCCATTGCTGTTTGTGGACGAGTTTTTGCCACCAATTTCACAGCATATTCATATACATTATCTGTCACAGGAATTTTACGCACCAAGTCTTGAAAGAATAGAATCTCTTCGGCTCCTAAAATCTCTTTAGTCTCACTTTTTTGAGAACCTGTGGTTGCCTTTACCACCTCAACCTCTTCTTCATAAGAAGGATAATCGAGGAGGATATTAAACATGAAACGGTCGAGCTGAGCCTCTGGTAGAGGATAAGTTCCCTCCTGTTCAATAGGATTCTGTGTAGCCAGAACAAAGAAAGGCTTGTCCAACTTATAACTTGTTCTACCCACTGTTACAGACTGCTCTTGCATGGCTTCTAACAATGCCGATTGAGTTTTAGGTGGTGTTCTATTGATTTCATCCGCTAAAATAATATTGGAGAAAATAGGGCCTTGTATAAACTTAAACTCTCGTTTATCATTCAATATTTCGGATCCAATAATATCAGAAGGCATTAAGTCAGGAGTAAACTGAATTCTCTTATAGTTTAAACCTAGGGTATCGGCAATGGTGTTCACCAATAAAGTTTTTGCTAATCCTGGTACACCTACTAATAAGGCATGTCCTTTACTGAAAACCGAAATAATAACATCACGAACAACATCCTCTTGTCCAATTATTACTTTTGAAATTTCAGCTTTTAATAACTTATATTTTTCTGCAAAAGCATCTACAGCTTCTACATCTGATGCGAATTTTTTCATGGTTTATTTCTTTGAGGACATCAAATCATCATACAATTCACAATCAGAATAATTATCAACGATTCTGATATATGCTTTTTTTGCATGTTCAACTACCCATTCATCTAATACTTGCTGATGCTTTTGGTTAAGGGCGATATTATAAATTTTATCATAATCTAAGTCTATATTAGCACGGTGAGGTGCCGTTTTTTCTACTAATTGTAATAATCTATAAGCCTCTTTAGAGTCCTCAGTGGTATAAGAAGTAGGCTTACTTACATCTCCAACACTCATTTTATCGATCACATAAAATACTTTTGGATCAAGCGCTTCGGCTTGGAACATATTATTACCCGTTTGAGGATTGATTAAATATCCACCACTTATTCTATTGGGATTATCTGAGAATAACTTAACAGCCTGCTTAAATGTGTAGGTACTATCTTGAATAAGGTTATAAATACTATCTAAGTAAGAAACGGTTTCTTGAATCTGATATGGAGTTACTTTTGGTCGTAATAGAATATGACGGACATTCACAAAATCTTTCTGGTTTTCAATCATTTGAATAACGTGAAATCCAGCTTCAGTCTCAACAATTCCGCTAATTTCACCTTCCTTTAGATTAAAAGCTACATCTTCAAACTCTGGATAAAGTTCACCCCTACCATACATTCCAAGTTCACCACCTTTTTTAGCTGATCCTGGATCTTCAGAATATAAAATAGCTAATGTCGCAAAGCTCTCACCTTTTAAGATTCTTTTACGAAGTTCTAGTAAACGCTCCTTTACAGCCAATTTCTCCACTGCGGTAATTTGAGGTTCTTTTACTAATTCGGCAACAAAGTATTCTGTATTAATAAGAGGAAGACTATCTACAGGCATTTGCTTATAAAAGGCTTTTACCTCTTTTGGTGTGATTCCAACATTTGCAACAATTTCACCTTGTACACTTTGCTGCACCAATTGTTTTTTTACTACCACACGCATTTCCTCCTTAAACTCGTCGACAGTTTTGTCGTAATACTCCTCAAGCTTTTCTTTTGAACCAAACTGAGAAATAAAATATCGGAATCGACGATCTAATTCTTGTTCAACCTGGCTTTCACCTACAACAATACTATCCACATCGGCCTGATTCAATAGAAGATTCTGAAAAACAAGATCTTTCAAGATATCACACTTAATAGTATTACTGTTTCCCTCGATAAAACCTTGCATTCTATATTGTAAATACTGTGTTTCAATATCCGACTTCAGAATGATATTCTTTCCAACTACAGCTACAACTTGATCGAGAATTTGTTCTTCTTCAAATTTTGTAATTTCAGATTGGTCTTGAGCTTGGGCTGTAAGGAGGAATAATCCACCTGCTAGTAACCAAAAGTATCTAAGCATGTTTTTCTTTATCATATTTAGTAAATTTCGAATTGTTGTTGGCGTGTAGCTTCGTCATAAATGTCATTTTCCAAGCTATTTAGCAAATTCAACTTTCTTCGGTTAAGAATGATATTTCGTATGTGATCCTTTTCAAAATTCAAAGGGCTCACGTCTTCTTTTATTTTAAAATCTCGCAAATTGGCAAAATACCAATAGGGATGGTCCTTAATCTCAATAAACCTATTGTTCTTCAAATAGAGTTCTTGATTAAATGTTTCAATGGGGACTCTTTTTATCAATTCATTGAAAGAAATCCAGTGTTCATCGTTAAGATAATAATCGATGGCATTATTTTGACAAAACAATTCAACTTTACTTCTATCTATATTAGTATCAGCAATGTTTTGGATATATTCTTTGGCTTGCGAGACAGAATCAGACTGAATAGGTATTTGAATAAATGCAAATTGAAGAATATTATCTTTCAATTGAAAATCTTTTAAATGATCCTCATAATACTTTTCAACTTCCTCCTTTTCAATTAAAGTATCTAATCTCTGCCCAACTAATTTCTTTTTAAACTCGTAAATCGTTAAGCTATTCTCATAAATCCTCAACTGTTCCGAAAAATCCTTTAAGCTATCCGGTAAGTTTTTATTGGCATGTTGCAATAAAATTTCTTTCCTCACCCAATTATCAACCAAACTGTTTACCATCTGAATGCTATCGGTACTGGTAATATTAATTGGAATATTTTCAGTTAGTTCAGAAAGATACAAATACTCTTCACCAACCCTTGCTAATACTGTTTCATCATCAGAATACATATGTCGCTTGCATGCAAATGAAACCACTAGCAGCAGAAGAATTAGAGATATTTGAGTTTGTTTTGTCATTATAAACCAAACCCAAAATAGAGAAGTACAGTTTAAATACTAGCTCTGTTTTGGGTTTGTTGAAAATATTATTTAGTTAATCCACTAGATTTTAAATCCTTTAAAACTTCTTTGTCGATAACAACAGGATACTTGGCTTTAAGCTCAACGATCCATTGCTTCTCTAGTTCATTTTGATAATCCGAAATGACCATACCTCTACATTCAGTTAATTCTTTTTGCATAGGCTTCAATTTCTCATGAATTCTAATGAGAGCTAATGGTGTTCCTGCTTCATTTTTAATTACTTCGTAAGAACCAGATTTCCATTTTACATTATCAATATCTGCATTATCGCCTTTTAGATACTTCTCACGCTCGTATTTCACTACATTTAAACTATCGTTTTGTAACTCACCTAAAATTTCTAAATCGGTTTTATCTAATTGTACTAATGCTTGAACTGTACTAAAAGCTTCAGGATTGGTGAATGTAAATGTTGCAGCATCCACTCTTTTATCCCACATGTAATCGCCACGGTGCTCATTGAAGAAAACTTCATAACCTGTAGTATCTTTTACAGCTTTAGACCAAACTTTTTCGTCCATTAGGTCAAATAATAAAATACCATCACGATATTCATTCATCAACAGTGCAAATTCTTTATACTTGGCTTCAAGGTGACGATTTTCGAAATCAATTACAGTCTCATCAACATATTCTTGATACTTCTTGTATATATAACGAGAAAGATCGGTGATAGCTGCTTTCTTTCCACTTTCTTGAATATAAACGACCAAGTCGTACTGTGTAAAAGATTCATCAGCTAAAGAGAAAAGCTCAGAAGTATATGCTTTAGCTTTTTCTTCGTCGTATTTGTGTGCCAATAAAGTTGAATCTAATAGTGAAGTTAGTTCTTTTAATGCAGCAGGATTTTCTTTAAAACCCTCCTCTTTTTTAACCTGTGCTATTTTTGACTGACGTCCTTTTTCACTTCTAACATCTTTTTTCAATCTGTCTTTGATCTCGTTCTTCACACTTTCGAAAGTTCCAACTGGTTTTTGGTCTAAGAACTTAACTATATGCCAACCATACATGGTTTGGATAGGAGCAGATACTTGACCTATACTATCAAATTCTGAAACTTGCTTAATGAACACAGGAACCATACGGTTAGCACCAAACATTGGAAGTTCTCCACCTTTAACAGCAGAACCTTTATCATCTGACATGGTTTTTACTAAATCACCAAAAGTTTCTCCAGCTAAATATCTAGCGTAAATAGCATCCACTTTCTTTTTGGCTTCAAGAGGGTTTGCTGATGTATCACCTTCCATACTTTTAATAAAGATATGGGCCACTTGAGCTTTTCCTATGGCAGGAATTTCGTCAGTCTTTAAAATTAAATGATAACCAAAACGAGAACGAGTTGGACCTGACATTTCATCAACACCAATATTGTAAGCAGCAACTTCGAAAGGATACACCATATCGAAAACAGTGAAATAACCTAAATCACCTTTATTACCTTTTCTTGCTGGTCTACGACCTTCAGCTGGCATATCTCTAGCAGAACGATCATCAGAATACTTCACAGCTGCATCGGCGAAATTTATTTCACCTGATTCTATTTCTGCTCTGATTTTATCAATTTTATTGTAAATCTTTAGAGTATCCTCTGGCAATGCATCTTCGTCTAAGAATAACAAAATATGACTTACTCTCACATCTTTTTGCATGCGATCATATGCCTCTGTCATTAATTCTTCGTTGATATCTTCATCCACCAAATAAGGTTTAGCTAATTGATCTCTATAACCTTCAAGTTCACTGACAAATGAAGGAGCCGTATCTTTTTTCATTGATTTAGCTTCGTTTACTTTTAATCTGAAATTTACATAAAGATCTAAATACTCATCTACAGATTTTTTATCAATGGACTTATCAGTATTGTTTTTCTGATAAATATTCCAAAACTCCTCAACACTGATGGTTTCATCACCAACGGTCATTAGGGTTTTTTCAGCATTTTGCGACTGAACTTGTGTAACAAAGAGAACAGCAATTAAGCTTAATAATAAAGATTTAAAGAATTTCATTTTATAATAATTTTGACTTTATGATTGGATAATTGATTTATGAACGACTATAATTTGGAGCTTCTCGTGTAATAGAAACATCGTGAGGATGACTTTCAGCAACACCAGCTGCAGTAATTTTAGTAAATTGAGCTTTGTGAAGGTCACCAATATCACCAGAACCAGTATATCCCATACCAGCTCTTAATCCACCAACTATTTGATGTATCACTTCAGACAAAGTACCTTTATAAGCTACTCTGCCAGTAATTCCCTCTGGAACTAATTTACTAATATCATCTTCCATATCTTGGAAGTAACGGTCTTTGCTCCCTTTTTGCATGGCTTCAACAGAACCCATACCTCTATATGATTTGTATTTTCTTCCTTCGTAGATGATGGTTTCTCCTGGTGACTCGTCAACTCCAGCAAACAAAGAACCAGCCATTACAGTATGGCCACCTGCTGCTAATGCTTTTACAATATCACCTGTATAACGGATTCCTCCATCTGCAATAATTGGAACACCTGTATCTTTAAGTGCATCTGCTACATTAAGTACCGCGCTTAATTGAGGGACACCAACTCCGGCAATAACTCTAGTTGTACAAATAGAGCCAGGGCCAATACCTACTTTTACCGCATCTGCTCCAGCATCAACTAGGGCAAGCGCCGCAGCACCTGTAGCAATATTTCCAACTACAACATCAATATCTGGAAAATTAGATTTAATTTCTTTCAAAACCATTACCACACTTTTGGTGTGACCATGGGCAGTGTCGATAACAATTGCATCTACACCCGCTTTAACCAAGGCATCAGCTCTTTCTAGACTATCGCCACTGATTCCAATTGCAGCAGCAACTCTTAATCTCCCCATTTCGTCTTTACAAGCGTTTGGGCGCTGCTTAATCTTGATAATATCCTTGTAAGTGATTAATCCAACCAACTTGTTGTTCTTATCAACCACTGGAAGCTTCTCGATTTTATATTTTTGGAGAATGTCAGCTGCTTTCTCAAAATCAGCAAACTCATTGGTGGTAATCACCTCATGAGTCATGACATCATTAACAGGCTTATTAAAATCCCTTTCGAAGCGTAAATCACGATTGGTAACAATCCCCACCAACTCATTGTATTTATTAACTACAGGAATTCCACCGATTTTATACTCAGCCATCATGTTTAAAGCATCAGAAACCAAAGCGTTAGAATGCAGAGTTACAGGGTCGATAATCATCCCGTTCTCAGCTCTTTTTACTTTTCTAACTTCATTTGCTTGGCTATCAATACTCATGTTTTTGTGAATCACACCTATACCACCATCTTGCGCCAGTGCTATAGCCATTGCTGATTCGGTAACTGTATCCATGGCTGCAGATACAATAGGAATATTAATTTCAATATTTCTGGTAAATTGGGTCTTCACATTAACCTCTCTTGGTAAAACCTCAGAATAGGCTGGAATTAGAAGTACATCATCATAGGTGAGTCCTTCTTGTATTACTTTGCTGTGCGACATGTCTTTTGTTTAAAAAATTTGTGCAAAAGTATGAAAAATACAACTGCTTAAAAAGTTAAAAAAGCTGAATCGAAAGTATATATAAATTCGTGATTTTCATATCAGTCATATCAAACAGAAAGCACAAACCCCACGAGATGCAAATCACTATATTCCAGGCTTATATCCTGATCTTATAAGTATTTGTTGTGCATCTTTATTCTGGATGAGTTCTTTTAAATCTACTTCATTTTTTTTCATGTAGGAAAATACAATTTGATAGCCAAGCCAAATTCCTGTTCTTGGTGCAGAATCATCACCTAATGGTGTTGTAAAAGGACTATCAGCAATAAACTTATTATAAGTCAAATAATCTGAAGTGTATAATATCTCGTTTTCAATATAATACCTCCACAAATCCTTCTCTTTATTCTGCAACCATTGTAAATGGGTGTCGGTTTGTGTAAAAAGCACTTTATTAATTATTTCAGGATTCATACTTTTAATAAAATACAGTAGTTTCCCTTCATAGATCATCTGCTCTAACAGCTGTGCATTATTACCTGGTGAAGGAATATTTGCTTTTGCGATAGCCATTAAAACATCCTTAAGAAAGAATTTTTTATCCATTGCGAACTGCTTGTACTTAGGAATTCCGGCCATATTATAAGCTTCATGATTAAAACCTAAATACTGATCGAGGCTGATTACTATAATATGATCTTGATAGTAGGTTTCTTCTTGATTTCCTGAAATATATGAATAGATTTCAGGGGTAGAGAAATTAGGGAAATAATATTTTAGATACTGAAAGGATTCTGAAAGCTCTTCTTCTTGCCTTGCGAAATCTGGAAAAATTTTATCTGTTTCTTCGTAAAGTTTAAACAAATAAGGATCATTCACATAATTTACTAATTGATTTATTTGAGGTTCCTGCAGAGGTTTATCACCAAGAAACAAAGGAAACTGCTTTTGCAAATCACTAATTCTTTTCGCATTCAAATTTTCAGCAAAAAGCGATTGCTCATACCGCACAATATCCACATTGGGTTTCACTACATTCGACAGATTAGCCTTGAATGGATTATTACATGAAGTAACTAAAAGTAAAAAAATAGATAGTATTAATAATGATTTAAAATAGATTTTTTGATTCATCTGTTTCTAATAATTTAGGCAAAAATAAAAAAAACCGTCTAGCCAAAGGCTAAACGGTTTTTTTGCAGTTTTATTTCTTTAGATAAATTTGAATCCAAGAGTGAAGACCCAAACATTGTTTTTAAAATTTATATCACTGTTGTTATAAAGATCAGTTAAACCTTTCTCATAACGTACATCAAAGGTGAAAAACAGAACATCAACACCTGCTCCTGCTTGAAGATACCAAGTAGTTTGATTAAAATCATCAACATTTACTGGGTCTACAACTTCACCATCAAAATCTTCACCATCACCAGTTGTGTACTGGTACTCCACACTTTTACTTGATGCAAAAGAAATTTCTGGGCCTGCAAATATCCTAAAATTAAACATTTTGTTTTTTACTAAATAAAAACCTAATAACACCGGCACATCAACTGTCCCAATTTTCATACTTGTCTTTGCCCCTACCCTTTGTTCTTGTAAATCAACAACAGGAACTACTTCGTACTCTAATTTTGTGCTTCTATGATTATATATAGCTTCAGGCTGGATATACAATTTATTGAACTTCAAGCGTACAAATACACCTCCTTGATAACCTAATTTGTTGTCTGAACTGAATGTTTCGCTTAAATCAGTTGATAATTTCGAAGTAGTCAAACCTCCTCTAATACCAATATTTGGCAATTGAGCCATTAACGCGCTGCTCATTAATACAACAGCAAATACAAGGAATAATTTTCTCATAACATATAGATTTTATTATTATTTACTCAACATAGTTTTGTTCAAAAATACCAATAGTATATGGCTATTTGAACATTCAAATATAATACTTTCGTTAAAATGAAAGGAAATTTCATAGCTTTTTTGTGGATTTTATAGGCTATTGGGTAAATTGGATGTAATTTCGACCTCTATCACAGCTCTTAAAATCGTTAAAGACTAGAAAAGTATCTATTCATTTTACACAAAAAAATAATTATCAATTTCAATTTTTAAAACCGCGATATTATGAAATACCAGTTAAATATGAAGCACTTTATCCCTATATTATCCTTGTTGTTATTGCTTAATATGAATTCAGAAGCACAACAAAAACCATTTAAGTTTGGTTTTAAACTTAGCCCGGCTATCAGTTGGATGAGTCCAGATGCAGTAGATTATGAAGGAAATGGAAGTGCTTTTACCTTTTCTTGGGGTTTGATGGCAGATATCACCTTGATGGAGAATTATTATTTAGCTACTGGATTTAATGTGAGTTACTTTGGTGGAAAGTTAAAATATCCACATATGGAATCGCTTGAAACTAATGGAATTCCAATGGAATATACAGGAGAAATGCAAAGAGCTTATAATCTGAGATATATTGAAGTTCCTTTAGCCTTAAAAATGAAAACCAATGAGCTGGCAAAGAACCTTTTGTTTTTTGGCCAAATTGGTATTAATACTGGGTTTAACATCCGTGCGAAAGCTAATGATGAATTTTCAGGAAGCAACCCAATCTCTGGGGATTATTCATATAGAGAAAACAAATTAGATATTAAAGACGAAACCACTCTTGTAAAAGCTTCTCTACTAGTTGGAGCTGGAACAGAATATGTAATAGACGAATCAGTTAGCATAGTAATGGGAATTAACTTCAATAACGGTTTCACAAATATCTTAACTGGTAAAAACACAGTAGATTCCAGCGTTGATGCCAAAGCAGTCCCTTATTATTTTGAACTAAATTTGGGGGTAATATTCTAATTTGAGAACTGATTTTTATATAGCCAAGCGTTATCTTTTTGCGAAAAAATCGCATCATATCATTAACTACATCAGTATTATTTCTGTTGTTGGTGTAATGCTCACAACTGCGGCATTAATTATTGTGCTGTCTGTTTTTAATGGCTTTGAAAAACTGGTGATTTCCCTATTCAATAGCTTTAATCCGGAATTGGTAATAGAACCTTCCACTGGAAAAAACATTCACATGAGTGAATTTCCTTTGGATCAACTACAGCAAATCCCTGGAATTAAATATGTTTGTCCAATTTTAGAAGAGAATGCTTTGTTGAAATATAAAGACCGACAAGCTATTGTAAAACTAAAAGGTGTTGATTCCACTTTTGCCATCATGAGTCAAATGGATACTTTAATGGTTCAAGGGCAATTCAAATTAGCAGAAAATAGATCAAATTATTTGGTTCTTGGCTATGGGGTTGCTTATCGTTTACAAAGCAGATTGAGTGATTTTTATTCCTCTATTCAAGTATATGTTCCAGACAAAAGCAAAAAAGCAAGTGCAAAACTCGAGGATTCATTTAAAACGCTCAGTTTATTTCCTTCTGGATATTTTAGCGTTCGCCAAGATTATGATGAACACTATGCATTTATTTCCTTTCAAGCTTTGCAAGATATTTTAGGTCAGAAAAACGTATGCTCCTCTTATGAAGTATCTACAACAGATGAATCGGATTATAATGAAGTTCAAAAAGAAATAAAAAAACTATTAGGGGAGGGTTTTGTTGTGAAGAATCGTCTAGAACAACAATCTGTCCTTTTACAGGTGATGCAGTCAGAGAAGGCAATGGTATACCTCATACTCGGTTTTATTTTACTGATTGCTACTTTCAATATCATCGGAAGCATTAGCATGTTAATCGTTGACAAGAAACCAGATATGGAAACCTTGAGAGCCATGGGTGCTTCAAAGAAACTAATTCTAAGGATTTTTGCCATTGAAGGCATGATGATTAGTTTGGCCGGAGGTTTTATAGGCCTTATTATTGGAGGATTAATAGCCTTAATTCAGCAACAATTTGGAGTTATTTCATTAGGTGATGGTGGTACAGGTTTTGTAGTAGACGCTTACCCTGTTCGAATCATTTTATCCGATTTCTTCAAAGTTTTAATCATGGTGATTCTTATGAGTTCATTAGCGGTGGTATATCCTTTGCGCCAGTTGTCTCGCAATCTAAATTCATAATCTATTTCCATTCACCGATCATTTTTCATCGTCCCATTTAATTTTCGTCATTCACCGAAACATAACCGCCATTCACCGAAAACCGATTGCAAAAAGTGCATTCTCGGACTAGATTTGCTTCATCAATTAGATCATAAACATTAAAAAATAGAAATCATGACAAATCAAGCCCCCGCAAACAAAAGCAAAAATCACCTCATAGGAGGGATTGTTGTTCTTACTATCGGACTCGTTTTCTTGCTCCGTAATTTCGATTTACTTTCACCTGATATGAAATACTATATTTTCAGCTGGAAGACCTTGCTCATCGGAATTGGTATTCTAAATCTTACCCTTTCTAAGAATAGAGTAGCTGGGTTTATTCTTATTGCCATCGGTACCTTTTTCTGGTTACCAAACATCTTCGACCTCTCTGTTAGAGCAGGACAATTATTCTGGCCAGTAGTGATCATCATCGTTGGTATCATGTTACTTTTCAAACAGCCAGGTAAACATTTCAATGGCCCATGGAATAATAATAATAATGATGATGGAAATGGCGGCAATAATGGAAACGACAAAGGTTCTGGTCCTTTTACTCCTCCTCACCGCGGCCCTCATGGAAAGAAATACAATAACACTTCCTTCTCCGATGCCGATTTTGTAGACGATGTAGCCATCTTCAGTGGAACAAAAAAAAGAATTAACTCTTCAAGCTTTAAAGGTGGTCGAATGACGGCCATCTTTGGAGGCTCAGAGGTAAATATGACTCGCTCACGCTTGGCTCCAGGAAGAAATTATTTAAATGTATTTTTCATGTTTGGCGGTTCTGAAATTGTTGTTCCATCTGATTGGAATGTGGTTCTTGAAGCAACACCAATATTTGGAGGCTTCTCCGATGAAAGATATGTTTCTCAACAATTACAAACTGGTGAAGGAAGCGATTCTGTGCTCGTTATCAAAGGTCTTGTTATCTTTGGGGGTGCTGAAATTAAATCATACTAATTAATAGCACCAAAAGGAGATAAATTATGAAACCGCATCCAGTCCTCAGTAACAAAGCAAATTTAGCCTTCTATAGCTTGGCTTGGGTTCTTATTATTGGCATTCAAACATTTGCTTTAAAACAATTATTCAATTTCGATTGGCACTATGCGGTTGTGGATGGTTTGGTTTATGGTGCCTTATTTTATTTATTTGGTATAGGCTTATGGTTTTTTATCCGCTTCAATGAATTTCAAAAACAAAGTACCGTTTCGATTCTAATTGAACATGCCAGTTCACTAATTATCATTGTTAGTATTTGGGTCATCAGCGGCATTTATCTTTTATCGGCATTTTTCTCCGATAATACTGAAATCCAAGATTTCCTTTGGGAAGCTGTTAGTTGGCGATATTTAAATGGCTTTTTAATGTATATCGTTCTCATACTCTTTTATTACCTAAACAGCTATTATTCTCATATGCAACTTCGACAAAAGAAAGAGAATGATCTTTTAAGAACACTCAAGGATACCGAAATTAACCTCCTCCGATCTAAACTAAATCCTCATTTTTTATTCAATAGTTTAAATTCTTTGCATGCTCTTATCCAAATTCAACCCGACAAAGCTACAGACATGCTACTCGAACTGTCAGATTATTTGAGATTTAGCCTGAACCAGGATTATAAGAAACTTATTTCTCTTGACGAAGAAATGCTGAACCTAGAAAGGTATATGGCCATTGAAACCATGAGGTTTGGTAACAAGATTCATTTTGAAAGAGTTGGCGAAGTGAATTGTAAGGATATGAAAATTCCGGCTTTAATATTGCAGCCTTTATTAGAAAATGCAATAAAGTATGGTCTTCAAGGAAATGTAGATCAAGTTAAAATCACCTTTAAATGTCATGTAGAACAAGGTAATTTATACTTGGAATTAGAAAACAATTACGATGAAAAAACTGCACACAGAAAAGGTTCGGGGACTGGCCTATATACGGTGCGAAAAAGACTCGAAATTTTGTTTAAACAATATCACTTATTTAAAGTTGAAAAGAAAAGTAATAATTTTAGGGTTCGTTTAATTATTCCTCAAAATATAAAAACAGATGAATAAACTAAAGGCAATTATTGTAGAAGATGAGCATTTGGCTGCTGAACTATTAGGGAAAAACCTCGAGGAAAATCCAAAAATCGAACTCCTTGGGAAATATGACAATGGTTTTAGTGGGCTTAAAGCCATACAAGAATTCAAACCCGACTTGGTGTTTTTAGATATCGAGCTACCCAAACTAACGGGCCTAGAACTCTTGGAACTCCTCGATGATGCGCCAATGATTATTTTCACCACAGCCTACAACCAATACGCCATTGAAGCTTTTGAAAAGAACGCAGTGGACTATCTATTAAAACCTTTTGCAAAAACACGTTTGTATGCCGCCATTGATAAAGCTTATGAAAGGTTCCATAATAGTTTAAATAAGGTTGAATCCCCCAATTACAAAGATTTGGCAACTTCAATCCACGATAAAGAAGAAAAGCAACTGGATAGAATTGCTGTGAAAGACAAAACCGACATCCATTTAATTGCTATTGAAGACGTTGTATTTCTTGAAGCCCAAGACGATTATATTTCCATACATACCAAAGAAAGAAGCTTTCTTAAAAATGCACGCATGAAGTTTTTTGAAGAAAACCTAGATTCCAAGAAATATGTTAGAGTTCATCGTTCCTATATCGTAAATACCAGTTTCATCAGAAAATTGGAAAACTACAACAAAGATTCCTATCTGTTACTACTCACCAATGGAGAAAAAATAAATATATCTCGTTCAGGCTTGCAATTGCTTCGAAAGGTTTTGTATATTTAATACGGCTTATAAATAATGTATTTTCTGAAGAAATTTGTTACTTTGTTTTTTCTCAAAACACAATAATTTCCCAATATGAGAATTGATTCTTAACCAAAATCATTTCCATTTTGTTCAAACAAACCATATGCCACTCATATACTGCACCTTAACAATATTTAAATTTATTGTTTTTTTATGGTATAGTAATTGATAAATGAATATCGAACTATTAAAAAATGAATTATGAAAACTATTAAGAACCTGAGTTTATTATTGTTAGCGTTAATGCTAATTGGCGGATTTACATCCTGCACAAAAGACCTAAATCAAAATGACACTCCTAGCACTCCAGCTAAAACGATGGACGATCTTGTTATAACCGAAACATTTGATTTCCAAACTAGTCAAACCTTAAATATTAAAGTTATTGCTTCAGATCACATAGGTCTGCCCGCATTAAAAATTGAACTTTTCGATGCCAATCCCAATGAGGATGGTAAAATAATTAAAACAGGCATTACCAATAAAGATCAGGAGTTTCAGACCAGCATTACACTACCTGCAAATCAAGAAGTTGTTTATTTGAGACGTACAAGTAATAGTGGCGCAATTGAAACAGTAACTTTAGACATTACTGGAGAGAAACTTGAATATACATTTTTAGACACAAAATCTGTAAATGCATTCAAGGGCAATGTAGATGGACCTGGTTGTACCGATTGTACTACTTCCATATCATCAGCTGAATCAGGTGTTTTGAGAGTAAGAAACAATGAAGTGATATGTATTCTTTCAGGAGGTTCTTTCACAGGAAACTTATTAATGCAAGGTGGTACTCTAAAAGTATGCGGAACTTTAATCATTAACAACTTGAATGGTGACGGAACAATAATCATTAACGATGATGGCGTATTACAAGCAAGTAATTTAAATATGAATGATAATGATTTGATATTTGAAAATTACAGTGATGCATTCATGGTAAGTTCTGCTCCAAACTTAAAAGGAATATTTAGGAATTGGGGAACTCTAAATTTAGCTGGTGCAAACATCAATAGTGGTGGCCAGTTTTTTAACTACGGAAATATAAATTTCTCAGGTCATTACAACAATAGTGATTATACTTATAACGAAGGTATTATGAACATCGCTGGAAATGTGGCCAACAATTCTGGCTCTACTTTTGATAATCATTGTAAATTAATTATCGCAGGGAATTTAAATAACAGTAGTGCCATAAATAATCATTCTTATATAAAAGTAGCTGGTAGATTAACAAATAATAGTAATGGAGGTTTAAACCTTTACAGTGAAGCCTTAATTGAAACCCTTAACATGACCATTAATGATGACATTTTTGGATTAGGTAATGAATATGCAAAAATTGTAGTTACTAATAATACAACACTAAATAATGCAACAGTTGGAGGAAATTTAGATTACTGTGATGAGAACGGGCTAGAAACCAATAATGGAACAATTGAACCAAGCGTAACATTATGCGAAGCCAGTATTCCTGAAACATATTGTAACCCAGGAAGTAATGGCTCAGGTGGAAGCTCAGGAGGAAACGATACCGATGGAGATGGCGTAAATGATGAGTTTGACGAGTATCCTAATGATGGAGATAGAGCTTTCAACAACTATTACCCTAATGAAAATTCATTTGGTACTTTAGCATTCGAAGATTTATGGCCTTATAAAGGCGATTATGACTTTAACGATATGGTAGTTAATTACCAATTTAATACAGTAACCAATGCCAACGACAACGCTGTTGAGGTTTATGTAAGCTTAAAAGTAATGGCAATAGGTGCAGGTTTTAAAAATGGATTCGGAATTGAACTTCCTATTGCCAATGATGCAGTTAGTGGTGTAACTGGTGACTTTAGCATGACACAAAATATTATAAACTTAGATGGAAGAAATATGGAATCAGGACAAAGCAATGCTGTAATAGTATTCTTTGATAATGCATTCGATTTACTTCCACATCCTGGTGACGGAACTGGTGTAAATACAAGAACTGGTGCTACTTATGTAGAGCCTCAACAAATAGACTTCTTAATAAGCTTTAATTATCCAATAAGTGCCGTAAATCTAGGAGAAGCACCATTTAATCCTTTTATATTTGTGAATGGAGAAAGAGGTAGAGAAGTACATATGAAGAATAATACTCCAACGGATTTAGCTGATACAAGTTTATTTGGGACTGGCCAAGATGAGAGTGTTCCTGCTTCAGGATATTATTACAAATCTTCAAACAACCTACCATGGGCAATTAATGTCACAAACGGGTTTGATTATCCAGTAGAAAAAACAGCAATCATAGATGCCTATAATTACTTTGGTCAATGGGCAGAAAGTGGAGGCGCTAATTATCCAAACTGGTACTCAAATGACTCTGGTTACAGAAATACAAATGCAATTTATACCCCATAAATAAAATAATTTCATAATAGTTGATAATAGGTTTAATGCTGTCAGGTTTCTGGCAGCATTTTTTTTAAAGGTTTATTAAGCATTTTATTGTATAAATTTATGATATTTGCAAAAACCATATTTAAATAATAAAATTTATAAGAACATGATAAACATCAACTTAGATATTAACAGAGCTTTAAACTTTGTAAAGAAGGAAGATATTCATGCTTTCCAAGAAGTGATCAATAAAAATCACAAAAACCTGCTGAACAAAACAGGAAAAGGAAATGATTTTTTAGGTTGGGTAGATCTACCTTCAAATATTACCACTGAATTTCTTGACGAAATAAAAGCAGATGCTGATAAAATGGCTTCAAAAGCAAAATTATTTGTTGTTATTGGAATTGGTGGAAGTTATTTAGGTGCAAGAGCTGTGATTGAGTCTTTACAACATCAATTCTCATCTTTCCAAAATACCGACAGACCCAAGGTGATTTATGCTGGGCAAAACATAAGCGAAGACTATATGGTCGATCTTATGGAAATTTTAGATGATCAAGATTATGCAGTTACTGTCATTAGCAAGTCTGGCACAACAACTGAACCGGCTTTGGCTTTTAGAATTATCAAGAATCATTTAGAAGCAAAATACGGAAAAGGGGAGGCTGCTGAAAGAATTATTGCGATTACAGATAAATCTAGAGGTGCTTTAAAAACATTGGCCGATAAAGAAGGATACAAAACTTATGTGGTACCAGATGATGTGGGAGGAAGATATTCTGTATTAACTCCAGTTGGTTTATTACCTATTGCTGTTGCTGGTTTTGATATCCATGCACTAGTAAAAGGAGCAGTTGAGATGCAAGAGTTCAACGAGAAAAATACTGATATTGAAACCAATCCTGTTGCCTTATATGCTGCAACTCGTAATGCACTTTATAATAGTGGAAAAACCACTGAAATCATGGTAAATTATGTTCCGACTCTGTATTATATGACAGAGTGGTGGAAGCAACTTTACGGTGAAAGTGAAGGAAAAGAGAATAAAGGAATTTTCCCTGCTGGAGTAAGCAACACCACTGACCTTCATAGTATGGGACAATATATCCAAGAAGGAATTAGAAATATCTTCGAAACTGTAATCAGCGTGGAGAAAAGCAAAAGAAAGCTTGAAATTCCAATGGATGATGCTGATCTTGATGGATTGAATTACCTTAAAGGAAAAACAATTACGGAAGTAAACTATAATGCTGAATTAGGAACTGCGCTAGCTCATGTAGATGGTGGAGTACCAAACTTAAGAATCAGTCTTCCAGAATTAAACGAGGAGAATATAGGTCAGCTGATCTATTTCTACGAATTTGCTTGTGGATTAAGTGGATATATATTAGATGTAAATCCATTTGACCAACCTGGCGTTGAGGCCTACAAGAAGAACATGTTTGCATTACTTGGAAAACCAGGTTTTGAAGAAGCAACAAAAGCTATAAAAGCTAAGCTTTAGATTTAGAGTCGACGACCCTGTTCTAAGCAAAAGCCTGCATATCATGTAATTTGTGATAAATACCTTTTAGTTTGAGGAGTTCTTCGTGGACTCCTCTTTCTTTTATTTCACCTTTATCCACCACAATAATCTCATCGGCATGTTGAATAGTTGACAAGCGGTGTGCAATAATGAGTGAAGTTCTATTTTTCATGAGGTTTTCTAAAGCTTGTTGAACGAGTCTTTCTGATTCGGTGTCTAATGCAGAGGTAGCCTCATCTAATATCATAATAGGTGGATTCTTTAATACGGCTCTCGCAATACTCAATCGCTGTCTTTGACCACCAGACAATTTTTGTCCTCTATCACCAATTATACTATCGTAGCCCTCCTCCATTTGCTCAATAAACTCATGGGCATTGGCAATTTTTGCAGCATTTATCACATCTTCTTTCGACACTTTATCTTCAATTCCTAAGGCTATATTATTAAAAACAGTATCATTAAAAAGTATAGATTCTTGAGTTACGATCCCCATGAGGCCACGTAAATCATCAATTACAATATCTTTAATATCTACTCCATCAATAGAGATTCCTCCGTCTTGTGGATCATAGAACCTGGGAAGAAGATCAGCTAATGTGGATTTACCTCCTCCAGAAGCTCCAACCAAGGCTATCGTCTTTCCTTTAGAAACCTTTAGGTTGATTTTCTTTAAGACCTTCACGTCGTTTTGATAGGAAAAGCTTAGGTTTTTATACTCAATACTATCAGTAAACTCTTTTTTAGAAATTGCTTGAGGCTTTTCTTCGATGAGCTCAGGAGCATCTAAAACTCCCTCCACTCGTTCTACCGATGCCGCGCCTTTTTGCACATTATAGAATGCCGTGGTGATGGCTTTAGCAGGATTCAAAATTTGAGAGAATATACCAAGGTAAACCAAGAAAGCAGCTGCATCCATAGAAGAATCCTCACTTAAAATTAACCTTCCTCCATACCAAAGAATGGTTACTACCACTCCTACCCCCATCAACTCACTTAAAGGAGAAGCCATATCTCTTTTTCGATAAAGCTTGATCATTAATTTAGTATAATCTTGATTAATGGTTTTGAATTTCTTCTCTGTGCTATTGATAGCAGTAAATCCTTTAATAATCCTTAAGCCTCCAATAGTCTCTTCTATCACACTTAAAATATAACCCATTCTCTTTTGGCTTTTATCACTGGTTCTTTTTAAGCTTTTACCAATTTGGCCAATTAAAAATCCACTAATAGGCAATAGTACCATCACAAAAATGGTCAAGCTAGGACTCATAAAAAACAATACTGCAATGGAAGCAATAATAGCAATGGGTTCTCTAAAAACCGATTCTAAAGAACTCATTATTGACCATTCTATCTCCAAAACATCCGATGTCATTCTGGAAATAATATCACCTTTTTTCTTTTCACTAAAATAGCTGATAGGCAATATCAATACTTTTTTGTACATATCATTTCTAAGGTCTCTTACCACTCCATTACGAATGGGAGCAAGAAAGAACATGGCCATATATCGAAATAAGTTTTTCAGGAAATATAATCCTAAAATGATAAAGGAAATATACAAAAGCGTATCCAACTGACCATTTTTCTGAATCATTTGACCCGCAAAATGATTAAAGTTTTGGGTGATGGATTCGAAGTCGAAAAAATTTAATTCAGGGGCCTCCTCTGGTATATCTTGCATTTTAAAAAGCATATTCAATATAGGAATGAATACTGCAAATGAAGCCAATGAAAAAACAACAGCCAGAATATTAAAGAAAATGTTCAAACTGGCATAAGGCCAGTATGGCTTAACATAGGTGAGGATTTTAAATAGCTTCTTCATGAAATATGCATTTTTATCAATTCGCAAAAATAGGCAATTTGGCGCTTCTTTGTTCAACCTGAGTTCGATTATTAAATACCTTCCACAGAAAGTCAATAGCGCATCAGGTTTGATTTGAAATTCAAGAAGATATAGCGAGCTATATCAATTGGATTTTAGTAAAAACATGATGTATTATTGACTTTTCCACTTGTGGATTTCGATAATTAACTCATCTTCTTCCTCAAATTTCATCGGGTTATCCCGATAGCCCTTCATAAATTTGAATCGAACATAAGCTAATTATTTGAAACTGTGGAAATATTTAATGACGAGCTCAGGTTTTTATTATCTTTGAGCAAGTCTCAATTAACAATTAATAACATGAAGAAATTAGCATTTATAGTACTATTGATGGGAGTAGGAATATTTTCCTTTGCCCAAAGCCTGGAAGAAATCAATAAAGACCTGACCTTTAAAACCTGGGTTGATGGAGAGGTGAGAGTGATAAATGGTTATGATGTACAGCGTATTAACGGAGCCGATTATGGCGGGAATAGAAACGCGATGACAGGAATGATCACTTCGGTAGCCTATCATGATCCGGCGCAGTCCGGCGAAGCTGGATACCTAGAATTCTATATCACTCGTTATGAACAATCGTTGGCCAATATGAAATGGTTTATGTTTATTCTTAGAGGTGAAGATGATAAAGGAAAGATATGGGAACATAAATTAGAAGCCAAGACCTCTGAACTTCCTGAAGGGAATTTCTACTGGAATTATACCACCGTTGAGCTACCTGGAGATATAGAACCTCCATTCTATGTTTATATTCGCGATAGAAACATACCTCAGCTTACTAGTTTTAAATTTAAGATAGAATAAAAATAAGATTAGCATTTTCGATTATGAAATCAACGACCCTATTAATTCTATTTCTTTTTGTAAGTATATCTTCCTTTTCCCAATTCATTTATTCCGATACCACTTGGGAAAGATGGTATGGAGTACAAAATAATAATGAATCTGCCAATGGGCGAAAAAATGACATTGAACATTATGATAAAGGATATATTTTCCATGCCAATTTTGAACATATATCAGAAGGGAAAACGGTATTAAAAAAAACAGATGTAAATGGCTATTTTCTTTGGGAAAGAAAATTAGACTCTACATACCTTCAATATATTTCTTCCATGAAAAATTCCACAGATGGTGGAATGGTCATGTGTGGAATCAGTTATTTTTCAGGTATTGGTAATCCTTGGGTGGCCAAATTAAATGTTTGTATGGAGGTAGAATGGTGCAAACTATTTGAATGGTCCGAATATTCTTTTGCTCGAGATATTGCCATTGATCATAATGGAAACATTATTGTTTTAACATTTGGTTATGGTGATTTTAATATTGAACGCATTAATTTAATTAAACTGAATACTGAAGGGCATATTATTTGGAAGGGTGATTATGCTACCGTAGATGATTATCCTGTAATTTGGAATGCCACACCTGATAAAATATTAATAGGTGAAGAAAATGATTATTATATAGCTGGAGAAGCAGAATGGCCCAATAATAATGACCCCTCCCAAGGTTGGGGTACTCGGTCTTTATTTATTAAGGTCAATGCTAATGGGGAAGAGGAATGGATATTGCCTTTTGGAATTTATGATACCTTATATAGTAAACCTTGGTCTATCCATGAATTGTCTGAAGGAAATTTTTTATCCATTGGGGATAATTACCAAACTACTAACCCAGTAATGATGTATTTTAATGAAGATGGAGAAGAACTGTCTTTTGTGTCGAAACATATCATGCCGGAGAATTATTTTGCCACCCGTTTGGCTGGCTCTATTCAAATAAGCGACACTAGTTTTATCAGTATTTGGCGGTATTTGTATACCATGGAAGAGTATAATTACCACTACGGATATATTAAATTTGATACCGCTCTTAATATCATAGACTATAAAGAAGATGACAGATGGAAAGACCCTGCTAATTTAATTTCGAGCTATAATGACAAAATCGTAACCGTAGGCAGAATGAAAGAGAATAATTCCTCTGGTAAATATGATATTTATATGAGTAAGCGTAACCTTGATTTTACTTATGATACTGTATACCCCAATTGGACAGGGCAATATGATAGCTTATGCCCTGGTGGTGTGGTTTCTGGTTTTTTACCCTATACCTGCCATACTGTAGTGAGTATAGAGGAATTACAAAGCCCGGAGCAGCATGCACAAACAAAAGATAAAATAGTGCTACAAGTACAACCCAACCCTGCGCATACCCTAGCTAAGCTAATCATCGAAAATAAAAATGAAATCACAGGTTTACAATTATCAGTGTATAATCAAACTGGCGAGGAGGTTTATCAAAGGAAACTAGCCAATGGTATAAAAGAGGAGGCCATTAATATTAGCCAATGGTCAGCAGGTATATATGTAATAATTGTAAGAAGCGAAAACCATATGGTGGGGAGTGCTAAGTTGGTGGTGGAGTAGGACAATAAAGGTAAGCATCCGACGAACACCATCTTTTCTGCACAATTGAGATCATAGACCTTTGTGCTCAAAAAGAAAGATGAAAAAAGAAGAAATGTTTACTGTCGTA
>JADGDY010000151.1 GCA_016744655.1 Bacteroidales bacterium | reverse complement strand
CTGTAAATGAAGCAGCTAATAATGCTCCTGTTGTTGATAATCCTATTTCCGATGTTAACTTGGAAGAAGGTTTTGTCTCCTATAGTATTGATTTTTCCAGTGTATTTAGCGATGCCGATGATGATGTGTTAAGCTACACAGTTGAAAGTGGCAGCACTTCCGTTGTCACTGTGAGTTTGTCAAGTAATGAAATAGTAATCACAGAAGTAGGTGTAGGAAGTTCAAATATAACACTAACTGCCAATGATGGAAATGGAGGAACTGTAAGTGATGTATTTGTAGTATCTGTAAATGAAGCAGCTAATAATGCTCCTGTTGTTGATAATCCTATTTCCGATGTTAACTTGGAAGAAGGTTTTGTCTCCTATAGTATTGATTTTTCCAGTGTATTTAGCGATGCCGATGATGATGTGTTAAGCTACACAGTTGAAAGTGGCAGCACTTCCGTTGTCACTGTGAGTTTGTCAAGTAATGAAATAGTAATCACAGAAGTAGGTGTAGGAAGTTCAAATATAACACTAACTGCCAATGATGGAAATGGAGGAACTGCAAGTGATGTATTTATAGTATCTGTAAATGAAGCAGCTAATAATGCTCCTGTTGTTGATAATCCTATTTCCGATGTTAATTTGGAAGAAGGTTTTGAATCTTATGTCATTGATATATCAAATGTTTTTGAGGATATAGATGGTGACGAATTAACATATTCAGTAGTGGCTGAAAATGAGGTGTTTGTTATTCCGACTGTTTCTGGAATAAACCTAATTCTTGAAGAAGCTGGGGAATGTATGGGTGGTGAAGAAGTTACCTTGATTGCAAGTGATGGAAATGGCGGAATTGCTGAGGACGTATTTTATGTTTATGTAGATATGTTATGGGCTGTTAGTGATGAAGATTTAGACCTAATCGATATTTTTCCAAACCCTTCAAGTGGAGAAATAAACATTTCTTTAGAAAACGCTAATAAAGATGTATCGGTGTCAATATTTAATTTATTGGGAGCAGTCATTTTTGACAATTTAAAATTTGAGGAGGGTAAAATGAAAATTGATCTATCTGAAAATGAAAAAGGGGTATACTTTGTGAAAATTAATTTAAATAATGGTCAGATAGTGAAAAAAGTAATTATAGAATAGATAAAAAGAATGTTGGTGTGTTTAATACTATTTCATATGGAAAGCATAATCAGTATTAATATACGGAACAAACTCACACTTTGAGTTTAGGTTTAGAAATCGACATGTATTATAATAAAGAGAAAATCTATCCACAGATTCCGCTAATTTTTACTGATTTTTTTAGGATCAAGGGTCAGTAAAGCTGATCATTGTTTCTAATCGGTGTTAATTTGCGATAATCGGCGGACAAAAACAAAGCGTGCGTCTGCACTGTATTAAGATAATGTATATGTTCTTAATACAACATATTTAAATTTATAGATAGTAAACAAGCTGATTTTACACCTGTTTCAGTGCGAAATCAGCTTTTTATTTATTAATACATGGTTTCAAATTCTTTGTTTATGCTAATGCTAAAAATAAAGCATTCATTAATTGTTATTATTCATTTTTTCAATTCTAATATCTCTTCCTATCTTGCAGGCATGAACTTTAGTCAATATAAAAACATCATTTGGGATTGGAATGGGACTTTACTCAACGATTCAGACATGTGCATAAAATGTATGAATCAGCTGTTGGAACCAAGAAATATTCCTTTACTTACTAAAGAAAAATACAGAGAAGTATTTGATTTTCCAGTCCGAAAATATTATGAAAAACTAGGTATAGATTTTAGAAAAGATCCGTTTGAAATTATAGGCCATGATTTTATGGATTTATACTTTAAAGAACTTCCTCATTGTGAAATGCATCCTGAGGTCATTCAGGTTTTAGAATATTTTAAAAGTCTTGGAAAAAAACAATATATTCTTTCTGCCATGGAACATGAATCTTTGGTTCAAACCATGAAAGATTTTAATATTTGTTTATACTTTGACGCTGTTTATGGCATTGATAATCATTTAGCAGCGGGGAAAATAGACCGTGGAATCGATTTGATAAATGAGTATCAGATTAATCCTCAGGATACTATCATGTTTGGAGATACATTGCACGATAAAGATGTAGCAGCACAATTAAATTTAGATATTGTTCTTATTGCGAATGGGCACCAAAGTTTTAATCGTTTAAAGGAATCAAATAAGACTGTTTTAACTGACTTAAACTCTGTTTTAGTCTAATTACACCAATGCTTTCTTGTTGGTTCTTTTTTAACGTTTACAACTGTTAGATAGTTAGTGGGTTATGGGCTTCGTTAATGAGATGTTAATTATTTTTTTTGCATATATTCATATTGATTCTAAAATGGATATTATGTAACTATGCATCAGAATTTAAATCAAAAAAACAATCGAATGAAAAAATTACTATTTAGTTTAGTTGTATTGGCTTTTGTTGGAATATCTTGTGATTGCCAAGCGCCAGCTGAGAATGAAGAAAAAGTTGAAATAACGGCTAGCCCTAAAGCAATTGATATTAATAACTTTGATGCCACAGCAGAAGGTTTAGGGGACCAAGTTGTAGAGATTAAAGGAACTGTAGTTCATACTTGTAAGCACGGTGGAACAAAAATGTTTATCACAGGTGATGATCCAGATTTCAGACTAAAAGTAACTGCCACTGACGAAAGTGGAAACTTCAATCTAGAAATGGAAGGCAGCGATTATATTGTTGTTGGAATTCTTGATGAGTATAAAGTTGATATGGCTGAGCTTGATAAATTAGAAGCTGAAGTATTAGCTGAAAACCCTGCTGAACATGCAGAGGAAGAAATGAAACACAAAGGTGGACACGATGGTGGCGAAGGTGATCATGCAGATCATGCTGGCGATAGCCATCAAGAACAAGAAGGTAGTTGTGCTGCTGAATTAGCTCAAATATCTGACTTAAGAGCGCAAGTTAAAGAATCAGAAAAAGGATATTTATCTTTCTATTCTATTCTTGCTAAGTCTTTTAAAGAAGTAAAATAATTGAATTAGAATACTAAAACATAAGCTTGTCAATGTTCATTATGCATGAACTGTAGACAAGCTTTTTTAATTGATAATAAAAAGGACCACAAAATTTAGATATGTGGATTTATCAATTTATTTTTCATCTTGATTTCATTCAAGAGTCAATAAAAAAAACAATAAGCAAATGAAATTTAATTGGAGAAAATGGAATAGGATGATCCATAGAGATTTTGGGTTTTTCTTTTTTGGAATGACCATTATCTATGCA
The DNA here is from genome assembly GCA_016744655.1 of Bacteroidales bacterium. Taxonomy (GTDB): domain Bacteria; phylum Bacteroidota; class Bacteroidia; order Bacteroidales; family UBA12170; genus UBA12170. The sequence continues at coordinate 8,404 of JADGDY010000151.1, read as the reverse complement.
CTAAGTGGTATTGCCATTAACCATATCAATGATTGGAATCCCAACTATCAAATTGAAAATAGTTATTATGATATTAGTAACTCAGAGGTTTTTAACAATGTTAACGACGAACAAGTATATGAAATTCTTGGTCTAGTAGATCAAGATGCTAAGTTTAAGAAGTACTATTATATGCGTCCAGGTTTATTAAAGATCTTTATAAAAAATGGTTCTGTATTACTAAATACAGAAACAGGAGATGCTAGTGTGGAAACATTAAAGAGAAGACCCATTTTCTTTTATATGAATTATTTACATTATAATCCAGGAAGTTGGTGGAAATGGTTTTCTGATATTTTTGCTGGAGCACTTATTATAATTGCTATATCAGGAATTATAATGAACAAAGGAAAAAAAGGTGTTAAAGGTAGAGGAGGAGTCTATTTGGCTTTAGGGATTATTATTCCACTCGTTTTCCTATTCTTCTTTAGATAGAAGATTGACCATAGACTATTAATCGTAGTTTTAGATAAATATAGAAGCCGTTTGATCTACAAACGGCTTTTTTTATTTGTTTAACAATATTTGAGTATATCTATTTACAATAGATTTATTATTTTTACGACATGAAAAACACCATATTTAGTCTGCTTATTATTTTTGCTTTTATGTCCTGTCAGCCAGATCGACAAGCCTATAAAGATGAGATTATTAAAGATCGTATTTCAAAAGATAGTACGTTTAGGATGATTGATAAAAGTCCTTTGAGTTCCGATCAAATTGATCATTTCATGGGTTTAGAATATTTTGAAATAGATGAAAAATATATGGTAGAGGCCCACTTAGAGTATGAAGATACCGGATCTATTATTAAGTTAAAAACATCCACAGATAGATTGCCAGATTATAAAGTATTTGGAAATGTAGTTTTTAAATTAGAAGGAGAAGAGTTTAAACTAAAGGTTTATCAAAATGTTAACCATCAGAAAGATAGCTTGTATAAAGATTTCCTTTTTTTACCGTTTACCGATAATAATTCAACTGTAAGTACTTATGGAGGAGGAAGATATATCGATTTTAAAATCCCTGAAACTAAGACTTTTATTATAGATTTTAACAAAGCATATAATCCATATTGTGCGTATAATCACCGATGGAGTTGTGTAATTCCTCCTCGCGAGAACTCTTTACAAATTGCCATAAATGCAGGAGAAAAAGTATATCCTGATGTACACTAAAATGACTCAAACTATGAAGCGAATAAGTTTACTAATTGTTTTTATGGGGATCCTTTTTATTGGGTGTTCACAAAGCAACGATAAATATAAAATTGAAATAAAACTTAAGAATAAAGCAGATTCTGTTTTGTATCTTGCCAATTATTATGGAGATAAAACCTATTTAGCTGATACAGCTTATGTTAAAGGTAAAGGAAGTTTTCTTTTCCAGAAAAATGAAAAGCTTGAAGGAGGTCTTTATATTATTGTAGATCAATCAAAGAAAAGTATTATGGAATTTCTAGTTTCTGATAGTCGAGATTTGAAATTAGAAACTAGTGGACCTGACTATATTGCAAACATGAAGGTTCATAATAGTGCCGAGAATGTATTATTCTACGATTATTTAAACTATTCAGCTCAACTATATGAAAGAATAATGCCCTTGAATAAACGTCTTAAAGCTCAAGCTAAAGGCTCTGATTCTACACAAATACTTAAAGACCAAATTCAATTGATTAATACTGAAATGACTAATTATAAGGAAGAGTTGACGAAAAACCATCCTCAGACTTTTTTGGCGAAATTCTTTGGTTTAATAAAAGAAGCTTCTTTTCCCGATACTCTTTTAACATTACCTGATGGTAGTAAAGATTCATCTTATCCATTTAGATATTATAAAGCTCATTACTGGGATGCTGTAGATTTGGCCGATGATAGATTAATAAGGACTCCGGTTTTTCATAAGAAACTAGATACTTATTTTGATAAAGTAGTGAGTAAGGAAGCCGATAGTATCATTTATGAAATAGATCATATTTTAGCTCAAATGAATGAGACCGGTGATCTATATAAATTTACACTTTGGCATTTAACGGTAAAATTCGATGAGAGTCAGATTATGGGCCATGATGCTATTTTAGTTTATTTATCAGACCATTATTTCTCCAAAGGAAAAGCCCCTTGGCTGCATGAGGATGTGATAAAAAACATTGTAGATGAAGCCGACAAGAGAAGAGTGGTTTTGATAGGTACTTTAGCAAAAAATATGATTATGCAAGATACCAACCTTCAACCTCAAAGTCTCTTCGATATAAAAAAGGATTATACAGTGATTTACTTTTGGGATCCGCAATGTGGACATTGTAAAAAAGAATCTCCGAAATTAGTAGAGTTTTATAAAGAGTATTCTGAAAAATTAGACGTTGAAATTTATACTGTTTGTGCAGACTCTAGCTTAGCTGATATGAAAAAATATATACGAGAAAAGAATATGAATTTCATAAACGTAAATGGACCCCGATCTTATACAACTGATTATCACGAATTATATAATATTTTCACCACTCCTGTAATTGTGGTTTTAGATAAAGACAAGAAAATTATTGCCAAACGTTTGGTGAGCGAACAATTACCTGAGTTTATCGAGAATCATAGAAAAATGAGAGTAGAAGAAAATTAGAGGATTCTTAATCAGAAAGAAATGTATAAACTTACACAAACCGTCTTGCTAATTATAGCATCTATTTTTGTTTTTAGTTCACAAGCTCAACAAGTATACGAGCATCAATATTTAGTAAAAGTGGGAGATGTAGCACCAGATTTTGAAACAACACTAACCGATGGTCGTATCTTTAAATTATCGGAGAACAGAGATAAAGTGGTGATGTTACAATTTACAGCTAGTTGGTGCGGAGTATGTAGAAAAGAAATGCCTTTTATTGAAAAAGACATTTGGCAAAAACTTCAGAATAATGATTTTATAGTTGTAGGCATCGATTATAAGGAAAGTCCAGAGAAAGTAAACAAGTTTGCCAAGGACATGAAAATAACCTACCCATTAGCATATGATGTAGATGGTGCCATTTTTCATCAATACGCACTTGAAGGAGCAGGAGTGACCCGAAATATTATTATCAATAGAAAAGGTGAAATAATCGCTTTAACTCGTTTGTTCAAACTCGATGAATTTAATGAAATGAAGGATTTGATATTTGAGCAGGTCAAGACTAATTAGGATTTAGGATTTCATTGTTGAGAAAATATATAAGGAAACTTATATACAATTATTTTGATTCTTATTTCAATTTAGCTTATAACAACAACTAATTTAAAACTAGGTAGGTTTTGTAAGATCTATTTCATCATTATAAAAAAAAGTTGTTCAGATTTGTTTATTTATAACATGAATCTAGAACTTTTTAAAACTGCTTGATGGTAAACATATCTGACTATTTTCCTTCTATTTTCCTTCATAACCCACTATTTTATTAGAGTTATTCCCAAAAAAACAGAGGATGTTTATATCTTGGATATTTTCCAATATATGGACCGCGCCCTTGGGATGGCCAATTGTTCACGATTTTCTAAATATGGGTCGATGTCCATATTGTGGAACGAATGAGTTAATTACCTATTATATAAACAGTTCCGGTTTTGTTTTACATTATAATGTACATTTAGTCATTGAATGTTAAACTAAGTACCTATGATTAAAAGAATATTTAATTTGTCCGTTTTTATATTTTTTTTCATTTCCATATATGCGCAAAACGGTAATGGACAAAAAATGGACAAAGGTGATTGTCAAAAAAATATTTTACAAGTTCAACAACAATCAACTTCATTAATTAAAGAAAAAAATGAATCAAAAAGCTATAGTCTCCCTTTTGTAGAATATTTTGATAACAGAAGCTTCCCACCTACAGACTGGATGAAATTTAGGGGGGAAAATGGCTTGGGAATAACCTACGACTGGGATGGGAATGAGAATGGAGGTTATGATAATAATGGAGCTATGGTTCGTTGGGAAAACCTTGGAGGATCAATACTTGAAGATTGGTTAGTAAGCCCATTATTAAGTTTAGGAACTAATACCACATTATCTTACTTTGAAAAACAAGATTATGGAACAGACTGGGGTAGTAATTATAGCATAAGAGTTTCTACCAGTTCTCAGAATCTTCATTCTGAATTTAGCATAATTGCTAGTTATGATGAGACTACATTTTCCACTGATTATACAATGAGAGAAATTGACTTAAGTGCCTATGATGGACAAGATGTTTATATAGCATTTGTAATGACCAATGATGATGGGGATTCTTGGTATATCGATAATATTTCCATTGAAGAAACTATTTACAATGAAAATGGGAAACTGTTGATTTCAGAAGTAGCCTATCCTGTTTATGAATCAGAAGGTAGGTTTGTGGAACTTTATAATGCAGGTAATACTACAATTGATTTAACGGATTATTATTTAGCGTTCTATAGAAATACGCAAAGAATAGATCTTACAGGTTCAATAGCTCCTGAAGAAAAGTTTATTTATGCTCCTAATGCATATGATTTTGATGATACTTATGGGTTTTCAGCAGATCAAGCTGATGGTGGAATTGATCCTGATTGGTTTGATGGTACAGATGCGATCATTCTGCTGAAGAAAAATAGTAAAGGAGCCTATACACGTTTAGACACCTACGGAGTCGTGAAAACAGATGGCACTGATTTGGAATGGGGCTATACTAATAAACATGCCGTGAGAAAAGCTGATATTATTGAAGATCGGAAAAAGATGATCGCTGATGAATGGATTGTTAGTACCGCTTATGCAACTAATTTCTTTGATGTTACTCCTGGTATTCATAATGAGAACTATTATTGGAGTGGTAGTACTAATGTGGAATGGGATAATTATAGAAACTGGACTGTTGCAAGTAAAGGGAATGCATATATTCCTGATGCCGGAGCCAATGTGGTGATTCCTTCTGGAGTTACAAATCCTCCTGATTGGGCACTTTATCGATTTCCATATTTTTTCAATTCACTAACACTTCAATCAGGTGCAAATTTTGTTGTTGGATCAGACAATATTTTAAAAGTTAATACTAATGTAAATATTTCTAGTGGAGCAAATTTAAGTTTAGAATCCGATGCAGCTGGTTCTGCTACTTTTATTCCAGAAGGAGAAGTAATAGGGGAGGCTAAAGTAGAGAGATATATGGCTACTATTAGTGGAACTACAGGGAATGGAATTTGGCATTTATTTTCACCAACTGTTTCTAATTTCCAGTCAGGAATGTTAATGAGTCAATACCTGAAATACTGGGACGAAACCATAGAGAATTGGACCTATATTAATGCTACGGATGAAATTTTGACATCAGGACAAGGCTATGCTTTAATGCTGTTAAATGATTTTGGCAATACAGTTGATATTACTGGTAAAATAAATACTGAGGAAGTAACCATTCAGAATTTAGATTTTACAAGTGGGGCTGGTTGGGAAGGCTATAACTTAGTTGGCAATCCGTACACTGCATCCATGGATTGGGAAATTATTCAAAATAATTTACCTTCAGGAATAGATCAAGCTATCTATTATTGGGATGTTGAAAACGACCAATATATCTTTTATAATAATGGAAGTGGTACGGCATCTAGGTATATACCAGCAGGTCAAGCCTTTTTTATTCATGTAACTCAACCAGGAATGGATATTACCTTCACACCTGACTCTAGAGTTAGTGATAGTTCTAATATTTACTATAAATCTAATGGCAAAGATTATACGGAATATCAACCAGAAGTTATAGAGCAGTTCAATAAGTTAATCGTGGAAACTTCAACTAATTATGGAGTCTCAGATAAAGTGTTCCTTAAGTTCCATGAAAAGGCCACAACGGATTATGATGGGCAATATGATGCCATTAAGTTTTACTCAAATAATGATGAAATTGCCGATGTTTGGCTTACTTTTCAGAATAATGAATATAGTATCAACACTTTACCTACGACAATGATTGAAGGGAGATATGATATGACTGTCGATTTTGGTAAACAAGAGAGTTATTCATTATCATTTGATGGAATAGAAACATTTGAAGAAGAACAACCTATTAATTTATACGATAAAGCAACAAGTAAATATTACGATTTAAGGAAGTATTCAAAACTAAATTTCTATAATACTGATGGTATTATTGAAAACCGATTTGAAATTGTGTTTACAGAAGGAGTTGGTATTGAAGAAGAAATTGAGGATAGTGGCTGGTTGATTTATTCAGATAGGGGAGCTTTAACTATTAAGAATACGATTGAATTATCAAAAAGTAACACTTTTGCTTATCATATATATTCTGTTGAAGGTAAGTTGATTGGGTCTTTTGAGAATCAAAATGAAGTAAATGCCCAGCGTTATAATGTGAATCCTGGAATTTATTTGGTGATGCTAATTACTGATGATCAACAGATCACCAAAAAGATCTGGTTATCCAAGTAGAAACCTTATCGATTGAATAGTATTTTATAATGAGCAATTCTCTTTTGGAATTGGATCAAATCCTAAGAGTTTTGAGGTTCTTGAAAATTCTGGTGAAACTTGAGCATTAATTGTGATTTGTTCATCAGTTATAGGATGCCTAAAAGATATTGATTGCGCATGTAGCATCATACTCATCATGTTCCACTTTTCTTTAAAAAGCTTGTTTTGCTTATTACAACCATGTGGTCTGTCACCAATAATAGGATGGAAAACATGTGCCAAATGCTTTCTTATCTGATGCATTCTTCCACTTAATGGCTCAACTGATACTAGGGAGTATCGCGAGGTAGGATGCCCAGCAAACGGAATGTCAAGCTCTTTACGATCCAAGGTTTTGTACTTTGTGATAGCTTCTTGGAGTTTACCGTTTTCTTTTTTCAAAGGATAATCAATTCGTTCTTCATCGGGTGTAAATCCTCTAACAATAGCCAAATACCTTTTATCGATTTTGCCATCTGCGAACTTCTGTTGGATTAAACTATCCATGTTTTCATCAAGGGCAAATAATAACAAGCCACTCGTTTTACGGTCGATACGATGGCATGGAAAAACTTTTCGTTCCAATTGGTCGCGTAATATCTGTAGGGCAAACTCAGTGGCATCATTGGCAATTTTTGTACGGTGAACCAATAGCCCATTTGGTTTGTTAATGGCTACTAAATATTCATCCTGGTATATAATTTCTAATTTCAATAGTAAGTCTTTTAATTTAATACTCTACTCGTTAAACTCTTTCTTCTCAATTCGCACTTCATGCTTCAATCCCCCAATTTCCTAAATACAATAAGTCTATCAGTTAAAACATCAATTTCTAGATTATATTCCTCCTCAATAAATTCCATGGTTTCTTTTCTGAAAATAAAAACATGGGTATCATCGTTTCTATAATTCCATCCTTTAAAGTCAATTTCGTTGTTATATAACATGGTCATAACCAGTAGATATCCGTTTTTTGTCAATAATGATAGGAGTCTTTCAATTTCTTTTTGAGGATTGTGAAAATGTTCAAATACCTCACAACTAAAAATATAATCGTATTTTGAGTTTAATAGTTCAGGGTTGGGTGCGAAAAAAGGGTCATATTGAACAATATGATAATCTTTCTTTTGCAACATACTAGAAATAACTGGCCCAGTGCCACTCCCAAAGTCTAAACCTTTATCTTCTGCTTGAAAGTTGTCCAAAACATATTGAGTAATAGGCATGGTGAAATTTTGATATCCTAAATCGTTAATATCGTTATTATGCGTTTCGTACCTTGCTTTCTCATCTTCTGCAGAGAGGTAATACTTTTTATCTTTTACAAGAGCTTTACAGGTATCACAATGATAATAGTATTCGTCTTTCTTGTTGATCAACTCAGAACTGCAAAGTGTACAAATCATATTGGCTTGTTGGTTAAAGTATTAGTAGCGATATTTACTGGTGGTAAAAATATCTCATTTTTGTGATTATTTCTAATGAATTTTTTGAATGCAAATATTCGTTTTATTTAACGAAAGTTTCCTTAACTAAACTATTATGAAGCTTTATTTCCTCTTAAGCTCATAGTTTTCATTAATTCTTTTTAACTCCCAATCATTATTTAATTCTAATTCCCAGCCCATTCCTTCAATTAGATTTTTAGTTGTTTTTATAGGTTGAGAAACAATTACTTTTTCCCAGTTTTTATCAACTAATGCTCCTTCTTCTACAGTTAAAATCCCCCAATTGTCAGTAATTCTTAAGTTCGGATAAACTGTCCCCAAATCTTTATATGAAATCAAATTTTCAGGATTGAAACTAATATTCATATTTTCAAATGCAATATTCAAGACAGGGTTATCTTGAAATTTCTTATCAAGATTTGCTAATTTCTCTTTTTGTTTTTCCTCTCTATTCG
>JADGDY010000150.1 GCA_016744655.1 Bacteroidales bacterium | reverse complement strand
ATGATTATCAACACAATATAACGATTTTATTCTATTCCGTTCAATTATATATTATTAACTTTTGAACATTTTTGTGAAAAAAGTGTGCGTCTGCCCTGCAAATGACATTCAGAAATCTCATTTATTGCTTATTATTGCATTGTTTTTCGATTCAAAATCGTTTCAATTATTAAATAGATTAAATATTAATGCCAGAATTAGATATTATATTAACTTTTGATTACGAGCTTCCCTTGGGAGGAATAAAAAAATCATACGAACACAGCTTGTTTTCTCCTAGCCAAAAACTAATAAACAAGGCAAATAAACTTAATGTGCCTTTGGTATTTTTTGCTGACATATTAAGTTATGATCGATTTAATGAATTGGGGATTAAAGAATATACCAGAAGATTTAAACAACAATTACAAGATGCTGTTTTGGATGGACATGATGTACAACTCCATCTCCACCCCCATTGGCTTGAAACACAAATAAAGGAAAAACAATTTATAAGTTCAAGAAAGTTCTCACTTAGTGATTTTGCAAATGATAAAAACAACAACATAAATGACATCATCAAACAAGGGATAAAATCACTAAACAAGATTTGCAAAGAAGTAGATCCCAACTACAAATGCAATGCTTTTAGAGCGGGAGGTTATAGTATTTTGAAAAATTCAAATGAAATATTTGAATCCCTATATAACAATGGTATAAGAATAGATAGTTCTATTGCCAAGGGCTACAAGTATTACTCGGATATATCACAAATAGATTTTAGTTTCAAGCAAAAAGCACCACATTGGATTATTCCGCTCAATGGTGATCTATATAATACGGATGGTTCTAAAAAGGGCATCCTCGAGGTTCCTATTAGCACAAAGCCAAAAACCCTCTTTGAAGTCCCTACATTTTTAAAACTTAAAAAGTACAAATACCGACAAGTTGAAAACAGAGGAAGTATTATACATAATGAACAAAAGACAAAATTGATAAATAAGATTAAAAATTTAGCAACCAGCAGAATGCTAATTCTGGACAACCACACATATAATACTCAACAATTAATGGAAATTGTAGATTACAATATTAAATACTACAGTAAATACGATAGACTCACTCTGTGCCTAATTGGCCATCCAAAATCAATGGGAGAATATCACTTGCAAATGTTTGAAGATTTCATTATTGAAATGAGAAGGAAGTTTAAGGATAATATTAAGTTTAAAAAGATTAGTGATTTGAAGCACATATAAACGAATCCATATAAAACAAGTTATGCACATTCTATTTCTACCAAAACTGTATCCACATAGATATGACACCATGTGGGGATTATTCGTCTTTAAGCATGCTCTTGCAGTGAAGAAATATCATCAAGTTAGTGTCGTTTATTTATATGCTGTTGATGAAGGCATAGAGGAAACTGAAATCATAGAAGAAAATACCAACGATTTATATAGCATCCATATATATTATCCAAAACCAAGAAACAAATTCAAATACCTAATCCATTTCTTTAAATATTATTTTAAAGCATTCGAAATGGTGACTAAAAAGAGAAAGGTAGACCTTATTCATGTGCACGTTCTTACGAGAGTAGGCCTATTGGCTTTTTTGACAAAAAGAATAAAAGGCATTCCTTATTTAATAACTGAGCATTGGTCAAGATATCAACCAAACGTTGATACTTATCAAGGGACATTAAGAAAATTCCTAACAAAATTAGTTGTGAAAAATGCAGAATTTGTTTTACCTGTAACAGAAAACCTAAAGCAAGCAATGCTAGCTCATCAACTAAAAAATAATAATTACAAAATAGTTGCAAATGTTGTTGATGACATCTTCTTTGAATCGCCTATAGATACTCCACAAGACGAATTTAAGAGAGTTATTCACGTGAGTACTTTCATTAATAAAAGTAAGAATATAACTGGCATAGTTGAAGCCATAGATAAACTTTCTAAAATAAGAACCGATTTCAAAATGGTATTAATTGGGGAGGGTGAAAACTATGAAGACATTACCAATTTAGTAAATGAAAAGGGCTTACAAAATCACATTGAGTTTACAGGAGTACTGGAAAGAGAAGAATTAGTTTACGAGTATACTAAAGCTAGCTTTCTACTTATCAATAGTAACTACGAAAACATGCCTGTGGTTATCAACGAAGCCATGGCTTGTGGACTCCCCGTTCTTTCAACCAATGTTGGAGGAATTAGTGAACACCTAGATAATAAGAAAGGACGACTCATTGAACCAAGAAAACCAAAACAACTTTTGGAACAATTCCAATGGATGCTTGATCATTTAGATTCTTTTGAACCCTCCTCAATTCGGCAATATGCAAAAGAACATTTTTCCTTTGATGCTGTTGGCAAACAATTGGGGGATGTTTATCAATCTATTTCAAAAGAGAAATAATTCTTTTCTCCGTATTATTTTTAACTATCTTTGCAGACCTTTTTCACCTCTATTCAATAATTAATAGAATAGCAGGTTTTAAAGGTATATCACATGGGGTTGACTGGATTTGACAGCGTATAAGTGTGGTGGTAAGCATGTCGAGTGTTGTGAATATGGCTCGTAAATCCTAATTCTCACAGCTATGTAAATGGCGAAAACAACAATTACGCTCTTGCTGCGTAGTCATAGCTCAGCTAGACTACCTTAATCCACGAAACATAGTTTTCGGGACGAGGCCTTCCTGCAGACGGACCTGCTCTGTTCCAAGCTGTAACTAGGGAGTCGAAAATTCGGAGATAGCTTTTCAGGCACCTCGATTGGAAAGTAAAACAAAGAGGATAAGGTTTAGAATTGGGTGTCTTTTCCCGGCTCTTCTCACGAAAATTAATAAGAGACTACACATGTAGAAAGCCATTGGGCTATATGTTTGGACGAGGGTTCGAATCCCTCCAGCTCCACAATAAAAAGTTCAAAGTTTAATGTTCAAGGATTAAGGTTATTTCATCAAGGTCATTTTAAAACATTTCACTTTGAACTTTAAAACCTTTTAAAGGCCCCATAGTTCAACTGGATAGAATATCAGATTTCGGCTCTGAGGGTTGGGGGTTCGAGTCCTCCTGGGGTCACAGGTTAATAAATAAAGCATTAAGACCTGAGAGTTTTAATGCTTTTATTTATTTCTTCTATTTCATCAGTAATCAGAACCACCTTCGATCAAGATTATTTTGCCATAAATTTAATGTTTAAATTATTAATGTATTATTTACGGTATTCTATATACATTTGTTGTTACAATAATAGCAAGAATATGATTATTTATTAGTTTTATTAAATACTCTACTTGATCTTTTTCCATTTCTTAGATCATCTGTAATACAAGAATAGAATAATAGCAAAATTGAACCCATATCGATCATGAAAATACAAGGCCATAAATTACTTGCATTAATTGTAATAATATTGTTAGGCATTATATTTCAAATGAAATATATCAATGAATTTCCATCCCATACGCATGCATGGGCACAATCTGACAGATATTCACTAGCAAAAGGGTTTGTTAATAACAATTTAAACTTTTTCAAACCAGAAACATATGTTCTAAACCACCAATTTCCCGATAACTGGGCCTCTCCTTCAAAAGAAAGCATTACCGCAGTAGAATTCCCTATACACGATTACATTCCAGCCATTTTCATGAAACTATCCAAAAACTCATCCCCTTGGGTTTTCAGATTATATACATTGCTTTATAGTTTCATTGGCTTATTTTTCCTTTATAAGTTAGCATTTCTATTGAGTGGAAACATCTATAAGTCTGTTTTAACTATCATTTTTGCAGCATCCTCCCCTGTTTACGTCTATTATCAAGCGGGCTTCTTACCTACCATTCCGTCTCTTTCAAACGCTATAATAGGACTCTATTTTTACACAAATTTCTTAAAGTCCAAAAAAAACAAAGACTTCAATATATCTATTTTATTTCTAACTCTAGCAGCCCTATCTAGAACAACATTCGCAATTCCATTGATTGCTCTTTTTTGTCTAGAATCATTACGTATTCTTCAAAAAAAATCAATTCTTACATCTAAAATATTACCCATATTATTATCAATCATCATAATTGCATCCTCATTTCTTTACAATGCATATTTAAGGGAACTTTATGGATCAATATTTTTAAACCACATTTTACCTGCTTCAAACCTCAAACATGCAATAGAAATTCTTGCGACTGTAAAGAAAAATTGGATTTTACAATATTTCTCTATTACTCACTATATAATTTTCGCTACCGCTTTTGGCTTAGGGTTATTTTCTGTCATCTTTAAACGAAAAAAACTTCATGAAGAATCAATTTCATTTTTAATGTTGACCATCATCATTCTTTTAGGGTGCATAGCCTTTACCTTATTAATGTTACAGCAATTCAATTCACATGATTACTATTTTATAGATACATTTTATTTACCTATCATAATGCTTCTGATTATTGCGCTTGTATATACTCCAACTTATACTACACAATGGGCTAGCAAAATCTCTATTCTAGGAATCTTTATTATAAGCATTCCTTTAGTAATTTCAGCTAATAAAACCCAAGAAACCAGACGTATATCAAAGCATTGGAACAGAACCAATTCGACAATCAATAATTTTAGAAATACTGCTATGTTTTTAGATTCTTTAAATATAGCAGACTCCGCAAAACTGCTTGTAATTGACGCATATGCTCCAAACATTCCATTTATTTTGATGAACAGAAAAGGATATGCAATCATGGTGACAAGTAGAGAGAATATAGAAAACTCATTAACCTGGGACTATGATTATATAGTTACTCAAAACGAGTTTTTTGTGAGTGACATATATTCTGTGTATCCTGAAATAATCAATAAAACAAAAAAAATATGGGATAATGGTTATATTTCTATCAGCAATTCAGATGCCAAGCCTTATAAACAGTCACTTTATCAATATCTGGACTTAGACAAAAAGACCCCTTATTTTACAGAGAATATTGACTTTGAATCAGAAGATAATCAAATTTGGCAGAATACAACCTCATCTACCACCACGAGTTTTACAGGTGAAAAATCAGGATTTTTATCTAGTGATCAAACATTTGGACTTACTTACAAAAACAAAAACACTAAAGCGATTAAAAACCAACCAAGGACATTATTTATTCAAACTTACTGTTACCAAGAAGAACTAAGTCAAGTAAATGTTATCGTATCGATTAATGAAAAAGGAAGAAACACTTATTATAAATCATACAATATTCTAGATTTTCTTCATAAAGAAAACGAATGGCAAAAGATTAATCTATTCTATCACTTACCAAAAGCTAATAGTGAGAATTACGAGCTAGCAATATACTTTCAAAATACGGGAAAATCAGAGTTATATATTGATGATTTTGAATTCAGAATATATTAATCGATTAGATATATTAGCAACCTTGTTTACACAGCTTATCTTAAGCTTCACTATAATTAGGAACATTATAGACAATTACTCACCGATACTAACATTTTCAGAATTATTAGTTAAGAGTAATAAATAAAGTTAACATATTTTATTTGGTTAAACAAAAGATCATACTAACTTCTATTTTTTAAATATCTTTAACCAAGACAAATTAAAAAACATTTTCCCATCTTTTAATATTTATTACTTTTGCGCTCAATTGAATTTTAATGATTATGAATAGATATCTGATTTTATTTGTTTTGGCTTTAGCATTTAGCTCCTGTAAAAACAATAATGATAAATTACCAGCCGACATGATTAGCAACCCTAACACAGCAGCTGGCGTAGATGACAGTATGAAAATGCCGTTAATTACTTTTAAGAAAACAGAACATGATTTTGGCAAAGTAATAGAAGGGGAAGTTGTTTCTTATAGTTTCAAGTTTACAAATACAGGAAATACAGATCTCATCATTTCTAAAGTTAGTACTTCATGTGGATGTACGGCATCAAATTATCCAGTTGATCCTATCAAACCTGGAGAAACCAAAGCAATAGAAGCAAAATTCGACAGCCAAAACAGAAAAGGCTTTCAAAATAAAAGAATTACGGTTTTAACAAACTCAACTCCTGCTAAACAAAATCTTTATATAAAAGCAGATGTAATAACTCCCGGTCAATAAAGCAGGGTATAAAGAGAAAAATAAACAATAATATAAAATCAAAACAATGAATTTACTTTCAATCTTATTAATGACTCCTCCAGCGGAAGGCGCTGAGCAAGGGGGCATCATGTCGTTCTTACCTCTCATACTTGTAATCGTAGTTTTCTATTTCTTCTTTATTCGTCCACAGATGAAAAAGAGCAAAGAACAAAAAAAATTCCGTGAAGAATTGAAAAAAGGTGATGAAGTAGTTACTTTAGGAGGTATTTTAGGAAAAGTAATTAAAATGGATGAAACTTCTGTAGTTATAGAAACTGAAGGCCAAACTAAAATCAAGGTTGTAAAGTCTGGCATCGTTCCTCAAGACACCCCTATAGGACAAACAAAATAAAACTTTCTTAATACGATATTAAGCTTTTAAAGTTTTAAATAAGCTCTTTGCTGTTCATTATATGTTCATCAAAGAGCTTTTTTTATAATTTTACAGTTCCTATGGATTATTCATTTCTTAAAATAAAAAATAGAAAAACTACTGTTTTTTTAATTTGCATTGGCATCTCAGCCTTTTTCTGGTTGCTAACGAAACTATCCCAAGAATACGAAATCAATGTTGATATCCCTGTAGTTTTTCATAACTATCCTGATAACCTAATCCTTGTGAACAAACCCGATTCAATCATTCAGGTTAGGATTACCGACAATGGTTTCGACCTAATTGGTATTAGCATATTTGGAGCACCAAAATCTATCGAAATGAATATTCCCGACATGAGGGTGAATAAATCCAAATCCAGTTTTACACAATCTTTTACGTTAGTTAGAACCAAATTAGAAGAATTAAACCAAATATTTGGATCTGCTAAAAATTTGAGACTATTGGGACCAGATAGTCTGGTCTTACGATTTGAAAAACTAGCAACTAAAAAAATCATAATCATTCCTCAAGTAGAATACTTATTACTACCCCAGTTTCAGATTAAAGGAAAGCCAGAACTTCAACCTAATTTCATTACAGTTTACGGAAGCCAAAGTAGTTTAGATAAAATCGATACCATCTACACAGAAACGAAATTGTTTACCGACTTAGACAAATCATTTACAGAAAAGATACAGCTATTATTACCCGACTACATGAACGCCGATTTCAAAAGTACTGAATTAGTAGTAGAAATAGAAAAGTTTACGGAAGCAAAAATCAACATTCCCATACCTTTGGATTTTATAAAAAACAAGAATGTGAGATTATTTCCAAAAACTATTGATATCAAATACACTGTCTCTTTTAAAGATTTCAACAATATCAACAGCAGCGATTTTAAAGTCAAGGCTAGTGAAGATTTTCTTGAAGTTGGGAAATTAAACATCTTTCTTGAGGAATACCCTGCCGGAATACGAATAATCGATTACCAACCAAAAGTAGCAGAATTTATTATAATCAAATAGATGATAAAAGTAGGACTAACAGGCAATATAGGGAGTGGAAAAACATATGTTTGCCAAATATTTTCTGCATTAAATATCCCTATTTATTATGCCGATCTTGAAGCAAGAATTATACTTAACAGCCCATCGGTTATTAGTCGTATTGCTGAAATTTTCGGCAAAAAGACTCTTTTAAATAATAAAGAAATAGACAGAAAAAAACTAGCATCAATCGTATTTAATGATACTAAAGCACTCGAAAAACTAAATAAACTCATCCACCCCAAACTCAGGATTCACTTTCAGGATTGGGCTAATAACCAAAATAGTAAATACGTGATTCAAGAAGCAGCCATTTTATTTGAAAACAATTTTGATCGTTTGATGGACAAAACCATTACCATAGCCTCCTCAAAAGAAATACGATTAGAAAGAGTATTGAAACGCGAAAAAAAAAAAAAAAAAGAAGTCCTTGCAAGAATGAGTAACCAATGGAGCGACCAAAGAAAAGAATCAGCTGCAGATTATATTATTAAAAACGATGGACTGCAAATGCTACTCCCTCAAGTCCTTAAAATACACCAAACCCTCAACCGATAACTACATGATATCAAATATTGCAAAAAAAACCAATATAAAAAGCAATCAAGTTGAAGCTGTCTTAGAATTACTAAACGCTGACGCAACCATTCCTTTCATTGCCCGTTACAGAAAAGAAAGAACAGGAAATTTAGATGAAGTACAGATAGGACAAATTAGAGATTTAGCAGATCAGTTAAAAGCTTTCGAGCTGCGAAAAGAAAGCATTATCAAATCTTTTAATGAACAAGGAATCTTAACTGACGAATTCAGAAAGAGAATTGAGTCTTTTACTGAAAAAACAGAACTTGAAGACTTCTATCTTCCATACAAACCTAAAAGAAAAACTAAAGCATCAGTAGCCAAAGAAAGAGGACTTGAAGGTTTGGCAAAAATGATGATGTCGCAAAGCAATGATGACATTGAGTACTCGGCAAAAAGGTTTATAAACAATGAGATTAAAAACATAGATGATGCCTTACAAGGTGCGAGAGACATTATTGCAGAATGGATTAATGAAAACGCTATTATTAGAAAACGTTTGAGGTTTTTATTTCAACGCGAAGGGGAAATCATTTCGAAACTCCTTAAAGGCAAAGAAGATGAAGGTAATAGATTCACTATGTATTTCGATTATAGTGAAAAAGTAAAGCATGCGGCATCACATAGAATATTAGCCATTTACAGAGGAGAAAACGAAGGATATTTAAAATTCAAAATAGAACCTTCTTTGGAAAGCGCCATTGAATTAATAGAATCTCAATATATTAAACAAGGGTCCACAACTAAAAACCATCTTCAAATCTGTATTAAAGACGCTTACAAAAGACTACTTCAACCTAGTTTACAAACTGAGTTTAAAAACGAACTTAAGGAAAGAGCAGACAAAGATTCCATAGAGATTTTCTCAAAAAATTTGAAAGAATTATTATTGGCTCCTCCACTAAAAAACAATCGGGTTATGGCTATCGATCCGGGATTTCGAACCGGATGTAAAGTAGTATGCTTAAATGAAAATGGAGATCTATTACATAACGAAACAATATTTCCGCACGCTCCTCAAAGAGACACAAAATTAGCATCCCATAAAATCACTTCATTAACCGATGCCTACAAGGTTGATGTCATAGCTATTGGAAATGGAACAGCTGGAAAAGAAACAGATTCATTTATTAGAAAACTTCATTTTAAAAAGGAGATTAAAGCAATAATGGTAAACGAAAGTGGAGCTTCTATATATTCCGCTTCAAAAGTAGCACGAGAAGAATTTCCCGAATACGATGTCACAGTAAGAGGAGCAGTTTCCATTGGTCGAAGATTAATCGACCCCTTATCAGAACTCGTTAAAATAGATCCAAAGTCGATTGGGGTAGGTCAATATCAGCACGATGTTGATCAGAACAATCTTAATTCAGCTCTTGATGAAGTAGTAAAGAGTTGTGTAAATGCTGTGGGCGTTGATATTAATACAGCTGGAAAACAATTATTGAGTTATGTCTCTGGCATCGGCCCAAGTATTGCGGAAAACATAGTGAAATTCAGAAAAGAAAATGGAAAACTCAACAATAGAAAACAAATCCTTAAAATTCCTAGACTAGGACAAAAAGCCTACGAACAATCAGCTGGTTTTCTAAAAGTCATGGATGGAGACAACCCTCTGGACTCCTCTTCTGTTCACCCTGAGAGCTATACTCTAGTCAATAAAATGGCTAAGGATTTAAAGCTAGAAATAAAGGAGCTTATTGGAAACGAACAAGTCCTATCAAAAATCGAATTAGAAAAATACATCACCTCTGAAATCGGTCTACCTACATTAAAAGACATTAAAAAAGAACTTTTAAAGCCAGGTCATGATCCGAGAAAAGAATATGATACATGGGAGTTCGATCCAAATATCAATCACCCATCCGATCTACAAAGAGGAATGAAATTAAGAGGCATTGTAACTAATATTACAGCCTTTGGGGCCTTTGTTGATATAGGAGTTCATCAGGATGGCTTAGTTCATAAGAGCAATATGGCCAATGAGTTTGTTCAAGATCCTAATAAAATCGTTCACATAGGACAAAAACTAATGGTCTCTGTAATTGATATTGACATTAGTAGAAAAAGGATTCAGCTATCAATGAAATAGTAAACACAAAAGATCTTAACCGAGAATAATGGATCGATAGGTTTAGCTTAGAAACCATAGACAAAAAAGTTAAATTAATTAGGTCATATAATATATGTTGATACATTTGCGTTCCTGATTTAGAAAAAAATAAATATGATTAAAAAGATACTTTTTATTGCCATTCTTGGTGGATTATTCTTGACACAAAACGTATATTCTCAGAGAATTATGGGTGAAGCTGTTATTGGATTAAACATGTCTAAAATAGAAGGAGACCTAGTTAATAATGGTAGTTTAAAATTCCAAAAACCAGGTTTAGTTGTTGGTGCAGGCGCTATCGTTCCTATAAACGATTTATTTTCAGTAAATATCCAAGCTTTATTTAATCAAAAAGGAGCCTATAAAAAACTAGGAACAAGTCCCGACAGTGCACAACCTTATTATAAAGCAAGATTAGATTATGCCGAAGTTCCTTTAATTTTTCATTATAATGACAAAAAAGGACTAACATTAGGTACAGGTTTGTCTTATTCTAGGCTGGTAAGAGTTCAGTGGATAGTAAATGGAAGAGAAGTATCCAATTCTACCAGCGATGGTTATTTTGCTCAAGACAATCTTGATTGGATCGCAGATTTTAAATACAAAATCTGGAAAAACGCATCTATCAATGTAAGATACCAATATGGCCTCACTTCTTTATGGGCAGGAGAAGATGATGAACTACTGATAAATCAAAACGATCAAAAACAAAGCTCCGACCAACGGCATTCAGTTCTTTCTATTCGACTCACATGGACCCTTGGTGCTACCCAGTCTAAAAACATAAGAAAAGGCGTGGAGTAATGAATCACTCAGCTTCGTACTGGATAAAACAATTGGAACTTCTTCCCCATCCAGAAGGTGGTTATTATAAAGAAGTGTATCGAGCCAAAGAATCAATAAAAAAGTCAGCTTTAAACCCCAGATTTAATGGCACTCGTGATCATTCTACCGCTATTTATTACCTATTGGAAGAAGGCGATTTCTCATGTTTTCATAGGATAAAATCAGATGAAATTTGGCATCACTATGATGGAGGAGTCATTCACATTTATCACCTCGAAAACAAAAAGATTAAGCTCCTAAAATTAGGTCTAAATATAGAAGAGGGAGAAAGCCCAGTTTGTGTAGTACCAAAAAACACTTGGTTCGCAGCCCTTCCAGCACCAGGGACCAAATATGTACTTTCTGGATGCACTGTAGCACCAGGTTTTGACTTTGAAGACTTCGAAATGGCTAGCATCAATCAACTTGAGGAATACCTTAACCTTGATCAAGAATTGATTTTTAAATTAACAAAGTAATCCTGAAGTTCTATAGACCTATCGATATGTCCATCGATATCAGCCTTATTAAAATTACTGTATACTCCCAATTTCCACGGAAGTCAGTATTTTTAAAAATTATTGCGCATATAAACCAATATCTAAGCACCTAAACTTAGGCAGACTATACGCTAACCATTGATGATTCATTATCGTATCCTTACTACCAAGTAGGTCATAGAAATTTGTTACAATATGTTTTCCTTTGTAAGAACTTTGGGGTATAATCCATATCAAGTACACTCAGTTATTTTAGGAAAA
>JADGDY010000149.1 GCA_016744655.1 Bacteroidales bacterium | reverse complement strand
CTTAAAAATTTTAGGCAAGCCATCCTCACCCAAGCTGTAACTGGTAAATTGACTGAGGACTGGAGAAAAGGAAAGGAGCTGGGAGAATGGGTAGATGTTAAAATTGAGAATATAATTATTAAAATTCAAGCTGGTAAGAATTTTTCATGTCCTGAAGTACCAATAGTCAAAGGACAAGTGGGCTTAGTTAAAATTAGTGCGGTAACATGGAATGAATTTGACCCTAAACAAACGAAAACGGTTATTGATAAGGATAGAATCAACAAAGAGTATTTTATTGAATCTGGCGACTTTCTAATTTCCAGAGCTAATACTTTAGAACTGGTAGGAGCTTCAGTCATTGTGAAAGAAATTGTACATGATATAATGATTAGTGATAAGGTATGGAGAGTCTATTTTAGAGATAATGTGACTAAACATTACACTCATCGATTCTTGAAATCTTCTGAAGGTAGGTCTGAAATTGAATCAAAAGCTACGGGAAATCAAGCTTCAATGAGAAACTTGTCTCAAAATAATTTTAAGACAATTAATATCCCCTTACCTCCAATTGAAGAACAAACCGAAATTGTACTTAGAGTAGAAAGCCTCTTTGCCAAAGTAGATACCATAGATGCCAAATATAACACCCTAAAAGCACAAATAGATAATCTACCACAAGCCATTTTAGCCAAAGCCTTTAAAGGCGAATTGGTGGAGCAATTGCCAACAGATGGAGATGCTAAGGAGTTGTTGGAGGAGGTTAAGAATTTAAAGGAAAGTATGAACTCCAAAAAGAAGAGTTCGACTAGGCGGGTGAAGAAGAAGTGTGAGTGAGGAAGAAATTGGAGGAGCATATAAGTGTTAAAAGAAACTAATTGAATCAGAAAGGCGAATTATTATGACATTACATGAGGCCATATTTCAAATATTGAGTGATGAAGGCAGACCTCTTTCTATAAGAAAGATAGCAGATCAAATCAATAAAAATAAGTTTTATACACGAAAGGATGAGAAACCTATTGAAAATTCGCAAATCAGATCTAGGGTCAAAAATTACTCGAAACTTTTTGATTATGTCAATGGGCAAGTCGTTCTGACATCAGATACTCAATGGAGAGAATTATTGACAACATATCAGTATCTTTCTGATATGTTGAGAAATCATTTTAGCCGTTCAGATTTGCAATATTTTTTAGCAGTAATGCTGTTTTTAAAGCGGATAAATGACCTAAGAAATCTAAATGATGCCCCCATCTATACCAAAGTCAAATCAGTCGATGGACGACTGAATGAGATTTTAACAAATTTCTTTGGAGAGAGTGAAATAAATATATTTAAGGTAGAACAAAACTTTAACATTGATTCATTGGAATTTCTTCCTTACATATTAGATGAATCTGAAAGATTATATAATCAACTCGATTTCGAGCGTTCAAGAGATGTTTTAGCAACGCTAAATAAGGTCAATACTATTGCATATTCAGATGAGGTATTTGGAAATATTTACGATTATCTCCTCCATTTTATATCAATTGAATTTTCAAACTCCACTGTACCATATACGCCTCAATATTTAAAAGAATTAATGTTAGATCTCCTTAATCCTAAAGAGAATAAGGTTTTGTACGATCCTGTTTGTGGATCGGCTGGTTTATTGATTGAAGCTCTTAAAATCACCAATGGAAAACTAATAGCAAAGGGGACTGAGATCAATCATAGAATGGCACAGTTGGGTTATATGAACCTTATTATGAATGGTTTTTGGCAAACCAAGATCGTTGCTGAAAATTGCATGAGAGAGTTTGATAACAACGAGGTATTTGACTATATCATTGCTGATCTGCCAATGAATGGTTTCAGTAACACTTTGGAAAATGAGCAACTATTTCATAGATGGGCTCTTAAATCTACTCGTTCTGGCAAAGGATACAGTGCTCCAGTATTATTTGTCTTATCTAAATTGAATGATACAGGGAAAGCGGTGATTACGGTTTCGGAGAGCCTATTATTTAAAGGAGGGAAGGAAAAGGAGATACGAGAATTGCTTATTCGAGAAGATCTTATAGAAAGCATTATTAGTCTTCCTAATGGAGCATTTAAACCCTATACAGAAGCAAAAGCAAGTTTGCTGGTTCTAAACAAGAAAAAACCAACTGAACTGAGAGGTAAAATAAAATTTATTGAGACACAAAAGACTTTTAGTGATTCCAAAACGATTGATATTGATAGTGACAATGTAATTCTATCTCATGACAACATTCAAAAAAAGAGAAATCATAATCTACGAATAATATCTTCTGATCATTTAAGGAATGATATGAACTTATCTGTAGCTACATACAGTGATGAGTCAATCGAAGCTGAAGAAATGCTTGCAAACGAAAGCGGTAGAAAACTTGGAGAACTTGTTGAAATCAGGTCTGGTAAATCGCCTAGGCTGCAACAAGTAGGTACAAGGATTTTGGAAAAAGGGTTGCCAGTAATTAAAATTGAAAATTTGTCTAAAGATATTATGGATATGTATCTTGATGTAAAATTAGTCAAACTTCAAATTGATCCTCTAATCGAGTATCACAGGTCTATTTTATCAACTGAAGGGATTTTGGTAGCAAGGATAGGTGACAATCTAAAACCTACATATTACAAACCAAAGAATGGGTATTCTGAAATCCTTTTCCATAGTAGCATTATAGCATTGGTTCCTAAAGTACAGACCGATCTTATTGATTTAGAGTATTTGTACTATCAATTAAATTCTGATTTTGTAAATAATCAAATAATAAAAAACAGGGCAGGGTCAGTAATGCCTCATATTACCATTGGTAGACTAAAAGAAATCGTAATCCCATATGTGTCAATAGAACTACAGAAACAATTTACGAATACTCAGAAAGCCAATATTATTGCTGCAGAGCGCAGCAAAGTGGAAGGTAAAATTAGAGCACTCGGGTATGAGGAAGAGATTGAACAAAAGGAAAGCGATATTGTGAGAACTTTAGTGCACCAATTGAGACCTACGTTGACAAATATTGATTTTCAAGTTAGGGGGTTTAAGCGTATAATTGAGAAATTCGATCTTGGTGAGAAGAAAGAGTATGAAATTCAAGCTGTGGAAAATCCATTAGTAGACACACCAGAAAACCTAACATTAATTGAAAAAATAAATAAGCTTCAGGCTGAATCAATCAATTTAAATAATGTGCTGACGACAGTGAATCAGGTCATGAATTTTAAATTGGAAACGGAAGATATGGTAGAAACAAACCTTCATCAATTCATTGAGGATTATAAAAACGATAAAAGGCCTGACAAATACAATATTGATGTAGCTGGAACTGAAATTACAACCAATATACATCAACCTGCCTTTAAGGAACTTTTGGATCAATTAATATCGAATGCTGAGAATCATGGTTTTAAAGATCAGAAGATTCCTAAGGAAGGATTCAAGGTGCAATTCCGAATTAGACAAAGCAAAGAAAGACCCATTGCAATAATTGATTATACAAACAATGGAAAGCGTTTTTTATTAACACAAAAGGATTATATCAATCTCCTTGTAAAAGGTCAGAGTAGCGGAGGCTCTGGGATTGGTGGTAATTATATATATAGAATTGTTAAAGCCCATGGAGGAGACCTGCAAATTAAAGAGAACACAACATCAGGATTCTCAATGTCAATAGAAATTCCATTAAATCTAACAGAAGATGATCAATAACATTATACTAATTGAAGATAGACAAGAATTCGCTAGCCATTTTACAGAAGAGGCCTTAGCAAAAGACATCCGAGTTAAACATGAGAGAAGTTTAGAAGGATTAAAAAAGATAATACCAAAATATGAACATAGTTATGCTGCTGTCGTACTTGATATAAAGTGTTTGACTTATGATGCTCAAGAAATAGAAGATCCCGCATTTATAACTAGCGCGATAAGTTTTTTAGACAGTGATGTAAAAGGGTTTCCAAGGTTTATCCTAACTGGAGACGATAAAGAGTTCGAAACACTTGGCAGGTATTATAAAGATGAAAAACTATTCTTGAAAACACCTCAAGATATAGATAAGCTTTTCGTAGAGCTGAAGCTTTGTATTGATAATTCAGAAGTTTTACAGATTAAAAGGAAGCATAATGCTGTTTTTGAACTGTTTGAAAAGGGCTATTTTGATGCGAATACTGAACTTACTCTGATCTCAATTCTTCAGTGTTTGGATGAATCAAGTTTTCAGGCTTTTGGCGGGATACTTAGAGATGTTAGAGCCCTTCAGGAAACAATATATAAGGTCATCAATAATAAAAACAGATTAGTTGTACCTGATAATAAATTTAAACCGAATGGAATGATTATGTTTAATCCCTTAATGAAGCATTTAAATGGTTATCCTAATGCCCAGTTCGTGGCAACGAGAGATGTATACCAAAACTCTGCTATCTTTCATTTGGCAAATGGTCTTTATTGGGCGAGTGGCCAATACATCCATGCAGACCCCAATGAATCATATGAAATCAGCAACTATACACTTAAATCCTTGATAAATTCCCTTATGGAGTTATTTATTTGGTCAGAACAGTATGTGAAATGAATATGACAAAATATCATATTAGAAGGGAGTTCTGAATTACACATATTGACTATTTAGTCAATTTTAGAAAATAATAAAACTCTTAGAATCTAAATTAACTGCTACTATAGAAGCATTATTTATCATAATCAATAATATATAGCTACCACAATAGCATTTTCAAATTAATTCCTTATCTTCGTATTCTAAAATCAAGAGTAGCAATGGGAGAATACGGAGATCAAAAAACACCAAAAGAAGTAATGATTCTTTTATCAAAAAACATCATCGCCTTAAGGAAACAGGAGAAGATGTCACAGAGGGAATTGTCGGAGAGATCGGGAGTAGCATATGCGAGTATTCGGAAATTCGAGTCCACAGGTATTATTTCCCTTGAATCGTTTCTAAAGATTTGTGATACGCTCCAACGTTTGACAGACTTTGAATCTATTTTAGTCCTAAACAATATGAAAAGGAAAAAGGATTTATTTAATTATTAATTATGGCAACTAAAAAGCTCAACGTATATCTACAGTTCTCTGAACGAGAAGAACTCATCGGGCAGCTTGTATTAGATGGCCGGAGTATATTATTTAAGTATAGTGATGCTTATCTCAAAACAGGAAAAAACCTTTCCCCTACTCAATTAAAGTTTGATGATATTCCTCAAACCACAAGCGCAAAACCATTCAATGGACTCTTTGGCGTGTTCGCTGATTCTTTGCCAGATGCTTGGGGATACTTGCTAATCAAGAAACGCCTCAGTGCCGATCGCATTGCCATTGAATCTCTCAATGCTTTGGATCATTTGACATTTGCTGGGAAGAATAGCATGGGAGCTTTACAGTACAGGCCGAGTGTCGACATGGAACAGGAGGCTAAAGAAATTAATTTGGATCAACTAAACAACAATATTTCTGATATACTCAGCGGCGAGAGCAGTGTCATAATTGATGATATGTTCCGAAGAGGAGGCAGCCCTGGTGGAGCTCGGCCCAAAATTTATGCAGGATATAATCCAAAAACAGATTCACTCATCAGTGGTATCGCTCATCTTCCAGAAGATTATGAACACTGGATTATCAAATTTGCAGCAGATGTAGATTCGAAAGATATCGCCAATATAGAGCTGGCTTATTATAAGATGGCCTTGGATTCAGGGATTGAAATGTCTGAGTGTAGCGTGTTTAACAGTGACTCTGGGAACAGCTATTTTGGAACCAAACGATTTGATCGTGTTGGTAATGATAAGCTTCATATGCTCTCAGCGGCAGGGCTTCTTCATGATGATTATGAGCACAGCACTCTAGACTATGGAAATTTAATCTACCAAGCAAAGAAGCTGACAAATAACGCACAAGCTGCGCAACAAATGTTCCGAAGAGCAGTTTTTAATGTTCTTGCACATAATCGTGATGACCATTCTAAAAACTTTGCATTTCTAATGGATACTAATGGGGTGTGGTCATTGGCACCAGCATATGACTTAACATTCTCCTCGTCTTCTCAGGGATTTCACAGTACGGCTTGTGCTAAAAACTATGTAGATCCAGGGAGGAAAGAATTAATGGAATTGGCTAATGCATTATCGATCAACAAACCAAAGGTATTAATAGATGAGATAAAGAGCATTATCGATGCTTGGAGAGAATATGCTGAATCGTCTGGAGTTTCCGAAGCCTCAATAGAAACCATAGGGGCTAGTCTGAAGTCCATTCGCTCAAGATTTTAGATTACATCCATTTCTCCTCAGAGATCTCCACATGATAAAGAAGATCATTCATCAACTGATGTGCCATTTCCTCAGGGATATATGGAATATTCAAATGTCCTGATGCATTGTTTACCCTTAATGATGCTAATCCTCTTCGTTTCTGAAAAAATGACTGTCGAAAATCCACAGATTGTGTTTTATAGGATTCTGTCTGCTGCCACACTGTATTTATGGCCCCTTTACCAACAATGAGCTGGGATTTGTTAAATTGAAAATAGCTTTTACTGACTTTCATCCAGTTATATAAGCCAGAAATTAGCAACCACGCTCCTCCGGCAATTAACCACAAGGGCTCGTAAATATATACTGGGCTAGAAACTAGAGCCGGTAGCCATCCGCTGAAAAACCATAATAAATTGAAATAGCGCCGATGTGAATATATTTTTTCGTTAGCATCTGGTAAATCTCTTTTAAACAAATCTTCTCTAATGCTTTCAATATGATGGTTAAGACAACCAGGAGCGTCAACCACTTGTTTTTGCTGTACCTGTTTACTCACAGCTTGTTTAAAGCTGATCTTAAAGATACCAAACAGCTTTTTTATGGGGCCAGTTTCCCAGTTGAATTGTTGCACTTTACTGAACGGAAGTAAAACCTTACGCTTATTAAATAATCCAGCGGTAATCTTATAGCTTTCTTGATGCTTAACTAGCCTAAAACCGTAATATTTAATCACGGTAAAAACTAAAGTAGCAAGAATGGAAGCAAGCAGAGCCAGAATTACAAACACTGTAAAAAACAATATACCTGAATTACTTAATAGGTGTTGAACTGAATCAGAGTAAGCATCGGTTTCTTCTTGAAATAAATCTTGGATTTGATTCCATATTTGAGAACCAAAAGCCACAATGATTAATCCAGTTCTTACGTGGTTTTGGCTGATCCCTATACGTAATAAATCGGCGGGACTTAGTTTTAGAATCTCAACTTCTTCTTGATTATTAAAAGTGGAATCTGATTCATCATCTATGGTGTTTTCTTTATGAGACTGCAAGAATTGAGTGAGGTGCTCCGTATAATCTCCACTTAGGGAGTAGATATTTAATTCTTTACCTGCAGATCCTGCTGTATCTACTTCGAGCGAATATACATTCAAAAGTTGCTGTAAAAGATTTTGCTTAGTATTTACACTTTGAATGCGCTCCAACGGAATAGAAAGAACTATTTTGCGGAGGTAGCCTTTTTTAATGATAAACTGATTTTCTTCCACATAGAAGTAGAAATTTAGATAGTAAAGAATGGCATGGACCACTAAAAATAAAACTATGATTCCTAGTGCTATAGGAATAGTTATATTTTCTGGAAGTAGATTTTTCTGAGTAAAAAGAAGAATAAGTACTGGCCAAAACACCCTCGCTTTTTTCTGAAGCTCAAACACTAAAATCACTAAAAAACCACGCAGCTCCTGACGAGTGGGGTTTGTTAAATCTAGATTACTCATGCTGGCTTACTTTTGATAAGAGAAATGATTCTATCTGTTTGGCTTTATCGGGTAATAGGCCAGGAATAGAAAGGTCACTAATGCTTCCTCCGGCGGTAAATATTTTAACTGTTGATAGGCCAAAACTTTTTTCTATCATACTTTGACTTACCTCAACATGTTGAATTCGATTAAAAGGAATACTAGTCAGTTTGTAAATTAAAAGTCCGCTCCGATATGATACATCATGTTCCCTGAGCAAATATCCTTTTTTAGGAAAACCGAGAATTACGAAAACCAATTTGCTGATAAATAATAGCACAAATAAAGTAGGGATCCCAAATAGTACAAAATAGGGGATGTTTCCAGACGAAATCATGGTGAAAATAAAAAATGCTGTCAATGCAATGGCCAACACTATTGCAGAGCTTATTTGATTGATAAGTTTATACTTTTTATCCAAAGCTTCAAATTCTTGAACTTCTATAGGAGCAAGTGATTCTGGCAATACCACTTGATTTGAGAACTCTTCGTTTTTTTGCATATCTGTTGATTGATTAGCGCCCTGTATGGCTAGTTTCTTAATTCGCCACCATTCAGGTATTTGTATTTGTTCCTCTATAGTGATACTAAAAATCTCATTCGAGGGCTTGTAAAACTAGTTATTTATTGCCGATGCTCAACATTTTCTATGATTATTGTGAAATGGAGAAATAAGAAAAGAGGGTTAAATCCTATTTTGATGCGTTAGGCGAAGTGAATTTTAATTCTAGTACGGTTATCACTATGAAGCTTTATCTAATTATTATGTGTTAATATACTCAATATGTCTTCATTTATTGTTTTTCTGAAAAGCCATTTGTGGAGTAGACTTGCTGATACAGCGGTGGTTCTTCTACACTTTTTGAAAAGTGTAAATGAATAAATCTGCCAAACAGATTTTTAATTCGAAATTTATATATCACAGTAAAAGAGTACTTGAAAATCAATTTATATAATCATATTTTTCTTAGCCTCAAAGTGTCAAGTAAAATCTAATATTAGGAATTTGATTTATGCTGACTTAATTAGACGATGATACTACAGCGCTTAAAAATGAGAAATAGCCGAAAAGAACCATTTTTCCTATGAGAAATTCCAAGCTTTAATCATTCTTGTGTCCTAGTGCCTTAGTGGCAAGATATTTTAAGGACAACTCACATAGTTTTACCCCACCCAAATAGTCTTCATATTCAAAAACTCTTTAATGCCATAATGAGAAAGCTCCCTACCGTATCCAGATTTTTTAATTCCTCCAAAAGGTAAGCGCGGATCCGATTTCGTCATTCCGTTAATGAAAACAGCGCCGCTTTCAACCCGTCGAGCTAATTTTACTCCTCTTTCTTTGTTGCTGGTCCATAGACTGGCTCCTAATCCAAATTCACTGGCATTGGCTAGCTTAATGGCCTCCTCTTCATTTTTTACGATATAAATAGAGAAAACAGGACCAAAGGTTTCTTCATGATAAATGTTCATCTGAGGAGTCAGATTTTTAATGATGGTGGGCTCAAAGTAATTTCCTGCTCCACTTATGGCTTTTCCGCCTTCAAGAATTTCGGCCCCTTTATCCACCGCATCCTTTAATTGTATTTCGAGATCGGTGAGTAAGTCGGGTCGGGCGAGTGGACCAAGTTTGCAGCTTTCGTCTATAGGATCACCAATATTCCATTTTTTTATTTCTGCTCTAATCAAACTCAAATACTTATCGGCTATGTCTTTGTGTAATATAAATCGTTTGGCAGCAATGCAACTTTGGCCATTATTTAATAATCGAGAGAAAACTCCCCAATAAGCAGCCTCCTCTAAATTGGCATCTTCTAATACGATAAACGGGTCTGAACCACCCAGTTCCAAAACCGATTTCTTTAAAGCCGCACCAGAAGCTCCCGCCACTTTCCTCCCAGCATATTCGCTCCCGGTAAGGGTAGTTGCTTTTACATAACTGTGTTTTACAATGGCTTCTACTTTTGAGCTTCCTATCACTAAATTCTTAAACACATTTTCTGGAAATCCAGCTTCCATAAAGCAATCTTCAATGGCTTCTGCGCAGCCCATCACATTGCTTGCATGTTTTAAAAGCCCCACATTTCCGGCCATCAATGCAGGTGCTGCAAAACGAAATACTTGCCAAAAAGGAAAATTCCAAGGCATCACCGCTAAAACTACTCCCAAAGGTTCAAAGCTCACAAAACTACTTTCGGCATCGGATTTCAAGACCTCATCTTTTAGCATGTTTTCAGCTTCCTCAGCATAGTATTCACAAACCCAAGCCGACTTTTCCACCTCGCCAAGACTCTCTGTAATAGGCTTACCCATTTCTAGAGAAATGATTTCGGCATATTTTTGCTGATTCTTTCGTAAGACTTTTGCCAGATTAAACATTAGTTCTGAGCGAAATTCAAAAGAACTTCCTTTCCATTCCAACCATTTTTCGTGGACTTGTTCAATCCTGGTTTTTACTTCTTTGGCATTGAGTTCTTTATATTCTTTTATGATTTCTTGATTTGCTGGATTTATGCTTTTCATATTCGTTTTATTTATTCAATAAAGAATGACAATCTATTAATTCTCAAAATTACATTTAAAAAAACATCTTCAAATACTTGAAATCAGATTAAATAATTTTTCAGAAATACATGCAGTATTATTAACGAATCTGAATTTATATATCTCATTATCAGTTTGAATGGGTGGTTAATAAGAAAATGTTCAGAATAATTACTTTCTTAAATATTTTCATTACTTTAGCAACTTTAGAAAAAACCAGAAGCTAAAATCCCATCAATGAATAAAACTTTACTTGAAAAGCCTGTTACTACTA
Organism: Bacteroidales bacterium; assembly: GCA_016744655.1. Taxonomy (GTDB): domain Bacteria; phylum Bacteroidota; class Bacteroidia; order Bacteroidales; family UBA12170; genus UBA12170. Next base: position 1,351 of record JADGDY010000149.1, on the reverse strand, counting down.
ATGGTATGTCCAATGTAGAACTTAAGAAAATATTTCAAAAGAATGCTATAATTGAGTACTTATACCATTTAGGACCCACATCAAATCCTGATATAGCAAAGTTAACAAAGATGAGTTCTCCAACGATTACTAAGTTGCTTCAAGAGCTTATCGATTTAGGTATTATTAAGGACATGGGGATAGGTGAGTCTATCGGGGGAAGAAAACCCAATCTCTATGGAATTAATCCAAATGCACGCTATATTATAGGTATTGATATTGATTGTAGGATGGTGAAATTAGGAGTTTTCAATCTCGATAATGAAGCGGTTTCCGAAATTATTACTTACTTTGGAAATGTAAAAGATAAGAATGAAATGTTCTCGGATTTATTCCGGAGATTAGATGAAATATTGGCCAAAGCCAATCTAGATAAATCCTTATTCTTAGGAATTGGTGTTTCCATTCCGGGTTTGATCAACTCAAAAACTGGCCAAACTTATATGGATGTTAGAATCAATGGTAAATCTATTGTGGAATTATTTGAAGAGCATTATCAATTACCAACCATTATCGATAGCGATAGTAGAGTGATGGCCATTGGGGAGCAAGCTTTCGGTTTTGCTAAAAACAAGAAAGATGTACTATGTCTTAATATTTGTGATGGTGTTGGTTTAGGAATGATTTTGAATGGAATTGTTTACAGAGGCAAAAGTGGATTAGCCGGTGAATTTGGCCATATTAATGTGGTGAAAGATGGTAACCTTTGTACCTGTGGTAAATATGGTTGTTTAGAAACTGTAGCTTCTGGAGGAGCCATTATAGAACAAGCACAGCAAGGAATTAAAAAAGGCCAAGAGAGTCTAATTAAGGAATTGGTGAATGGTGATTTGGAAGAAATTCATGTGGCCGATGTTATTGAAGCTGTAAATAAAGGTGATTTATTTGCCATCGAAATCATTAATAAGCTGGGGAATTTCTTGGGAGAAGCCTTAGCAAGTTTGGTTCATATCTTTAATCCTGAAATGATTATTGTAGGAGGAAAAGTAGCTCTTGCTGAAGATTATTTAATCAATCCGATCCAGAACACGTTAAACAAATACACTATTAGTCATATTAAAAAAGATACTGAGGTAGTTACTTCTTTGCTACAAGAAAAGGTAAAGCTTTTGGGTTCTGTGGCCATGGTGATGAACCAAGTATTCGATGAAGATTTTGAAGATATGAAATTCCTCTAAGAATATATTAGCATTTGCTGCTCTTCATTAATGAGGATTTGTCATTCAAATGTATACTTGATTAGGCTGCCCATAAAATAATAATACCAAATATATTTCCAATTGATTGATATAATTTGTATCTTTACGGTATG
>JADGDY010000148.1 GCA_016744655.1 Bacteroidales bacterium | reverse complement strand
ATAAAATGTAATGGAGATTGGACTGATTATTCTGATTATAGCTATTTTAGCACCTTAGATGAAGGCTCAAATTGCGATACACCAACAAATATTTCAGAGGATAATATAACAACATCAAGTGTTACACTAATTATACCATATATTTCTGATGCAGAAGAATATAAGTTTAGGTGGTATGATGAGAACGGTGACCCAACCAATGAATATTCAATAGACAATACTTTTGAGTTATCAGGATTAAATTCAGACACTGAGTATTATTGGAAAGGAAAAATAAAATGTAATGGAGACTGGACTGATTATTCTGAATATAGCTATTTTACTACAGATTGTATTATTCCCTCACAACCAGGTTCAATTTCAGGAAATATTGAAGTATGTGAAAGTTCAGCACAAGCCTACAGCATTTCATCTGTTTCAGGAGCAACATCTTATACATGGACATTGCCAAGTGGATGGAGTGGGAGTTCATCAAGTACTTCTATAAGTTGTACAGCTGGTTCAAATGGAGGAGCTATCTCAGTAACAGCAAATAATTCGTGTGGTTCAAGTGTTGCAAGTTTTGTAAATGTAAGTGTTGTAACAACACCTTCACAACCAGATTCAATTTCAGGAAATACTGAAGTATGTGAAAGTTCAGCACAAGCCTACAGCATTTCATCTGTTTCAGGAGCAATATCTTATACATGGACATTACCAAGTGGATGGAGTGGGAGTTCATCAAGTACTTCTATAAGTTGTACAGCTGGTCCAAATGGAGGAGCTATCTCAGTAACAGCAAATAATTCGTGTGGTTCAAGTGTTGCAAGCTTAGTAAATGTAAGTGTTGTAACAACACCTTCACAACCAGGTTCAATTTCAGGAAATACTGAAGTATGTGAAAGTTCAGCACAAGCCTACAGCATTTCATCTGTTTCAGGAGCATCATCTTATACATGGACATTACCAAGTGGATGGAGTGGGAGCTCATCAAGTAATTCTATAAGTTGTACAGCTGGTTCAAATGGAGGAGCTATCTCAGTAACAGCAAATAATTCGTGTGGTTCAAGTGTTGCAAGTTTTGTAAATGTAAATGTTGTAACAACACCTTCACAACCAGGTTCAATTTCAGGAAATACTGAAGTATGTGAAAGTTCAACTCAAACATATAGTATTCCATCTGTTTCAGGAGCAACATCTTATACATGGATATTACCAAGTGGATGGAGTGGGAGTTCATCAAGTACTTCTATAAGCTGTACAGCTGGTTCAAATGGAGGAGCTATTTCAGTGACAGCAAATAATTCATGTGGTTCAAGTGTGGCAAATTCTGCGAATGTCAATGTAATAGCACTTCCTCCATCACCAGTAATTACTCTTTTAGATAATAATGTTTTACACTCTGATGCTCCAAATGGGAACCAATGGTATAATCAGAATGGTATTATCAATGGGGCTGTTAATCAGGATTACACGGTAGTATTATCTGGTGATTATTATGCTATTGTAACTCTCTTAGGCTGCAGTTCTGATGAATCAAATGTGGTAAATGTACTTGTCACTTCTATAGGCACTGTTGAAGAGAACTACAATCTAATTAAAATTTATCCTAATCCTGTACAAGATGTGTTGACAATTGAATTAGTTGATAATACTGAATTAATTAATTTTGAAATTCTAAACGCACTTGGACAAATTGTTTATAAAGGAAGTGTAATTGAGAAAACAACCGTCCAAACGGCCTATCTTAATAAGGGTATTTATTTGATAAAATTTAAAAAAGGAGTCGAATTTGAGTTTAAGAAAATGATCAAAAGATAGAAATTAATTCATTCTTGAAGTGTTAATAGATTATTATAAGATAAGTAGTCTTAGTAAAGTTTATGCAAAAGACTAGCAACTCATACGATGATCTGAAGCAACAGAATACTCTCTTGCAAAAGCAAAAAATCACCCCTCAGGATTTTTCTGCCAAGCAAGTACGCGAAATCACTATAGAATTTCCCCAAAGGGGTAATTTCGCGAACTTGCCAAAAGGAGACCCTTTGGAATCCCCACCCAAATTTCTTCAAGATTTGGGTAAAAAAAAGAGCAGCCTTAGTCACTCATTTTTTACGGTTTCAGAATTTCTATCAAAGCTTTCAGTGCATAGAAAACAAATTTGAAACTTTCCAACAAAACCCATCCGATCCAATATATTAATCTAGGAACAAACCAAAATATTCCTTTTGCAATCCTTACGAATATATTCCATATTAACTTTAGAAGTTTGCTAACAAGAAACCAAACAAATCCAGCGATTTTTTTAATAATACTGAAAGCAAAACGAAGGACTTTCCCAAATACACGAAAAATCCATTTCCAAAACCAAACTAACCATTTACGCTTAACAGCAAAAAGAATAACGCTGATTAAAACTAGCCAATGAAAGATTGAGAAAAACATATCATTCCCCCCCTTTCCAAAGCTTCAACTTCATCCAAAAATTCTTATACCAAGGCTTAAGTTTCAAAATCACAGGAGGAAGATTCCCCGATAAAAACAAAGCTCTACCATTTTTTAAGGTTCTTATAGATTCAGGAGACAAAAGAGGAGCTTTAGTACCATCTTTTTTATTCGTAGGGAAATAAGTACTAGGTGAATTAATAGAAGCATTGCCAATCTTTTGACTTAATTGTTGGCATGTCTGTAGAGAAAGACCAGGATAGTAAATATGATTCATCGTATTCTCTACAATTGTGTCAGCATCATTTCCATAAAGAGCAGATAATTGTTGTATACTCTGCAAAATCAAAGAAACAGAAGTTTTTCTCTTACGAAGTACAGTAATGTAGTTTGCAAGCTTGGGTACAAATATATTTCCTGCTTCATCTAAAAGTAGGTATTGCACCAAATCTTTTTTAGTGGGCATTTCCATCAGGGTCTCAAAAATCTCGCGAAATAATAAAGATAAAAACAGGGAATTCTCCTTTATACGATGTTCAGGTACGATTATAAAAAGGATAGAAGGCTTTTTACGGAATTCAGTAAAATTAATTGTGCTCTTTGCAGACAACTTTTTTAGAATATCAGAGCTAATAGGAGAAAGAGCAATCTTAGCTGTGGCTATCATGCTTCCCCAGACCTTCTCTGGCTGCGAAATAAGCCCTTTATACTCCAACCAAGTATCTTCATCCAAAGTAGAAGACAAATGTTTATATAGCTCTGCTTTATCGTTTTCATTAAAGCGGTTGAGCATATTATAAACATAGAATAGATTTTTGTTTTTTGGCTGATGGTTTACTGAGTTTAATAAAACATTGATCAAAGATTTTGCTCCATCATTCCAGAATTTTGCATCTCCGCTTTCATTAGGATAAGCGGATGAAATGATCGCATCTGCAACCATCATTAAATCATCTTTTGATGTGGCGTTTTCAAGAGGATTCCAATACTCACTTTCAGACGAATCACCAAGATTGATAGAGTAAATATTAAAATGTTTAGATAGGTGTTTACTAGTTAGATTATACAGTTCTTTTGACGGATCTAAAAGATATACCCCAGCTTTGCGAAGTTTCATTAAGTTGGGTATTATGTAGGTAGTAGTTTTACCGTAGCCACTTCCTCCAAGTATTAATGCATGTTGTAAAGAATTCTTGACGGAAATTCTAGACTTTCCATCAATCACTAACCCAGTATTATAGGAGTTTAGGAAGTTGAACTTTTTTCCTCCGCTCAAATATTTTGCGGATTTTTCTGTATGAGAGTTACTAAAGAATATTGACATGGTGTTTTATTTTTTGGGGTTAATACTAATTTGATTATCTCTCATTTGATTTGGATATTTCTTTTTCCTTTTCTTTAAATTTTTCCAATTCACTCATTCTAGAAAGCACATTGAAATTTTCTTCTAGCAGGTTAATGCCAAGAGTAGAAAACCGATACTTCTTTTTCTGTTCATAAAGGATTCCAGTTAATTTTCCTCTTCTAGAATAAGTTTTAAAATCTTTCTGGTTATTAATGCGTTTTGCAAAATCTTCAAGAGAAATACTTTTCTCCAGAACCTCCTTAACTACTTCAGAAATTTTTGCTTTGGTTGATCCCATGCTTTGCTTAGGTTTAGAAACTTCGAGCAATCGTCTTTGGACTTGATATTTTTCGGGTAATAATTGATGTATTTCATCTTTGGGAAGGTAAACTGTAGAATGGTGGAGTTCTGGGAATGTATGCAAAATCCACCTTTCCATATTTCTACGTATTTCAAAATATCTAGCATTCGACATTCTCATATCTCCGCTTTTACTGCTCCCAAGAGCATTTGAAGTAAGTAGAATATGTATATGAGGATGTTTCTCCAGATGAGTAACACAGATAGCCAAAGCAGAACCATCAGGATCGCGAAGCTGTAAATATTTATGAGCAATTCTTTGAAGTTTCTCCCGATTCAAGTCTTTTTCATTTAGGTGAGAAAAAGCTAGTATTTCATGGAAACGGATAGTCTTCTTTCTTTTCAATGAAGATGAAAGAAATTCAGCATTTGCATTTAATTCATTAATGATAGATTCGCGAGTAAAACCATCAGAAATATTTTGATAAATCACCCATTGATCTTTTCTTTCTTTAGGCATCCCATCAAATATATAATTGACAGAATATTTACTGGAACGCACCTTATGACGAAGACTTTTTATAATCATTTCGAGAATTCTTTTAAAATATTTTCAATGCGTTTGATGTAAGCTGGATTTGTAGAAATTGCGTACTTGATAATATCTTCTATAATGATTGGCTTGTGATAAATGTTTTTGATATCGTTTTCCAGATTGATAAATTCTTTCTGCATAAACTCAATTCCAGAATGAGGGAGCTCCAAAGTGGCGTTTGCTACATGAGCCAATTGATTAATATTCGTCCCCATTTTTTTTAATAGAAATTGAACTGATTTAGTTTGTTCCTCGTTGGGAAGTAAATATTGATTATTAGCCTGAGCCAAGGCTAATTCACGTACAAGAGAACTAAAGGGTTTCTGATATTTTTTAGACAAATCTAAAAGCATATCATAATCCTCCTGATTAAAGATAATCACACGATGAACTCGGTGCTTTCTGTAATCCCTTAAATACTCAGTATGTGATTTTCTATTCATAAAATCTATCTTTCGTATTCTAGTTTTGGAGTGGCTTGCTCAATATTTTCTAATTCCCTCATGTTTTTATATTCTTTCCATGTATAAGAATCCTTAGGGCACACTTCAGAAAATTTGTAATTATTTGGGAAGTTTGAATCTAACTCTACATCAGGTATATACATCTCAGGATTAGGGTGTGTAAGTGCTGCTAATTCATCAAGTGAAAAATCACACCAAATACCTGAATATCCTTTTGGAGTTATTTCATATGAGTACCCAAAACAAGTATTTGCTGTTTCATTAAACTCAATCGCCATCCAATGAAAAGGGGAAGAGATCATAAAGTAATGAGCTAAAATAATGGGATCATCGGAATGAAGCTGGTTGCCTATCTTTTCAAATTTCTTCTGGAGTTTAGAGTTCATTAAATGATTCATATTATTGGTTAATAAATAGGTATATTAAGATTGTATTGCATGAATTCAGCGTTCTAAATCTTCATCTTTAGAGAGTTCTTGTTCATTTTCAATAGCTCGTAATTCTTCATTGCGCTTGATTTCATCAGCTAATTCAGGACAGTGCATTAGCAAGGGTTTTTCACCGCAATGAAGGTCTCGCTCTAATGGCAAATTATATGGTGGAACACGAAGAGTTTCAAGCTCATCCAAGCTGAAATATCCGAGTTCATCAAAGCCTAAGCCTTTCACATAGCCAAAGCCTATTCTGCTTTCTGGATTATATGCCGTCATCAGCCAAGTTGCGGCTCCAGATGGGCTAAATATTTTACTAACTACAATTGGATTTGGAATATCTTGATCGCCCAGTTCAGCGAATCTCTTCTCCAATTTTTGCGTGATTAATTTCATAATAATGGGGTTAAAAAGTGAGAATTATGGGGGAGAGTTATACATGCCTCCCCCTATTTGCCGAAAAGTTTTTCTACCTTTCCTGTTCTACTGAGTTTGATTTGAGTTTATCCAACTCTTTTAATCGCTTATATGAAAGATGTTGCTGAAGCTGTCTAACTCCTTGTTTGAAACCGTCAGTTGCACCAGTTCTAAAGCCTTCCCAAGCTTGACGGTTAACAATTAAATGATAAGGGTTGAGTTTTTTAAGAACTAATTTTTCATCCTTAAGAGCAATAGAAATCCCTTTCTTATAGCCTTCATGGTATGCGTTAAGATGTTTTTCTGATTGTGGTTGCCTTTTCATCTTTCAATTTCTTTCTCATTTGTGATTTCCTTGGTTTCTTGAATCTTGTCCAATTCCGATTCTCGTTCCTTTGAAAGAGACTTTCTAAATTCACGGCCATCATTCAATCCAGTAATTAAAGTGTTCAAGAATTCATTATCATTATTCAAGTGAATATTTCTAATAGCGCTAAGAACCTGAGGAATCTCTTCCAGTTTAGATAAACTAAATCCTAAATTATAAGTGTCACAATATTCTTGCATACTGCTGAAACCATTTTCTTTCTTCATGGCTAAAAAGTTTTATGTGAGTGAGACTCAATGTAACTTTTGATACTAGCTGTACTATAAAGTATGATCTTTCTCGAAGGCTGCGAGAACTCTAGCAAGCCCTTGCTTCTCAGGCTCCACAGGTGGCTCTTACTCTTGATTCCTAGCATTTTCATAGCAACAGGTTCAATAACCCATTCATCTGCTTTTTGAGGAGCTAGTTGATTTAGAAGTTCTTTAAGTAGAACTTCTAAATCATCCTTATGCAAAATAATAATTTGGTCTTTATTCATGATGTTATTGTTTTTAGTGATAATTGATTTCATTAACTCCACATTGGCTAAACAAATAGCTCCAATAGGTAGGCAGGATAGCGAAGGCTGGGTCTGTATCTAATTCTTGAGCAGGAAATACAACAATAATTTCTAGGTAATTTTGCAGGCACTTTTTATTCAGTCGGAATTTCTGAATTAGTCTAGGGTAATCCTTTTTAGCCAAAGAAAGGGCATGGTTAAAAGATTTTATTGAGTGTGTTGAATTTTCACAAAACAACTTTTGAAAAGAGGAGCACTCCTGCATATCGCTTATATAAACTGCTTTTAGTTTATGATTTGGATTAGCAATAGAAATATCTGATAGAATTTTAAAACTGCCAATAACATTAGTCCCAGATAAACTAGGTTGAGAAGAGAAGGCTTTAGTAATTATTCTATCAATGAAGTTATTTTGATATGCCCGAAGTCTTTTTTTGTACTTTATCTTCGCTACCCTGGCCTCACTACTACTCATGCGGTTAGTCCTTTCTTTAGGAGGAAGATAAGTGAAAACTGTTTTATTGGAGGAACTCGCAGTATTTTGAAAGATATAGGAAAGAATAATTTTGTCTCCAGAAACTACAAAACTTTGCTTTAGAATTCGCCTTAACCAAGACTGATTTTTTGCTGTGATAAAAGAGTTCGTTTCTACAGAGCTAGTTTTATCAATAAAAACAACCGTTATAGTATTTTTATTTGAAAGCTTATCTTGTGCAATTACATGATTAGTATTTGCTAAACCAAAGAATAAGAAATAGATAAATAAGAACAAAGCGAGTCTATTCATCGAAAAAAATGTTGATGTTTTCATAAGTTTGATTTTTAAAGTTTATTATTCAATTGATATATTATTCTGATTTGATTTTAAGAGCTTCTTCTTGTTTCTCAGATAAAAGTTTTTCTAGGAAATGTTTGATACCATGTGATTTGATGATCTCATGTTGAAGGGATAACAATTCATTATAAGTATCAAAATAATAAGGTAGATTGGCCTTTAGTTCTGCTTGTCGATCTTTTAATTGCTGTATCTTTTTCTTAATAGAAAGAGCGTCCTTATTTAAATCTGCTACCACAAACAAAATAGCTCCGGCCCCTATAGTTATGAGACCTAAAAACCCAATAGAAATATACTTAGTAGCTATCAAGAACCAGTTCTCATCTTCATAAATTTCAGTTTCAAGACCACTAAGCTCAGTATCTAAATCTGAGGTGCTTTCACTATAGTCTTGAGCATCATCAATAGAAGAAGAAACATATTCCATCTTTTCAATCTTCTTTTGTTTCTCTATATTATTAAGGTTGGTAATACCCATCATAACAGCGTTAATTAACACCAAACCCACCAACACAAAAATTAAAATCTTGTGAACAGAACGAAACAATAGATTGTTTTCTTTGATCCAAGAAGTAATGTGTTTTTGGATGGCAACTTGGACGAATTTTGTAAAAAGGAGCACTAAAAAACCTATAAAATAGGATTTAACTTCTGGCATTCCAAAGCTTTCATAAGCTATGTTTTGATAAATAAGAAATTCGGCTACTATACCAAAGAGGATAACAATATAAAATGTCCAAACTTTGAATTTGTTTGCATACCTTAAAGGATTAGGCTTTACTCCTAAGTAGGCTATATATTTTTTCTTTTCTTCAGTTTCCTTCTCAAGTAGTGTAAATTCTATAAGTTCAAGTTTTGCATTTAAATTCCTTTTAGATGCTTCGTGGTTTGAGTAATATTGTTCCCCAATCATACTAAAGAACAGGTTAATATCTTCCTCTTCTTTTACAATTTCAGGAACTCTGCTACCTTCTTCATAAGAATTGAAGTCCGTTTTTTTATGTTGATATCCAGTATTAAATGGATATCGATTATTTTCTTGCTTAGTCATAATCTTTTTTTTTGTTTTAGATTTATCTATTGGAAATTATGATTGCTGTGTTGAAATATTACTTTCCTCAGTATGCTTGATAACTTCCCCATTAACCAAACCCTTTGCTTGTGCAATGCTTTCTTGTAAATTGTCAAAATATACAGGATGTAAATCCTGATGCTCTTTTATCTTCCTCTGATAATGAGTTTTAGTTAGGTTATAGCTTATGTCTTTAAAGTTGGAATTTTTAGTATTAGCTAGCTCCAAGCTGTCAGCTTCTTTCTGTAATAAACTTTCCTGTTTGCTATGTTCAGATTCCATGATATCTTTGGCTGAACTATTTCCAGTAACAATATTTTCTTTGCGGATAGTAGTAGCTCTAGAGATATAATCATCTTTATGAATCTGTTCAAAAGCTAATAGGGAAGTTTGTTGATCATCTGTAAGAGTTTGAGTTGTTAATTCATGGTATAAACACTCCTGTTCTATTATCTGATTCCTTACTGTAAACTCTTGCTGTATCGAAGCCTGAATATGCAATTGGAGTACATTAAAAACAGTATTCATATAGGTGATCAGTGCATATGCATCATGAGTAGAGCCAAAATCAAATGCTGGTAATTTTTCACGAGCTTCTTTATCTAGAGTAGAAAGGAAAGTTGTTGCTATTTGCTGAAAATCCTTATTAGCATCACTCAGATTATCTAAAAGATCAATGTATCTTTTAAGTGATTCTTGATAGTTCAGTTTTGGAACTAGAATTTTGGCTGTAGAGCCACGTTTGGGTTTAAATAGATTGATAATGTTCATGATTGTTTTTTTTTCTGATATTTATTCATCTTAATTATTATATTCTAGAATGTATCCCGACCAAGAAGCCTACAAAAGGAAATAAGAATCAATCGATCACTTTTGCTTAAAGGAGTATAAAGGGGAGGTAATATTCTTGATTTTACAACTTCCTTTTTTGATGGATTGTTCATTCGTTTTGAATGATTCTTTATGAATCTACTTGAATCTTTAGAAGTTTTCATAAGCTTAATTTTTAGTTTTATAAATGAATATGAAGCGAAAATATATTGAGATAAGTTGTTAGCACAGACATGTCTAAGATGTCTGTTAAATACATATATTTGAAAGCTCATGAGAAAAACCTTTGAAGTACATACAGCACTGCATGATGCCCTATTAAAGAGATATTTAGAATTAATTTCGCAAGAAAAGGGAGAAAAAATTTACAGTACAGACTTTTATAAAAGAATGAGTCAAATGCTTGGTAAATATATTCATACAGAATTAGAGAGTATTTCTAAACCACTTTTCCAATATTATCAACGAAAGAGTATTGATACATTTGAGCTTGATTACACAGAAATCAGTGGATTAGGCTATAAAACAATACTAAGGGCATTTCCAGAAAACAAAAAGGGATTTGCTACTAAACAATTAATAGAATTAGTGGGTTACTTTTCGTATGGTAAGCAAGAATGGGATTGCCAGAAATCTGAATTGGGTCCACATAGAAAAAGAAGCAGTGATAATATACTAGAAAAACGAAATGTTAGGGTTGGGAAGATGCTAGATAACACTGATTTTAAATCAATAGTTAGTTCTTTTTTATTCAAAGAACACAAAGAACAGTTCATAATAGAGCAAGATAAACTAATACAAGGGATTTCAAGTATAAGAAGAGAGGTAGATTTTTACTTATTATCTCTTTCAGAAAAAGTAAAATTTGAGTGGATTATAGATTGTGTATACACAGATAGTAAAATAGGACTTGAATCTGTTGAAGGAGTCTTGGCAAAACAAAATGATTGTCGCGTTCACAAATCAGGAGTTATTACAAACATTGGATTTGATGAAACAGCAACGAAATATGGTTTAGAAAATAAAATATTTATGGCCGTTATTCCTATGGAACCAAATAATAATATTGAATATGTTTCAAGATTAAGAGAGAAAAAGCACACAAATGATTTCTTCATGTTTGTATTATCACCAAAAGGAGAAATAAACATGCCTATAGTTCATCCTATCTTGCAAAATAAAATACTCCAGCGCTATTTTAAACAGGATGCCAAGGAAGTGAACAATGCTGATTTTGAAGTATGTCAAATAAAAAGTATAAAAGATTGAAAAATATTACTTTTAAATATCGCTTAATACTGACTGCACTTTATCTAATTCCATTTTTAGCGTTTGTTTTGTTCATTATTACACTTTTGATAAGCATAATGCTTTCAATTTTGGTATATTATATAATAATTCTTTCGGAATCACCTAGGGTAATAGCTGTAGTAATAACTTTTTTCTTAGCAAATATTATAGCTCATTTTCAAGTAATAAAAAGTTATATTCAGTATCAAAAGGCACAAAAAGCTGAAGATAAAGTGCCATTTCAGGAATTGCCTATTCTATTTAAAAATATTTTCTCCGAACTTAAAAATAATTTAGGTATTAATAAGGATATATACGTTTCAAGGAATATGCAGGATTTCTATATATATCAGCAAAAGAAGTCAATAATTGTTGGAATACCATATCTTGCCCTCAATGTGTTGGAGAGAATACATTTATCTCTAATATTAAGGCATGAATTATTACACTATAAACAATGGGACACTTCATTTGATATTTGGTTTGAGAAAAGCTATAGGTTAATGAATGCCATTCGAGATTATCTAGAGTTGAAAAATTTATCTATCATAAATCCAATATATTGGGTAATAAGAATAGTATTATTTTTTCAAGAAAAGGGTTATAGATTAAGAAAGCATCTATCTGAAAGAATAATTGATTCTGATATTCTTGATGTGGAAAAAACAAATTATGAATCAGCTATATCAAGAACATATTTGGTAGATTATTTGCTAAAGAAAATAGAAACTGGAGGATCCCTAGATAAAGATTCTGTTTTGCTATTGATGCAAGACGTATTGCATATTTATAAAGATGAAATCGAATCAGGGAATATAAATGAGGATCGTTTTATAAATTTAAAAATAGATACTAATATAGATTGGAATGCGACGTGTATTGTAGAAAATGATGTAGAAGAATTTTTTCAAGAATATGAGATATTAATACTGACTAGAATCCTTGATATACTGTCACTAGAAGAAGATGAAATTAACAATTCAATTAATGATGATAAAAGGGAGATTAATATAGAAATAGAAGATGTTCATCCTGTTTTAAATAGACTCAATTACGTTTTTCGGATGAGCA
>JADGDY010000147.1 GCA_016744655.1 Bacteroidales bacterium | reverse complement strand
AATGGATAGTATTCAAGATATTTTTTAAAAATATTTCACCACACACATAACCCTGTATTTCTGACACTTACACTACTTTGCCAAAACAGAAATAAAAATATTTTAGTACTTTGCATTGCATAGTACCAATATTTTATAATATCTTTGCATCGCATAGTATTATAATTTTACCCATGAAAACAAAAGTATAATGAACATTGAGAAAACAAAAGCACAGATGCGAAAAGGTGTTTTAGAGCTATGCACCCTTGCTATAATAGCTGAAAAAGACGCCTATGCATCTGACATTATTGACAAACTGAAAAGTTCTGATCTAATTGTGGTAGAAGGAACACTCTACCCATTACTTACACGATTAAAAAACGATGGACTCCTCCAATATAGATGGGAAGAATCTACTTCGGGCCCTCCAAGAAAATATTATCAGCTTACTGAATTAGGCGAATCTTCGCTAGTCATGCTGAAAAGCAGCTGGGATGAACTCACCACTGCAGTCGACAAAATCATATCTGTAAAACTTTAATTGATATCAAGATGGAAAAGACATTAACAATAAATATAAGCGGGTGGGTTTTTAATATAAATGAGAACGCTTACGACAAATTAACCCAGTATTTTAAAAAACTAAATGCCCATTTTAAAAAAGAGGATGGTGGCGATGAAATCGTTGCTGATATAGAAGCAAGAATTGCCGAGCTTTTTAAAGAAAGAACTCCAGAACAAATTTCGGTGATCACCATAGAAGATGTTGATGACATTATGAAAATCATGGGGCAACCTTATGAGATGGAAGAAGAAAGTTCTGATGAAACTTTTGAATCAAACAATCATTTCAATAAATTCAAAAAACATTTATTTCGTGATCCTATTAATGCACATGTTGCAGGGGTAGCTTCTGGACTTGGAAAATATTTCAATCTAGATCCTATTATTATCAGAATTATATTTGTGATTTTAGTGACTACTGGTGGTATAGGAATCCTCATCTACATTGGACTTTGGTTATTAATGCCCGAAGCTGCCAGCACCAACGATCGTATTCGTATGGAAGGAAAAAAAGTAAATGTAAAAAACATTGAAAGTAAAGTAAAAGAGGAAACCGAATATTTGAAAGATAGACTCAATGATTTCTCTGAAGAAGCCATGGGAGTTTACCATAAAACTGGACCAGCTAGAAAAGTTGGGCTTCAAAAGATAGAATCGTTTTTCAAAGGATTTGGTCGAATTACGCTAAGAGTTTTAAAATTTATACTTGGATTAGTGTTGTTTATTAATGGTGTAGGATTATTAGTAGGTTTTGGAATTTTATACCTCAACTTAATTCCTGAATTGGAATTCGACGGATTTTTAATTCAAGGTATGTCATTCCCTGCATTTATGAGTAATTATATCATAGCCAACGAATATGCTTCCATTACATTAACAGCATTAAGTGTTCTTGTCTTAATTCCAATTGTAATGATGGTATTTCATGGAATTAGGTTTCTGTTTAATTTAAAAAGAAACAGAACAGTAGGCACAATAGCATGGCAAGCTTGGGTAGTTGCTTTGATCGTGTCTCTCGGAATGAGCTATACAACTATTAGAGCATACCATAAAGATGCTATAAATATCACCAGATATGATTTTGAAGAAGTGAAATCCGATACCCTAAACATAAGGTTAAACACCAATTCCTATTATCAAGATATATTCTCAAGTGATAACAAAACAGTTATTTCTCAAGATAACAACCACCCTGTCCTTCATGATAACGAGATTTATGGTGAACCAAGACTCCAAATCATCGAACATGATAAAGAAGACTTTATACTAAAAGTTTACAAAACGGCAAATGGAAAAAATGAGGAAGAAGCCAATACGAATCTTGAAAACACCTTCTATGAATTTAATATTGATTCGACTGGAATATTACTTGATCCTTATTTTAAGCTCTCAGAAGGTTCAAAATGGAGAAGTCAAGAAATTGAGTTAAAGCTATACGTTCCTGAAGGAAAAACGATCATGATAGATAAGAATATCAGAAGACATTTCAGGATGCATTATAAATGGAGAAGAAAACTCTATAAGCACAAATCGAGAGACTCATACTGGGTTTTACAAAACGAAAACTTTGAGGAGGCTGTACTAATAGATGCCCCACAAGAAGATGATAAAGATGTTTTTATCGAAAAACCTCAGGAAAAAGAAGTACAAAAAAAAATAGAAATACAAGAGGCACAAGAAACAAAACCTACTACCGAAATCTAAACTATTTTACAAAATCACATGATCAAAAAGCCGACAATCATACCTTGTCGGCTTTTGCTATTTTACGAGCCTAGACATCCACTATTTAGAACTACAAGATTTTTTTATCAAAATCCTCAACTTCACTATACAAAGTCAGGAATATTTGTACTTTTGGCGATTGAATCAGCTCAAAAAAGATGTACGAATATATACAAGGTAAGCTAGTTGAAAAAAATCCAGCCTTTGCAATCATAGATTGCTCAGGAATAGGATATTATGTAAATATTTCTTTAAACACTTTTACTCGTATAGGAAAGAAAGAAAACGTAAAACTTTTCATCCATTTTATAGTAAGAGAAGATGCCCAAACACTATTTGGTTTCTTTGACAACTACGAAAGAGAGGTTTTTAGAAAATTAATTAGCGTTTCGGGTGTAGGTGCCAGTACTGCAAGAATGATATTATCTTCTATGACTTCTGATGAAGTTTATGAAGCTATAGACTCAGGAAATGTTGCTGCATTGAAAGCCGTGAAAGGAATTGGAGCTAAGGGTGCACAACGAATCATTGTCGATTTGAAAGACAAACTCGATAAGTTGGTAACAGATGGCGATAATTTACAGTTCCAACACAATACCTTCAAAGATGAAGCGTTATCTGCATTGATTGCCTTAGGTTTCTCAAAACAAATGGCTGAAAAAGGATTAAAGAAAGTCTTTACTTCCAACCCTGAAATTGATAAAGTGGAAGAGTTGATAAAGGCTAGTCTTAAGGTCTTATAGTAAATAAAGTGTTAATGATAGACTAATGGTAGCAATACTATTAAGCAAAAGATATAATTTTTAATGAGGTTTTTTACAAGGGTACTACTTCTACTATTGTTTACTCTAATGTTGCTCTCCCCAACCTTTTTGATTCAAAAAAGTTGGGCCGCACCAATTGGCTCCACCTTATTTTTAAATCCACCTGATAGTACCAGTAATGATACTACAAACAAGGTTGATTTAAAATTCCCTTTCCAAGGTGATGATAACTTATTTTATACTGGTGGTTCCAACCATTCTAACCTTTTTCTTCAGGACCCAAAGAACTTACAACAAAATGTGGTTTTTGATCCGAAAACCAACCAATATGTTGTGACAAACAAAATGGGTGATTTAAATTATCGTCCGTCTCAACGAATGGATCTGGATGAATACAGACAGTTTGAAGAGGAACAATCTCTTGAAAACTATTGGGCTGAACGCTCAAATGCCAATAATGCTGCAGCTAATGGAGGAATAATTCCATCTATTCATATTGGTGGTAAAGTTTTTGATAGAATTTTTGGTGGAAATACCATTGACATCCGTCCTCAAGGTTCTGCAGAACTTATGTTTGGTGTGGTGAATAACAAACGTGAGGATCCAGCACTTAATGTGCGCCAACAAAGTGTTACAAATTTCGATTTCCAACAAAAAATACAATTAAATGTATTGGCTAAAATTGGAGATAAAATTGAGTTTAAAGTAAACTATAATACTGAAGCTACTTTCGATTTTGAAAACAAACTAAAACTGAAATACGAAGGTGACGAAGATGAGATCATCAAATTAATTGAAGCAGGGGATGTTACTTTACCTCTTACCTCTACTTTAATTCAAGGTAGCCAAAGTTTATTTGGTATTAAAACAAAACTCCAGTTTGGTAAACTTACTGTTACTTCGGTTTTCTCCCAGCAAAAGAGTGAATCTTCATCGTTAACAGTACAAGGAGGGGCTCAAACTAATGAATTTGAACTTCGCATTGATCAGTATGAAGAAAACAAACACTTTTTACTTGGTGAATATTTTGGCGACAATTATGCAAAGGCATTAGAAGAACTACCTATCATTAATTCGAATATCAACATTACAAAAACCGAAGTTTGGGTAACAAATATTGGCTCTCCAACTACAGATAACAGAAACATTGTAGCATTCCAAGATTTAGGAGAGTACGATCCATATTTTCCAGAGATCGTTAGAACTTCTGCTACTAAGAACCCCGATGACAATACGAATAACTTACGTACTGTAATTGATACAAATGTTGTAAGAGATATCAGCAGTGTCACAAATCACCTTCAAAGTAAGGGAATGACCTCAGGTATTGACTACGAGAAAGTTGAACTGGCTCGTAAACTAAAGGTTACAGAATACTCAGTAAATACTAAACTTGGATTTATTTCATTAAATACAAGGCTCAATCCTGATCAAGTATTGGCTATATCCTACCAGTATACTATTATTGGAGATCCTGAACAAAAGGTTTATCAGGTGGGAGAATTTTCTGATGAAGGAATTATTGCACCAAACACACTGATCGTAAAGTTATTAAAAAGCACTTCTGTTAATACGTCCATACCTATTTGGGATTTAATGATGAAAAACATCTATAACATTGGTGCTTACCAAGTAAATAGTGAAGACTTCATCCTAAACATCCTCTATACTGGTGGAGAAGATGGAGTTTCTAAAGGCTATTTACCGCAGGGTAGTGAAGACATCAAGGGTGTACCATTAATCGAGGTCATGAACTTTGATAACCTTGACCAACAACAGAACCCATACCCGGATGGAATTTTCGATTTCATTAATAATGCAGCAACAAATGGAGGTACTATTCAATCTTCTAATGGTAGAATCTTCTTTACAATGCTCGAACCTTTCGGAGAATATTTAAGAGAAAAGTTAGATGATGAAGCCTTAGCTGACTTGTATTGTTATGACAGTTTATATAGCCTCACAAAGAGTGAAGCTCAACAATATCCAGCAAAAAACAAATACCTTTTAGAAGGTTATTATAAATCTTCATCTGGATCTGAAATCTCATTAAATGCTCTAAATGTTCCAGCAGGATCTGTAAGAGTAACTGCTGGTGGAATTCCATTAACTGAAAATGTGGATTATACTGTAGATTATACATTAGGTAGAGTGAGAATTATTAATGAAGGTATATTAAATTCTGGTACACCAATTAATATCTCCATGGAAAGCACTTCTGCGTTTGCTATTCAACAAAAAACGATGATGGGTGCTCATTTCGATTATGAAATGAATCAAAATTTACATTTAGGTGGTACAATCTTAAACTTAAGTGAAAAGCCAATTACACAGAAAACAAATATTGGTGACGATCCTATTAACAATACCATTTGGGGACTCGATATGAGTTATCAAAAAGAATCACGTTGGATTACCAAAATGGTAGATAAATTACCTCTTATTGAAACCAATGCTCGTTCTTTAGTTACGTTAAATGGAGAATTTGCACACTTTTTACCTGGACATAGCCGGGCTATTGGTAGTAGTGGGACTTCCTATATTGACGATTTTGAAGGAACTAAGTCGACTATTGACTTAAAGATGGTTTCACGTTGGGTTTTGGCCTCTACTCCTCAGGGACAAGTAGAAAAAAGCATGTTCCCCGAAGCCAAGCTAAATTCTGGATTAAACTATGGTAAAAATAGAGCAAAACTAGCCTGGTATATTATTGATCCACTATTCTATGATCAAGGAAACCTTCGTCCTAGCAATATCTATGCAGATGAACTTTCAAAAGATGAAGTAAGACAAGTTTTAGAAAAAGAGGTGTTCCCTAATAAAGAAACTGCTAATGGGTATCCAACAAATATCCCGGTATTCAATCTTGCCTATTATCCAAATACAAAAGGCCCTTATAACTACGATGTAGACGAAAGTGATGGATATTCAGCTGGTATAGATGAGTTTGGTAACCTAGAAGATCCTGAAAGCAGATGGGGTGGTATCATGCGTGAAATTGAAACATCCGATTTTGAGTCGACTAATGTGGAATACCTCGAATTCTGGATTATGGATCCATTTACCAATAATGAAAATAGTAATGGTGGTGATCTTTATATCAACCTAGGAGATATTTCAGAAGATGTTTTAAGGGATAGTCGAAAAGGATTTGAAAATGGCTTACCTGTAGATGCCAACAAAATTGATGTGGATACTACAGTTTGGGGATTAGTCCCATCTTTACAATCTCTTGTAGATGCATTTGATAATAGGCCCGAAGCAAGACCATTCCAAGATGTTGGGTTTGATGGTTTAAGAGATGATGATGAACGAGGATTTTTCGAATCACAATACTTAGAAATTATTGCTAGTAAATTTGGCGCAGGATCTGCTGCTTATGCTAATGCTAGTGCGGATCCATCTGGAGATAATTTTCATTATTTTAGAGGAAGTGACTACGATAATGATGCAACATATGAAAGCATCCTCGAAAGATACAAAATGTACAATGGTCCAGATGGAAACTCTCCAGCTTCAGAATTCTCTGGAGAAACTTACTCTACAACCGGTACTACACGACCTGATGTTGAAGATATTAATCGCGATAACACCTTAAGTGAATCCGAGAGATATTTCCAATACCACATTGCTTTACATCCTGATAACATGGAAGTAGGTCAAGGCTACATTACCGATATGCGAGTAGCTGACAATGTTAAATATGAAAATGGAGATGATATAACGACAAAATGGTATCAGTTTAAAATTCCAATTAAAAGACCAAATAAAGTAATTGGACAAATTAGCGACTTTAATTCTATCCGTTTTATGAGGATGTTTATGAAAGGATTCAAGGAGCAAACTGTATTACGTTTTGCTACTTTAGAATTGGTAAGAAGCGATTGGAGAAAATACGAATATAGCCTCCTTTCGCCAGGGGAATATATTCCTAACGATCAGCAAAGTGGTACTGTTTTCGAAACAGCAGCTATTAATATCGAGGAAAATGGTCAAAGAACACCAATCCCTTATGTTTTACCTCCTGGTATTGACAGAGAAGTAAATATAGGAACCACTAATTTACAACGCCAGAATGAGCAATCTATGCAAATTATTACTTGTGGATTAGTAGATGGAGATGCACGAGCGGTGTTTAAAACCACAGACTTCGATTTTAGAAGGTACAAACGATTAAAGATGTTTGTGCACGCTGAGCGGTCTAGTATCGATGATAATTTAGAAGATGACGAGCTAACTCTATTCTTGCGAATGGGTTCTGATTTCACCGACAATTACTATGAGTATGAAGTTCCTTTGAAACTAACTGATTGGGGAACATCTGACCCATATGCTATTTGGCCTGATGCTAATAGTTTAGATATTGAACTTGAAAAATTAGTCGATACCAAATTAAACAGAAACATTGCTGAAAGAGCAGATGCCGAAAATGTAAGTCTCATCTTGCCCTATTCCGAAATGGATGGTGACAATACAATTACTGTTTTAGGTGCACCAAGTTTAAGTGATGTTAGAGCCATTATGATTGGTATAAGAAATCCTAAAAAACAAGGTGTAGATGACGATGATGATGGACTCCCAAAGTGTGCAGAAGTTTGGGTAAATGAATTACGTGTTACCGATTTTGATAATAAATCGGCTTGGGCAGCTACAGCTAGAGCTAAAGTAGATTTAGCAGACTTTGGTAATGTAATTGTTTCAGGAACACACAGCACTGCTGGATTTGGTGGACTAGAAAGCAAGATAAACGATCGTCAACAAGAAGACATCACCAACTTTGATATAGCTACAAATTTATCATTAGGTAAACTTTTCCCAGAAGAATGGGGAGTAAAAGTACCAATGCACTTTGATTATTCTGAATCTAGATTAACCCCTGAATACAATCCGTTAGATCCCGATATTGACTTTGATAAAGATCTGGATAGCTACGCAACTAAAACTCAAAAAGATTCGGTAAAAGCACTATCACAAGATGTCACTATTCGTAAGAATATCAACTTCATTAATGTGAGGAAAGACAGAACTGGGCAGAAAATGACCAAACAAAGACCTTGGGACATTGAGAATTTTGATGTGAGCTATAGTTATTCTGAAATCTTCCATAGAAGTATAGATGTGGAATACCACTTACAGAAAACTTATAGGGGAGGTCTAGGATACAATCTTGCCCTTAACCCTAAACCTGTAGAGCCATTTAAAAAGATGAAGGTCTTCAGAGGCAAATCTCTAAGAATTATTCGTGATTTTAACTTCTACTATATCCCGAAACTCTTCTCTTTCCGTATGGATGTTAATCGAGAATATGCCGACAAACGCATGAGAAATAAGAGTAAAGGAGATATTCCTATGCGTTGGACTTGGACTAAGCGATTTGATTGGAACAGGAACTATAGCTTAAAATTTGATTTAACAAAGGGTTTAAAGCTAGAATACTCAGCTCAGGCTAGTGCTAGCATAGATGAACCGGCTGGAAGAATAGACAGAGGAGACGCTAACTATATGGATTTCTATCGAGATAGTGTATGGTCCAGTATTATCAGCGGTGGTAGAATGAATCAATTTGATCAGTCCATTTCATTAAACTATTCAATCCCTATCAACAAGATACCTATTTTTGATTGGATTACAGCCAATGCTAGGTATCAAGGAGACTACAGTTGGACAGCAAGCCCGCAGAGTTTACAATCTAGAATGGGTAATACTATAGAGAATTCAAACACAATCTCTTTAAATGGTAATATTAGAATGGAAAAACTTTATAATAAGGTTCCATATCTTAAAAAATTAAACCAGAAAAAAAGAGGTCGTGGTAGAAAGCAAAGTACCGCTAGAAGAGGGGCTACAGGCAGACAGGCCCAAGAGCAAGCAAAAGATACTACCAAGAAAAATTCAGAAGTATTTAAAGTTATTGCTGATAATACTTTGAAATTCCTAATGATGTGGAAAGACGGTTCGGTTACATGGTCACAAAGCAAAGGAAATTTAATGCCAGGTTTTTATCCTGAGCCTGGAGCATTAGGAAATAACTGGTCGCAAATGGCACCGGGACTCGGTTATGTATTTGGCTGGGAAAACGATATTACTAAGTATTCTGACCACATATATTGGCTATCTCAAGACAGTAGTTTAAACACATTAAACTATGATAAATTTAGCACTAATTTAAACGCAAGAGCTACTTTCGAACCTATTAGAGATTTGAGAATAGAACTAACAGCTACCAGAACATATAGCTACACAAAACAAAGTTATTATAAATACGATAATGAATTTGAGATCTTCCAGGAGTACACGCCTATGGAAAGAGGAAGTTTCAGTATGTCATTCTTAACTATAGGAACATCATTTGACAAAGTTGCAAGTGACAACAGTACTAAGACATATTCTAAAATGAAGGATTATCGTATTCAAATGGCCAATAGATTAGCGGGTGAAAACCCTAATTATAGTGGTGATGTTGTTGATTCGACAGGATTTCCACTAGGATATAGTGCTTCTTCTCAAGATGTATTACATGGAGCCTTTGTGGCAGCATATACCAACAGATCGCCAGAATCAATCCCACTGAATTACTTCCCGAAGATTCCTTTTCCAAACTGGCGCGTGACCTATAAAGGTTTAAGTAAGATTCCTGCCTTAAGGAAAATATTTAAAAACGTAACTGTAACACATAGTTATCGCTCTGCCTATAGTATTGGCTCTTATGTGAGTAATGTAAATTATCAAGATGCTGGTGATATAGGACATCCAAGTGCAGTAAATACTAATGGAGATTTCATTAATCAATTTGATATGACATTGCTCAGTATTTCTGAACAATTTAGTCCCTTGATTAAATTGGATATGACTTGGAATAATAGTTTATTAACTAACTTAGAATTCAAAAAGTCGAGAAACTTATCTCTTAGTTTTGTAGGAAATCAGCTGACGGAAGTAACCAGTAATGAATATATTATTGGCGTGGGTTATCGTATTAAGAATGTGAAATTTGCTATCAAAACTCTAGGTAGTAAAGGCTCTAAAAAGCAGCTTAACTCAGACTTGAACTTGAAAGTTGATTTCTCTATTCGTGATAACATGACCATTCTGAGAAGACTTGATCAAGATATAGATCAAATTAGTTCTGGGCAAAGAATTACATCTATTAACTTCTCTGCAGATTATATGGTAAGCCAGAAATTTACTGTAAGGCTTTATTATGATCAAATCATGAATAAGCCTCATGTAGCGAATCAATATCCTAACTCCACTACTAGTGGTGGTTTAAGTTTAAGGTTTACCTTAACTCAATAAACCCGTTTTTTTAGATATTTATTGAGTTTTATAGGCATAGTTAAAACTCAATCCTTCTATTATCATTCTGCTGCAAAACCATTAATTGAGTAGTAGTCATGTATATTACACAAAAGTTCTTCATGTAAAATCATACGGTGGAAACATTGTATGATCAGTTGCTAGTTATGATGTGTTATAAGATGAAATATTTCTTCCTAGCGGTATTTTATGTTACTATTATTCATATTGCTTCTAGGCTGATTAAAACAGCGCTATTCACGTTTTTATGAACAAGTAGTAATTCACTCCCTTTTCTGGTCTTGACATTGGCCTTTTCAATAAACCTGCAATAAATCTAGATTCTCAGAAACTTGTAATTATTCAACCTATCAACTCTAACTGATACTGCAATTTTTCTATTTGCACCATCCTATATTCAACAGTTTTATCCTGAATATCTTGTTTGATCAATAGCGTTCTCGCTTTTCACCTTATTATTTGTAAACAGCTATACATGAAAACTAAATAAATACTGTTGACATGACAATCCAGAAGATCCACATTCAAAGTCTAAGAAAGAGAATAAACATGGATATCATCCTCAATTTAATAATTACCTTGGCTATATTATAAATCCTCTTCGTTGGTTTTATTAATTCTATTTTTCAATTACTTCAATAGCACCCAAGTTAAAATACGAATATTCTGTAGGTCTAGTGATAGCAATTAGATTTTCTCTTTTTTTGTCATAAAACAACATATCAACCTTTGCTCCAACAGTTTCATAGGAGGATATACTATTATTTATAACGTATTTCAAGTACTTCTCGGCATGCAAAGTATCTATTCGATTAAAGTCTTGATCCCATTCAATGATGTAATCATAATTATAAGTATAACTACCGTGATCGAGAGAAAAGAAATAATGTTTATTTACAGATTGTTCACACAAAGACTGTATGACTAAATTCAGGTTTTCAGTACTACCATAATCTAAAACATCTATATAGGGTAATTCTGGATCTATATCATAAAAATAAGAATTAGAAAAAATAAAACGATTCCCATCTTCTGTTTGCCACCATTTATTTCCACCTTCCATTAAAGTTGATTCATAAACCAATATCGGTAAATCGTTTCTAATATCAATTTTCACAATTTCTAACAACCAATTACTCGCACTACTCATCCCATAGATATAATTAAATGAGGGGTGCATGAAGAGATCCATATTACTATAAACATGAATATCTATATCGTGAGAAACTATTTCGTCTGTATTTAGGTTAATATAATGAAAATAATGCTCCACATTGCTGGCATTCAATGCATATATCTTATTATCTGTAGAAAAAACCAGGGACGAAATTGCATCATCAAAACTATAAGTTGACTCCAAACTAAAATCAGAAGTATTCAATATAAATATCTCATAAGCACCAAATAAAGCAATCTTCTCACTATCAGGAGAAATAGAAATTTGATGAAAAGGCTGATTCATCACTTTTTGTTGATGAAACGTGTTGGTATTTAAATCAAAGTATGCAAATGCATCTTCGTATACCCCGTTAGAAATCATATAAATCCCATCATCACCAATTACTGCATCTTTTACTAAAAACGAAAATCTATGTTTATCCTCAGGATAGTTGTTTATCATTATG
>JADGDY010000010.1 GCA_016744655.1 Bacteroidales bacterium | reverse complement strand
GCCAGAAACAAACAACAATGATTTTAAATATTGCTACATATTTTTATTCTTTCTTTTATTGGACACAATAAGAGCGGGGAATTATATGTAGACATACAAAATATAAAGCCCCTTTTTGAAAGGGGCTTTTTTTATGCAAAAAATTATGAATTTATATAGCAGCATTTTTTCTTATTTCTTTTTCTGGTATTTCTATTATGGAAACACCCGAGACTGCATGGTATAAGAAAAATGAATTATACAAATCAAAGCGTCTCGGGAAAATATCCTGAGACGTTTTTTTTTTACACGAATAAATAAAGAAAATGGTAGTAAGCATACAAGGAATAAAAGGCGCATTTCATCAAGAAGCTGCTGAGGAATACTTCGGACAGAAAACCGAAATATTACCACAACATACCTTTCAGGGATTGGTAGACTCGGTGAGCCATGAGGAGGCTGAATATGGAATTATGGCCATAGAAAATACAATTTCGGGTACCATACACAATAACTTCAACCTTATACGCCAGTCAAATTTGCAGATTGTAGGGGAAGTATATTTGCGTATTGAGCAAAACTTAGCGGCACTCCCCGGTACTCCTCTCTCTCAACTCACACATGTGGAATCACACTATATGGCCATCAATCAGTGCCGAGAGTTTTTTCGAAGCCATCCTCAAATTAAATTGATAGATGCAGAGGATACCGCCGGTAGCATGAGAAATATTGCTGAAAATAAGCTTCAGAAAACCGGAGCCATTGGTAGCAAATTAGCTGCTGAACAATATGGATTGGAAATCATTGCTAAAGGAATTGAAACCAATAAACAAAACTATACCCGCTTCCTTACTTTAAAAAAACAAGAAGAGCAAAATACAGAAGATTTCAATAAAGCATCATTGGCACTATTACTCCCCCACAAACAAGGGAGTTTAGCCAAAATATTGAGCATTATCGATATCTATGGGCTCAATCTTAGTAAAATTGAATCAATGCCTGTAATAGGAGAACCTTGGCACTACCTCTTTTACATCGATGTGCTTTTCGATAAAGTAAAAATATATCAAGATATGCTACAAGCCATCCGCCCATTACTGAATGAGCTGCATATTCTTGGCGAATACCAATTTGGACAAAAATCATTCAATAACATTAATAATACCGATTATGACACCAGCAAATAGACTTCAAACAGTGGAAGAATACTACTTCTCTAAAAAGAGAGAAGAGATTCTAGCTCTAGAAGAAAAAGGCATGAATATCATCAATATGGGCATCGGAAATCCAGATCTTCCTACCCATCCAGAGGTGATAGCAGAATTGGAGCAAGCCGCCTCCGAAATGGGTGCTAATTATTATCAGTCTTATAAAGGATTGCCAGAATTGCGAAATGCTTTTCAAAATTGGTATTTAAAAACCTATCAGGTTCATCTGAATCCTGAAACTGAGATTTTGCCTTTAATGGGTTCCAAAGAAGCCATCATGCACATCCATATGGCCTTTTGTAATCCTGGTGACAAAATCCTGATTCCTAATCCTGGATATCCTACCTACGCTTCCACTGCTAAGCTTTTGCAGGTAAATGTAAGCGAATACAGTATTAAAGAAGAGAACAATTGGCAACCCGATTTTGATGAATTAGAATCTTTAGTCAATGAGAAAACTAAAATATTATGGATGAATTATCCTCATATGCCAACAGGTGCTAAAGCTCAGAAACAAAGCATGGAGCAACTGGTTTCCTTTGCCAAGAAACATCAAATATTATTGGTTAATGATAACCCTTACAGTTCTATTTTAAATTCAGAGCCGCAAAGCATTCTTTCTTTTTGTGACCGCACCGACCCTATTCTAGAGCTCAATTCTTTAAGCAAATCCCACAATATGGCGGGCTGGAGAGTGGGAATGGTATCTGGAAATGCGGAAATCATCTGTCATATTTTAAAAGTGAAAAGCAATTTCGATTCTGGGATGTTTAAACCCATTCAGAAAGCTGCTATAAAAGCTATGGATTTAGGCCAAGATTGGTTCGATAGCATTAATGAAGAATATGGTGATAGAAGAAAAAAAATCTGGAGGATGCTGGATATTCTAAAATGCGAGTATAGAAAAGATAGTGCAGGTTTATTTATTTGGGCTAAGATTCCAAAGGCTTTTGAGTCGGGTGAGAAATTTAGTGATCACTTATTATACAAGAAAGGAATATTTGCTAGCCCTGGTAGCATATTCGGGAGTAATGGAAACCAATATATTCGTTTTTCCTTATGTGCACCACAAGCCGACATTGAACAATCAATGGCACGAATCACCTCAAAAACCTCAGCCTAATGAAAGTTTGCATTATAGGATTAGGACTTATGGGTGGCTCCATGGCTATCGACCTGAAAAAGAGAGGTTTTGCTCAATATATCATTGGAGTGGATAGCAATAAACTTCATGCCCATACCGCAGAGAAGCTAGGTTTAGCCGATGAAATTTGTGAATTGGAGGAGGGCATTAAAAAAGCAGATCTGATTATATTAGCCACTCCAGCCAATGTGAGTTTACATCTACTTCCAAAAATATTAGACCAAGTGGAAGAACAAGTCATCACCGATGTGTGTTCCATAAAAAAGAACATCTGTGAACGAGTAAAAAGTCACAGTAAGAGGAGTCATTATGTAGCAGCTCACCCAATGGCCGGTACCGAACATTCCGGACCTTGGGCTGCTATTCCCAATCTCTTCGATGCTAAGGCTGTTATTTTTACCGAAGCAGAAGACAGTAGCAAAGAGGCCATAGAAATGGTGACTCAACTTTACGAAACCCTCAATATGCACCACGTTTATATGAGTGCCAGCAATCATGATATTCATGCGGCCTATGTATCTCATATTTCTCATATCAGCTCATTCGCTTTGGCCTTAACAGTGCTT
The DNA here is from genome assembly GCA_016744655.1 of Bacteroidales bacterium. Classification (GTDB taxonomy): domain Bacteria; phylum Bacteroidota; class Bacteroidia; order Bacteroidales; family UBA12170; genus UBA12170. The sequence continues at coordinate 53,673 of JADGDY010000010.1, read as the reverse complement.
GAGAAGGAAAAGAATGAAAAAAACATTTTCAATTTGGCCAGTGGTGGCTTCGATTCCACGGTGAGATTGGCTAAAAGTTCTGCAGAAATGTGGACCCCAATATTTGAACAAAACTCAGAAAACATAACAGCAGTTTTGGATAATTATATTCAACAACTCCAATTATTTAAAGAAAACATCCTCCAAAAAAATAGTGAAGATATGAATCAAATGATCAATAAAGCTAACAGTATAAAACGCGTTTTAAAAGCCTAAATAGTGTTTGTCCATAAAGTCCGACTTCTTTGTTACGCTTGCACTGAAAACAAACATTTACAAAAGTAAATTTATTGTTATTCAGTACTTCACAAGCCTCGAATTCGAACTTTCTGAACCAAACACCTTAGTATATTAACAGACTCAAAATAAGAACATTATGGAACAACATATAGAAATCAAAAAACTAGAAGATTGGGGAATCAACTCCATAGAAAAGCCATTATTCATCTCCGGTCCATGTAGCGCCGAGACTGAAGAGCAAGTAGTAAACACCGCCAAAGAACTAAAGGACACAGGAGTTCAGGTTTACCGTGCAGGAATCTGGAAACCCAGAACTCGCGCCAATACTTTTGAAGGAGTAGGTAGTGAGGGATTAGAATGGTTAAAAATCGTCAAGCAAGAAACGGGCTTGCTCACCTCCACCGAAGTGGCTCAGGTAAAACACGTTTATGAGGCCTTGAAAGCGGGGGTAGATATCATCTGGATAGGAGCTAGAACTTCTGCCAATCCATTTGCTATGCAAGAAATTGCTGATTCTTTAAGAGGAGTTAATATTCCTGTTTTCGTAAAAAACCCTATTAATCCAGATGTGGAATTGTGGATTGGAGCTATCGAAAGACTCAACCAAGCAGGAATTGATAAAATTGGTGCCATTCACCGCGGATTCTCAACCTACGAGCAAAGTCTATTCAGAAACATCCCCAAGTGGCAAATCCCTATTGAGTTAAAGCGTCGCCTGCCTAATCTTCCTTTAATTTGTGACCCAAGTCATATTGGTGGCCGAAGAAGTTTAATTCAGAGCCTTTCACAAAAAGCTTTAGATTTAAACTTCGATGGCTTAATGGTGGAAGTTCACCCCGACCCAGATTGTGCTTGGAGCGATGCCAAACAACAAATTACTCCTGGTGCTTTCCATGAAATCTTAAAGAGTTTGGTTTTCAGGCAAGCCAAACCAGAAAATGTAAGTATGGAAGAAATAGAAGATTTGAGATATAAAATCGACCTCTACGACCAAGAACTCATTAAGCTTATTGGCAAGAGAATGGAAGAAGTGGAAGCCATTGGGCGATACAAAAAAGAGAATAATATGACGGTATTACAATCGAAAAGGTGGGACCATCTTTTGGAGAAGAATATAAAAAATGGTGAAGCTGCACAGTTGAGTTCGGATATTATTGGGGCTGTTTTTAAGGCTATACATCAGGAGTCAATTAACAAACAAACCCAAATACTAAATGGTTAATTAAAAATTCAGACTTCTTCGTTACGCTTGCACATAAAATGGTCATTTACTACAGTAAACTCCCCATTTTATGTGCTGCACAAGCCTCGAATTCTAAATTCTAATTTAACCATTACACCATATTTACTATAGAATTAGAAAAATGAATAAAACAATTTATCCTTCAAAATACAAAGGTGTAATTACAGCACCCTCCTCAAAAAGTTATATGCAAAGAGCTATTGCTATTGCTTTATTGGCTGATGGGGAAACGAGAATTAGTAATGCCGATTTTAGTAATGATAGTAAATCTATCTTGAAAGTAGCTGAACAGTTGGGAGCAAAAGTTCATATTTTAAATGATGAAGTTATCATAAAGGGTAATCGAAATTTCAAAGGTAAAACCCTATCAGCTGGTGAATCAGGCTTAGGGATTAGAACTTTTACTCCTATTGCCTCATTATTTCCCCAAACCATAAAACTCACTGGGGAGGGCTCGCTATTAAATCGTCCTATCGATATGGTAGAAACACCACTTAGAAACTTAGGAGTAGAAGTAACAAGTAGCGATGGTTATCTTCCCCTAACTGTATCTGGCCCATTAAAAGGAGGAAATACTGAGGTAGATGGAAGCATTAGTTCACAAGTTCTGACGGGTTTGCTTATCGCACTTCCGATGGCAGAAAACGATAGCATCCTAAAAGTAAACAAGCTACAAAGTATTCCATATATCGATATGACATTAGATATCCTTAAGGAATTTGGAGCAGAGGTAAAGCAAGAGAATTATGAGACTTTTAGAATTAAAGGAAGTCAGAAATACAAAGCCAGAAATTACAAAATAGAGGGCGACTGGAGTGGTGCAGCCTTTCATTTAGTTGCTGGAGCCATAGCCGGAGAAGTAGAAGTAAAAGGATTGAATCCAGATTCTCTTCAAGCCGATAGAGCAATTCTTGATGCAATTAAGAATTCAGGAGCACAAATAAAAGTTTCTGAGGAGTCTATACATGTAGAAACAGCTTCATTAAAAGCTTTTGAGTTTGATGCTACACATTGCCCCGATTTATTCCCTCCTCTGGTTGTTTTAGCAGCTGCTTGCGAGGGTAAAACGAGAATAAAAGGTGTTACAAGATTGTATCATAAAGAGAGCAATAGAGCTTTAGTTCTTCAAAAAGAAATGAGGAAATTAGGCATAGAAATACAGTTGGATGAAGATGTGATGAGCATAAAAGGAGGAAAGATAAAAGAAGGAAAAATCCACTCCAATAACGATCATAGAATCGCCATGGCAGGAGCCATTGCAGCTTTAATTGCTTCCGGCCCTATAGTTATAGAACATGCTGAAGCCATCAACAAAAGTTATCCTGATTTTTTTGAGGATTTAGGGTTGACGACCCGCTAAAGGGGTCGTCGACCCTAAGGCTCTAGAAGATACTTCCGTATCTTAAAATCTTCATGGCGGAAATTGTGGTATTCCACAAATTCTGATTTATCGTTAAAGATTTGGAAAACCTTATCTCTGGCTACAATTGTATCTTCATCAGTTAACATGGCTGGATAAGAACTGAATCTATAATCTCGGAAATCTTTAACTAATTCGTGTTTAGCTGCATTATGATTTACATAAAAAATAAGTCTTTTTAGATAGTCTTCTCTTGTGACTAAAATTCGTCTGAATGGTTTCATAAATAAACCTCCAACCCTATCTTTTCTAAGGTTGACCTTGTTGGTATAACTCACAATAAAGCTTCCTATCTGTCTACTAAATTGTTCACCATTTTCATCATTTACTCGCAGTACTAAATGGTAATGATTGGGCAAAAGGTTATAAGCATATAAATCGCAATAGTCATAAAGGTAATCAATAAATTTATCAAGAAACATATAAACCTCAGTTCGACATTAAATTATGCCACAGTTTCAGATAATTAGTTCATATATGACACAAATTTATGAAGAGCTATCGGGATAACTCAAAGAAATTTGGGGAAATAGATGGGCTAATTATCGAAATCCACGTGTGGAAAAGCCAATAACACATCATCTTTTAATTAATAACTATTTAATATAGCCCGATATAACTACATGAATATCAATACAAATCTAATGTATTATTGGCTTTCTGTGGCTATTATTTAATAATCGAACTGAGGTTATAATAATCTTTCTCCCGATAGAAGACTTTCTGACGATTCAATCCTCTATTATAGATGTGATATACATTCCCAGGTTCGATGCGCATTAAAATCTTGTCTGAGGGCATGATATTTTTTTCTATAAAGATACAAGAAAAAAGAAAGCTTTAGGGTCGTCGACCCTAGTATATCGTATAACCAACCGCCCATTCAAAATAATCGGCAGCACCTCCATGGGCTTTAATGGTTACTCCGGCAAAGAAGTGGTCTGTGATTTTATAGCGCATTCCTACTCTTTCATAATACACTGTTTTTTCATCATTTTCTTCATTACGATGTAAATAGAAACCGATTGCGATTGGCACATATAACTTCTCGGTTAAAGCCCACTCCCAACTTCCTGTCAAGGCGTATGTATAGGATTTAGAGAAGTTAGATTGGTCTGATTTATTCCTATAATTGGATTTATCGGAATAGAAAATATCTAAACCTGCTCCAATTCTATATTTATAATTAATTTGGCGTAAGAAATCGATGGTTAAAGTTGACTTTAAATAATTATCTCCTCCAACCTGATAATTTTTACTTCCGACTCCCAAGGCTACATTCACCATATTATATCTTTCGAATTTAGGGATGGGTCGAGGCTCGTGTTCTATCTCTACTTTATCCATTTTATAACTTACTCCAACAGTAACGGGAATTAAATTCAAACCATAATTTGGTTGCTTAAAAGAGCCATTAGAGAAATGCTTAAATCCGAATGTTCCATTCGCTGACCATCTATCGTTGAATTTATAATTTGCTATAAATCCTAAATGCACATAACAGTTTTTATAGGAGCCCACAAAGACGTTGGTAGGGTTCTTAATAGGATCATATGGATTGAAATTATAGGATAAGCCGAAAGCACCAGAATATGAAAATGTCCATTTTTTCAAACCTTCAAACTTCAAAGGAATGGTTAAGAAAAAGTAAACTGCTCCTGGATTTCCAATATCTGCATTATGGAATGTGGATGTATAAAGACCTACTCCAAAATAGGGGCGACGATATACATTGCTATAAATATCATCAGCGTTGGCATTGCGAAAACCCAAACGAATATCTGCTCCATTATAATAAGATGCATCTACAACTTGTTGAGAGAATTCTGTGTTATTACCTAACATGGCACCATTCTCAAATCTAAGATCTAAATACTTCGAGAACCTCTTAATTTTTGTTTCAGCCTCCTCCGTTTGAGAAAAAGCTAAAAATGATGAACATAATACTAAAATAGCAATAAAAAAATAACGTAATTTCATAAAACTGTTTTTTGGTAAAAAAGGGTCGTCGACCCTATTAATAAGTACGAATCTTTGGAATCTGTCTGCTATCTTCAGTTAGATAGTATGCATTTAAATCTGCTGTCATACAGCTGTGAATTGGTATGATATCTAGAATATCTCCAATCTTTACTCTTTCTATAAATTCTTCTGACACACTGATGATACCATGTTCTTGGCTTAAACTCACTATTGGAAAACCATCTTTAATATCTTCATGTTCATAATGCGCCCAACCGTAAATTGTGTTCCCTTTATACTTGATAGAATCTTTTGAAAGGTGAACTCCACCACCATAAATAGCTATTTCTTTTCTTTTGGGGTAAATCCCTATCACTGGACATTTCACCCTCACCGCAATTTCTACTTCGGCACAGGCTCCAAGGGCAAATTGCATAAAATCATAAAAGATGAAGTTTCCGGGTCGCCACTCGTCAATTCCATCAAACTTGTCGGCAAAAGTACTCGAAGGAGTATCTCCCATACTTAGGATTAATTCTGGATAGCGCTCTTGATATTCTTTCTTGAGCTCCTCCATATTTTTTCTGGCTTCTTCAAATATTCCTTTTCCCTTTTTAGCATTTAATGATTGGTAGCTATTTCCTGTGTGACTTAAAAACCCAGTAAAAGTCAGATGCTCTGTCTCATCAACTTTTTGGAGGATGTTATTTATTAAATCACGCTCTTTGTAAAAAATACCACTTCTTCCATAACCAGTATCTATTTCTATTTGCACAAACATGTTGGAATAAGTTTCTTGAGCCAAACGAATTATAGTTTCCAAATTGTCGACACATATCGTAAGTTTCGATTGGCTAGCTATCAAATTGGCTTTCTGCATTTCTCTAACATTTAGAGGGATAGCTACACAGATATCTTTCCATCCATGAGCAGCAAATTCGTAAGCCATATCTAAAGAAGAACAAGTACATTTATCTACTCCTTCTTTCCAAAACCACTCTGCAATTTGCGGCGACTGATGAGTTTTAAAATGAGGACGAAAATCCATTTCATGCTCCTCACAAATAGAACGCATTTTCTGAATATTCTTTTTTGCTTTTTGACTATTTAGAACTAAGGTTGGACGAGTCATCTTTTTATCATTTTTGAGTGAAACTTAATACGCTTCCATCTTGAGCAGCAACCACAATCATCTCATGATTTATCGCTGGAGTACCAATAATAGGGCTTCCTATTTCATAGGACCAAAGCTTCTTTCCTGTTTCAATATCGAGAACATAAATTCTACCATCGGTGGAACTAACCAATACTTTATCATGGGCAATAATGGGTGAACTTTCTACTTTTCTTAAGGTTTTGAACTTCCACAAAACATCACCGCTTTCAGTATCGTAACAATACACATATCTATTTTGAGAACCAATTATGGCATATTTTTCATTCACTGCTGGAGAAGCTACAAAAGACCCCGTTTGCTCATTCTTCCATGTGATTTTCTTGTGTTTCAGGTCTGTTTTAAAGAAGGTTCCATCGTAATTTCCAAAATATGCATAATGCTCATGTATCCCAGAAGAAGAGGCAATATAAGTTCCCATCATAATGGTATCGGTTACTTTACCAGTATATACATCCACCAAATGCAGATAGCCATCGCAGCCTCCAAAAATGGCTAAGTTTTCATAAATAGCAGCTGCCCCATTTATATAATTATCGGTTTCATATTTCCAGAGGAGCTTTCCAGTTTTGGCATCCACCGAATGAAGGAAGAAATCGTAGCTTCCAAAAAGGATTTGCTTAGTTTTTTGGTCGGATGAGTAGGCCCAATTCACAGAACCTGAAATCTGTCCTTCGGTTTCATAGCTCCATTTTAATTCTCCAGATTTAGCATCTAAAGCGTAGAGTATTCCTTCTAAAGAGCCAATATAAACCAAGCCATCTAAATACATTGGGGGCGCCTCGAAGCTGGTTTCAGTTTTATACTTCCACTCCTCTTCACCCTTTCGATTAAGCGCATAAACACTTCCATCATCACAGCCGATATATATAAGTCCTCCTCCAAATACTGGAGAACTCTTAATCACATCGGCAGTTTTAAAAGTCCATTTTATTTCTAGCTGATCTGGAATATCAATATTTGAGACACCACTTAATTTTTGGTCTCCTCTATAAATTGACCAAATATCTGATTGTCCAAAACTAAAAACTGGAATGAAAATTAAAAGAATAACAATATGTTTCATAGACTTATCTTATCCTCCAAAATTACTCAATTTTATGCATTTCTATAGAATTGATGAAGCCATTTTTTTACTATACTTGTAAGGTATCTAAAAATATTTAATCAAAATCGATTTTTATGCCCACCAAACAGTCTCCCACCAAAGGGAAAAATAGAGTTGAAGCCATCGACGCGCTCAGAGGATTCGCCGTATTAGGCATTTTGCTAGCCAATATCATGAGTTTTAGCGGAGTCCGATTTCTGCCTTTTACAGAAATAAAGCTTTGGCCCAGCTTCGAAACCGACCTTATGATTTACAAGCTTATAGGAATATTTGTTGACACTAAGTTCTACACCATATTCTCTTTACTTTTTGGTATTGGATTCTATTTTCAGTTTCACAAAAACAGAAACAACCAAGCCGAGTTTATGCCTATTTATTACCGAAGGCTTGGTTTTTTAGTGCTTTTTGGAGCCATCCATAGTTTCTTTTGGTCAGGTGATATATTAATGATTTATGCTTTGGTGGGATTTGTTTTCACCTTGTTCAGAAACTTTAAACCTAAAAACCTATTTATAGTTTCGGCTGTGGTGTTTATAATGCCACTGGTAATAGATATAATTATGTTACAACTGAAGCCAGGATTTATGACACCTGAAAAGAGTTTGGCCTTAAAAACCTATTTAGACATAAGTCCAGAGCATTTGGTAGAACCCTTTATGAATGGCAGCTTTTGGGAAGTGACAAAAATGAATTGGCATAATCTGGTTTGGCGATGGTTCGATTTGCTTCCTTCTGGACGTCCTTTCAAACTATTATCGCTGTTTATTTTAGGATATTACCTAATGACAACAGGCTACTTCCAAGAAAAAGCTCATTCTTTAAAACGGCTATTGGTATATTCTGTACTTGGACTTGGATTAACTCTATTATCCAAACAGGTAGGAGGTAGTATGGGACAATTCCCTAGCACATGGAACGATATTCTCTACAAATTCTTATTTAGTTTTGGTCAGATAAATATGGCATTTGCTTATATCTCTATTATTACCATCCTCTATAAAACTAAAATAGGAGAAAAGATGATGTCGGGATTGAAGTTTACAGGAAGGATGTCGTTTACAAGTTACCTTAGTCATACTTTCTTTGGCATTTTAATCTTCTACTCATATGGATTTGGGTATTTTGGTCAAATTACCCTTTGGCAGGCAGAAATAGTTGCTGTTGGAATTTTCATTGTTCAAATATTCCTCTCAAAGCTATGGTTAAAACATTACACCTTCGGACCACTAGAATGGTTTTGGAGGAGCTTGACCTATGGTCAGTTTTTGTCCATGAAAAAGGAAGATAAAAAACTAAAAAGCTCTAATTAAAATTTCTCAAATATCAATTGTGTTTGCAAGCTAATATATGCAAGACACAAAAGTATCCACAAAATAGAATAAACTATGACAGAAAATACCGAAGAACATCATGAAGAAAAGCATTTTCAAAAAACCATTAACTTGGTACTCAGGATAGGATTTATTGCTCTTCTATTTATTGGCAGTTATCTTATTTTGAAGCCTTTTTTAGCAATGGTACTTTGGGGAATCATTATTGCCGTGGCTTTATTTCCTATGCATAAAAAACTATCTAAACTTTTAGGAAATAGAGAAAAGTTATCGGCTACCATCATTGTTTTTATTGGCATTAGTCTTTTAATAATACCTTCTATTTTCTTCACCAATTCCACTATTGATAGCTTCAAAGAAATTAGTACTCAAATGGATTCTGGGACTTTACAAGTACCACCTCCGAATGCAGATGTAAAAGACTGGCCTTTGATTGGAAAACCTATTTACGATATCTGGTTGCAAGCCTCAAAAAGCCTCAGTGGATTATTCGAAATGTTTGCTCCACAAATAAAAGATTTTGCTCCTACCATCCTCAGTTTTGCTACTGGATTGGCAGGGACTTTACTTCTTTTTATTGTGTCGCTAATCATTTCAGGAGCTTTACTTGTGAATACAAAATCGGCTGAAAAAGCAGCTCAATTAATATTCTCTACGCTTGCAGGAAAAGATGGTGCTGAATTTGCAAAGCTCGCCAGCGCAACCATTCGTGGAGTAGTTCAAGGAGTATTAGGAACGGCAGTATTACAAACCATATTCTTAAGTATTGGTTTATTTGCCATTGGTTTTCCGGCTGCTGGTGTGATTTCCCTAATCATACTATTCGTAGCTATCATTCAACTGCCTCTAGCCATTGTTATTTTGCCGGCCATCATCTATGTGTTTAGTTATGCCAACACCACTCCAGCAGTAATATTTGCGATATGGAGTTTGGGTTGGGGGATTAGCGATTCATTTATCAAACCGATTTTAATGGGCAGAGGAGTTGATATTCCGATGCTGGTCATATTATTGGGAGCTATTGGAGGAATGATACTTGGTGGAATTATTGGATTGTTTATTGGAGCGGTAGTTCTGGCTTTCTCTTACAAAACATTTCAGGCTATTTTTATGAATAATGATAAAATAATAGAAAACTAAAATCATGATTAAAGTAAATATTTTAAAACCAGTTCTTCTATCGTTTTTAATATTTGCAGCCTTTCAAGTGAGTTCTCAAACTGATTCTGTAACTTTTTATAATGGGAATTATATTGTTGGCGAGGTTAAAACGATGACAAGAGGAGTCCTAACTGTTAAAACTCCATATAGCGATAGCGATTTCAAAATAGAATGGAAAAAGGTTAAAGAAATCTATACAAATAATTATTACCTCATCACATTGAGCGATGGAAGCAGGTATAATGGAAGTATTAATTCATTGAAGCCCGGACTTATAAATATAAGCTATGAAGGAGGACAAGAATTGACCTCTCCACAAGAAGATATTGTTTGGCTTGATGACTTGGACAAAGGATTTTGGAGCCAATTATACGCTTCCATTGATATTGGTTTCGATTTAACTAAAGCTAATAATTTCCGACAGCTTTCCTCTAGGACAAATATCGGCTATATGGCAAAAAGATGGAATGTAGATGGGACTTATAATTCTTTATACTCCATTCAGGATAATACAGAAAATATTGAAAGAACCGAAGGAGGACTTGGTTTTAAGTATTTCTTACCGAAAGATTGGTATCCAGTTGTATCATTAAATTTCCTCTCTAATACAGAACAGAAACTACAATTGAGAACAACTGGACAAATTGGTATGGGAAAATATTTAATCCATACAAATGCTACTTATTGGGGTTTTATTTTAGGTGTGAATTACAATAATGAAGTTTATTATACTGATTCTATTCCAGGTAGAAACAGTATGGAAGGTTTAATAGGTAGCGAATTAAATCTTTTTGATATTGGTGACCTCAATTTGATGACCAAAGTTAGTGCTTATCCTAGTTTTACAAAATCTGGTAGATGGCGTACTGATATAGACTTTGATGCTCGATATGAAATGCCTTTTGACGATGATTTCTACATAAAAGCTGGAGTAAATTTCAACTATGACAACCAACCTGTTGAAGGAGCTTCCGACTTGGATTATATTCTTCATACTGGCTTTGGCTGGGAATGGTAAGGGCATAAAAAAACAGAAAGCTTACACATTATAAAGTATAAGCTTTCTTTCTTGTTTTATTAGTCTAATCTAACTACAACTTCCCAACCCATATTCTTTTCTTTCTTGTCGAAGTGCAAGTACCAATTGGTTAATCATCAATTCTACTTGCTGAATATCGTCAATATCAGAATCTTTATCAATGAGATCGGAATACAAAGCTTCAATGCCACTAATATTTCTTCTGTCTTTTTCTGCCAAAGCTTTCATCCACAAGCTGGTTAACTGGTGTTCTCTATTATTTGAATGCTCTTCAACACTGAAATATGCAATGGCTTTATCGTGTCTACACTCAAGTAGTTCCACATAACCTCTCACATTGTTTTCACCATAATTTTGTATCAACTCGTCTACTACTCTTTGGATTTTTTTATCCGTGGCATTCCCATTAACGGCTCCAGCAAAAGCTCCAATTCCACCTCCGAGCAAAGCTCCACCAAGGGCATCACCAACCACATCACCATCTCCAAATACAACTCCGGCTAAAGCTCCAATTAAGGCCCCATTTCCAGCTCCTTTTGCAGCTTGTTGTCCGGCATGATTTTGAGCTTGAAGATTTATAGTGAATATTGATATTAATAATACGAATACGGTCATTTTAATGTTTCTTATTGATTTCATCATTTCTAAATTTTAATTGTTTCTATACTTTAATAAGTGCAAGAACACCTATAAACCCCTAATTTAAATTGATGTTTTTTTTTAATTAATTCTCAAAGGGCTTTTTATTTTTGAAATCCCTTAAAATAGCGCAACTTTGCATTCATTAATAATCAGCATGAAGCCACAGACTAAATACATCCTTTCCATTCCATTAGTGATTCCTATTCTACCTATCATTTATATACAAGGTGAAATCATTAAAAGAACGGTCCCAAGATTACCAGAAGCCACAGGTATTGAAGGAAATATTAATACGGATTCCGATAAAAACCTCCGTCTTCTTTGTATTGGAGAAAGCAGTATGGCAGGTGTGGGAGCAGAAACCCATGAGGAGGCCATTGGAGGAACTATTGCCAAGGAATTATCATCCAAACTCAATAGTAATATTTACTGGAGGGTTTATGCGAGGAATGGTTACACAGCAAAACGAGTTCGATTTAAAATCCTCCCCAAAATCACAGAGCGGAATTTCGACATCATAGTTATTGCCTTGGGAGGAAACGATTCTTTTGCTTTAAAAAGTCCGAAAACATGGCGAGAAAATATCATTTCTCTTTTGAAAGATACCCAAGCATTGTTTCCAAATACTCCAATCGTATTTATGAATATGCCACCCATAAAAGAGTTTCCTGCCTTTAGCAGCTTGATTCGGTTTTCTGTAGGAAATATAGTAGATATGCTAGGAAAGGAACTCCAAGAAACCATCAAATCATTTGATGATGTATATTTCTCAAAAGAACGTATCACGGTAGAATCCTGGAAAAAGAAATATCAAGTAGAAGGTAAAGCTTCCGAATTTTTCAGTGACGGAGTTCACCCCTCAAAATTTACTTATCAGGTTTGGGCTAAGGATGTGGTGGATTATATACATACGGAAAAAATACTAGTGTAATTTTCTACAACAGATTCTTTTCTCTAGCACTTTGATGAGAAGGTGTCAAAGACAAGGCTTTCGAAGATTTGAAAATCAAGGAGTTTACTTTTGTAAATGACTGTTTTCAAAACAAGAGTAACGAAGTATTTGGCGCATTCTCGAAAAGCTTGATTAGCAACATTAATTATTCCCCACAAACTATCTCATAAGACTCCCTATCGGCCTTTAATCCTAAGTATAATTCAATCACTTTGATTTCTGCATCTTGTGGAGTTTCAAATCTTGAATCATTATTGGCGATTAATGCATAAAGTTCATTACAACGTTCGGTGTTTCCTCTGTCTTTTTCTGTAATGGCTTTCATCCAAAGGCTGGCCACTTTATAATCTTTGTTGTTAGAGAACTCCTGTTCAATAAAATGAGTGATGGCTTCATCATGTTTGCATTCCATTAAATCCACATAGCCTAGCATATTGCTTTCGCCATATTTTTCTACTAAAAAATCTACTTCGTTTTGCAATTGAGGATTATCGGAGCTTCCATTAACAGCACCAGCAACCGCGCCAATACCTGCACCAATCATGGCTCCCCCTACTACTCCACCAAAACCTCTACCAAATACCAATCCCGTTAATCCTCCTATTAAAGCACCATGACCCATTGATTTATTAATCTGAGCATTTTTTTGGCTTTGAGAACTAGTCTGAGCATTTGTATGTAGAGTAAAAACAGCAATTAAGCTGATAAGAAAAAATGATTTGAGGAGGCTTGATATTTTCATTATTGTGGGCTTGATTAGTTTTGAGTGTAAAAGTAGGTGAAAATGTTTAGAACATAGATACTAATAAAACTTAAAAATTTCACGCAAAGTGCGCAAAAGAAAAAATATGCAAAGGACGCCAAGCAATTATATCCAATTAAAATACTCACTGGTTTAATTAGTGATAATTAGTTTAATTCACGAAAATTAGCGGACTATTTTTACTTCAAACTAATAGCCCCAGTAGGACAAGCCTCAGCACATTCCAAAGCGGTTTTATCAAAAACATCTTTCATGTTTTTATTGAAAGGAATATTGATTTCTACAGTATATCCTCTGCCAATACTTGTAAAACCTAAACTGTCTTTTTGTAATGCTGAAATATCCACGCAAAGATTACAGCGGATGCACTTTTCTGGCTCATAGACAATGAGCTCGTGCTGCATATGTTTCTTCAGGGTTTTGCGCTCTCCAAACATAAACTTTCTACGGTCGGCTTTATATTTGTCAGAATAGATTCTTAGTTTACAAGTATGTAGTTTCCGGCATTCACAATGCATGCAACGCTCGGCTTCTTCCACTCCTTGTTCCATTGTGAACACTCTTGCTTCCTTTTTAAGTTCTACTCTATTTTTACTGACATCAATGGGCCCTTCGAAAGGCTCAGGTACCTTAGATGAACACTCTTTCAAATACTCTCCAACTTCTTCCTGCTTTAATTTACCAAACCGAGAGTTGAACATTCGGTAGATTTTTTCTGGAGCTTTTTTAGCAAAATAATCATGGATAGAATGAGCCACTTGTTTTCCTTGTGCCACTGAAGTCACTGCCATTTTTCTAGAGCGAATCACATTTCCACATGCGAATATTCCTTCTTCATTGACTTGAAAGGTAGCTTTATCAGCCACAAGTCCAAATTTATTATTCTCAAAGCCGAAGTCTTTCATCTTACCATCCTCAAAATTGCCCAATGCAAAAACGATGGCATCAAAATCCTTCTTTAATTTCTGCTCAAAAATGGCTTTATCAATAGTGGTATTTAATCGGAATTCTGCTCCATATTTTTTTACCATTTTCAATTCAGCATCAACAGCCGAATTTGGTAAGTTCTCCTCAGGAATATCATAGCGAAGTGTTCCGCCTGCTTCTTCGTTCTTGTCAAAAACCACAACAGAATGACCAAATTTGAGCAAATGAAATGCAGCAGACAATCCTGCGGGACCACTACCAATTATAGCGACTTTTTTTCCTGAGGAGGCTAATTTTTCGGGTAAATAGTAATCATCAGATTTTAAGTCTTCCTCGGCAACCATCTTCTTGAGTTCGCAAATGCTTACAGGTGCTTCAGCTTGACTTCTCCTACAAGCACCTTCGCAAGGAGCAGGGCAGATATAGCCAAGAATGAGAGGCAGGGCAATCTCTTCTTTTACCAGTTTTAGCGCTTCGTCAAATTTTCGCTCTGCAATGAAGTGATTCATCTTTGGGATGTCCATATAAGCGGGACAAGCCGTACGACAAGGGGCTTCGCAATCACCCACATGGTCGCTTAATAGTAATTCTAAAGATTCCTTTCTGGCTTCAAAAATCTCCTCATCATCGGTAATGATTTCCATACCTTCCTCAGCTGGTAAAGCACAAGAAGGATGAAGTTGGCCATTTTTAGCATCCTTCACCAAGCACAACATGCAACTGGGATGATTTCCGAAACCATCTTTGAAACACATGGTAGGAATTTCGATGCCTAAGCTTTCTGCTACTTTCAATACAGAGGTACCTTGAGCAACTTCTACAACCTGATTATTTATTTTGAGTTTAATCATCTTTTTCAACTGACTTTTACTTCCTTTCTGCTAACACGAATTTGCAATCCGTGTACCTAACATTATTCTTTTTTTATTGCACGGATTACAAATTCGCGCTAGCTTTTCTCTAGCTTTTGTTAAATAATAATCATCGTATGATTACCGCATTTACAGGACAAACCTGGCGACAGATATCGCATTTGATACATTTCTCATTCTCCACTATGTGTACTTCATAAGGCTTGATAGCAATGGCTTCCGTAGGGCAATCTTGTGCACATTTGGTACAACCTATACATTCCTCTTCTATGAAATACTCAATCATTTCTTGGCATTTGCCCGTACTACAAGTTCCATTGATATGCTCTAAATATTCCTCTTTAAAATATTGGAGGGTGGATAAAATAGGATTTGGTGCAGACTTTCCAAGACCACATAAACTTCCTTTTTTGGTGCTATAAGCCAATTTCTCAAGCATTTCAAGGTCGGCCATTTTTCCATTTCCGCTGGTAATTTTCTCCAAAATCTCTAGCATTCGTGTGGTTCCAATTCGGCAGAAAGTACATTTTCCGCAGCTTTGGTCTTGAGTAAAACTTAAGAAATACTTGGCGATATCCACCATGCAATCGTCTTCATCTAAAACCACCAATCCACCAGAGCCCATCATGGCACCAGCTTCTTTTAAGGATTCGAAATCTATGGGCGTATCCATCATGGAAGCAGGAATACAACCACCCGAAGGACCACCAATCTGCACTGCTTTAAAGGCTTTCCCATTAGGGATTCCTCCTCCTATGCGCTCTACAATTTCCCTTAGGGTGATTCCAATGGGAACTTCAATTAATCCTCCTCTATTAATTTTCCCTGCCAAGGCGAAAACCTTGCTACCCTTGCTATTCTTTGTTCCAATTTCTTCAAACTTCTCGGCACCTTCGCGTATGATCCAAGGCACCATGGCAAAGGTTTCTGTATTATTAATTAAAGTTGGTTTTTGCTTCAATCCTTTTACCGCAGGATAAGGTGGGCGCATGCTTGGCAAGCCTCTATTCCCTTCTACGGAAGCTATTAATGCGGTTTCTTCACCACAAATAAAAGCACCAGCACCTTCAAATACTTCCACCGGGAAATTGATGCCTGATTCTAATATATTATTTCCTATTAAACCAGCTTTCTCGCATAAATAGAGCGCCTCTTTAATTCGTTTTACGGCCAAAGGATATTCTGCCCTGATGTAAAAAATTCCGGAGGAGGCTTTCACTGCAATAGCTGCAATCATCAAACCTTCAATCACTCTAAAAGGATAAGATTCCAATAGCATTCTATCCATAAAAGCACCTGGGTCACCTTCGTCACCATTAACGATAATATACTTTTCTTTATCGGTGGCATTTTTTACCATTTCCCACTTTATGGAAGTTGGGAATCCTCCTCCACCTCGTCCTCTCAGACCACTATCTTTAATCGATTTAATAATAGCATTCTGGTCTAATTCTTTAAGACATTTTTTGAAAGATTGGAATCCTCCTAGCTTTAGATATTCCTCTAAATCATTGGGTTGTAGAAAGCCTCTATGCTCGGTGGCAATATTGATTTGTCCATCTAAAAACTCAGCCACTGGTGTATCTACTTGTTCTGAATCGTATCTTTTAACCGATTTGGGGATGTCTTTCAATACATACTGGTCTATCATTCCAGAAATGTCATTTTTCCAGCGGGTCCAAATACTCTTCGACCTAAAATGCTTCCTAATGATATCACTGACTTCCTCTGCTTTAATTTTGGTATAAAAAGTTGGGCTTTCGTTGGGTTTATGAATTTCAAGCAATGGCACCTGATTACAAATACCAACACAACCCACTTCTTTTACATCCACATTGGCTTGATTTTTCTGCAATGACTCCTCTAATTCTCTTTTCACATCGGAGCTACCACTGGCTACACAGCAAGAACCTAAACCAATTCTTACTTCTCCATCTTTATCTGTATCGCTTAAGTCTGTTGCTAATTTTGATGCTTCTGGATTGCCATCAGAGGAAAGAAAATCATCGAGAATCTCTTTTACTTTAGAAGGCTCTACATGTCCGAAAGTTGTTTGGTCGATTTGCACAACAGGCGCAATAGTACAGCAACCTAAACAAGCGACTTTATCTACGGTAAATAGACCATCGGCATCCGTTTCGTCTTGCTCAGAAATATTCAATTGTCGCTTAAAAGCATCATAAACTTGGGTGGCTCCTTTTACATGACATGCCGTTCCAACACAAACTTTAATCATATGTTTCCCCACAGGCTCGTGTCGGAACTGGGAATAGAAAGTCGAAATCCCGTAAATTCTCTCCAATGTGATATCGCTATTATCCGCTACCTGCTGCAAAGCCTCTTCTGGGAGGTAATTATATTCCTCCTGAATAGCCTGTAGAATGGGGATTACCGCTTCTACCTTTCTGCCTTTTTCGGCTAATATTTCATTTACTTTTTGTTTCATAGTTGCCCGAGAATTACGCTGATTTTCACGAATTTTGATATCAATAAAATGAGTTGATGAAGATAATAAAAACCAGCCTATTGGACTCTAATTTAGCCAAGTTTAGAACACTTCTAAAAGACTAATTATTCTTTGAGATTCGCTTGCCAATTCGTTTATCATTTGGATTTCTTCTACAATCCCAAATCAAAACTACCAGAATATGTTGGTCATAGATTTCATAGATAATTTGATAATCGCCAGTATTAAAAGTCTTAACTGATTCAAATCTAGTTTTCAGTCCTATATTGGGATTTTTGGAGAGTGTGAGAAGTGTTTTATAAATCTTATTGTTTAGTTTTATGCTATACTTGTTCGATTCATTTCGATTTCTATAAAAATTAAGGATTCGGAACAAATCATTTCTTGCTTCAATAGACCATTCTATTCTTCTTTCAGCCATTCTCCTATTTCATTTTGCAGGTCATCATTTGAAATGGTTTTCTTATTTTTAAAATCCTCTCTAGCTTCATCAACTCTTCCCATTTCATAATCACTAAGCTCATAATAACCAGAAGAAACTTTAGATTCTATAATGGTTTTAATTGCATTTAAAAATGAAACATCGTCAATCTTTGAGAGATGATGAATGATACTATTTCGAATTTCTACTGAACTCATAATGATGATTTATATTACAAAGATAAGGAAATTGATGAAAGGATATGGGGAGCTTTTTAATCAATACGGTTGCGCCCCTGGCTCGAACTTATCATCCTTTAATCTTAAAACCAAAGGAATTGAAGCCTTATA
This sequence comes from Bacteroidales bacterium, assembly GCA_016744655.1. GTDB lineage: Bacteria > Bacteroidota > Bacteroidia > Bacteroidales > UBA12170 > UBA12170. Next base: position 35,562 of record JADGDY010000010.1, on the reverse strand, counting down.
AAGTATTCAGCCCGGCATTCCTTTTCAAAAACCAAGGCTGCAATACCCTATGGGGCATGCATCCTTTCGGTTTATTCTTTCATCCTTTCTATTTCCCAACACATATCAAATGTTTATTTCCTCGAATATAGATTCTTCCATCCATAAAAGCTGGGCTGGTCATTCCATCTTCTCCCAAAGGATTTGAAGCTATGGATTGAAACTCTTTTCCCGCTTTAAACACATGAAGAATTCCACCCATATCCATTAAAAATATATTTCCATCAGAATAAATGGGTGAGCCATAAAATCCGTTATCAAATTCATTTTCCCAGTATTTTTCTCCACTCACCGCATCGTAGCAAGCTACAACGCCATAGCTGGTAGCTAAATACATCAATCCATCTTTAACAATTGGGCTTGGAACATCAGATAGTAATTCATCATCTTCCCAAAGTATCTCCGCTATTTCTCCTAGTTTTATGGCTACTAGTTTGGCGTACTCGTTCACTCCAAATACGATTCCATCACCATAGGCTACTGAAGGTCCTACTTCACCGAAAATACAATCTACTTGCCAGTTCTCCACTCCTGTTTTAGGATTGTAAGATGCAATAATTGGGTCCGCAGCTAAAATCACCTCCATTTTACTTCCTGTATTTACCAGTACTGGTGAGGCCCAAGATACTTTTACTTTCCTTGGGGTTTTATAGATTTCTTCTCCATTGCTTATGTTAAGCCCAAGAAGTTTTGGATTTCTTTTGATATCGTATTGAACAATTAGAACCTCCTCATGAACAACTAAGGAAGAGGAATGACCATAGTGATTATTGGTGGCCCCAAGGTTTTTATCCCATACTTTTTTTCCTGACAAGTCTAAGGCTACCAAATCACCATTGCCGAACAAAGCAAAAACCAAGTTTCCATTTGTGGTAAGACTTGGTGCAGCCAAACCAGTATCATCGGTTACTTTTGGAGATTTTTCGGGAGAGCCAGGAACAGCACTTACATCATAGGTCCAGATGAGTTTACCAGTATTTCTATCGATACAATAAACCTCTCGCTTATTAGCATTTGCCCCACTTAAGAATAATTTATCGCCCCAAATAATGGGTGAATTATAACCATGTATTGGAATTTCTAATTTCCAGAGGATGTTTTCACCAGTGCCTGCATCCCATTTGGTAGGAATGTTTTTATGGAAATCGATTCCATTGCTTCCAAAACCTCTAAAAGCATTATAGTTGGCCTTAAGCTCGGCTTCTGTCGGGAAATTTTTTGCCGTTGATTTCTCTTCTTTTACTACTTCTGCTACTACTTTGGATGGTTCCTCTTTTACTTGTTCTTCTTGTTTTACTATTTCTTCTTTCTTCCCAATTGCTTTTTGATTAGGCTCAGGTTTCGTTTCTTCTGCAATATTTTCATTTTTAGCCTCCTCTTGAACTTCCTCAACTATCGCTATTTCTTCCTTTGGAGGAGTCTGATTATTATCATTTGGTGTTTCAATAATGGTTTCATGAGGAACTGGAGTTTTTTGAGTTTCCTGAGTGGGCTTTACTTCCATTTTCTGAGCAATAGCTTGGTTTAAATTCTCACCCAAGTCTTGATGGTTTAAAAAGGCAAAAGCTAGAGCTATCACCACTATGACTCCTCCAGAGACACTCACCCACAACCTGGTTTTCTTCTGATTTTCAAAGCCATCTTCTCTTTCAGAAAGGTCAACTTGTTTGCCATTATTATTCAGCTGCATTTGCTTGACAATCACCAATAGAACAATGCTCATTAGCAATAAATATCCCCCAGTACGGACTTGCCATTGCTTGGTGAAATAGGCCTTTCGAGATAATAAATCCAAAGCTCTAATCTCGTCTCTCAACTGAGCGTCTTCAGGATTTTCATTAAGCCTTTGTACCAACCCTAAAATGAGCTCCGATTCCACTGGGTCCATGGTTTTGTATTGCACATAGTTTACTATCAGCAAAACGGATATTAGCAGGGCGAATGCGATGCTTATTCTTGCTATGGTTTCCCAGGTTTTTATGTTTTTATTCTTTTCTACCATGATATCTTTTAAGAACTAAGCAATATAAATTGTGTTTTTCACTTCTTTACTCTTTTATCTGCCGCTAGCGTTTTTGTTTTATTTCAAAGAAAAACTGGCGGTCTATATAAATTTTATTTGAATCAAGGGTTAAAATATTTCTTGCCACAAAGGCTCTAAGACACTAATTTACACAAACTAAATAAAAATAAACACATGCTTTTTTCTTTGTAATCTCTTTGTGCCTTTCTGTCTTAGTGGCTAATTTTTAATCTATTAGTTTTTAACTGTTATCTCTTTTTCAACCGGACAATAATCCATACACCTCGCGCAACTCAAGCACTCTCCTTTATTAGGCTCGTAGTCTTCTCTGTATCTGAATAAGCTTAATCCTGCTAAGGTAAAACCGAATACCAATCCCAGGAATCCTCCTAGCCAAATACCTCCTGTATAAAACTGTTTTAATATAATTTCTGCTTCTGCATATAGCTCTTCAGCAGCTTGCCCTGACCTTCTATATGCATCTATTTCTAATGTTTCGTTTTCAGTATTGTTTTCATCAAATCCTCCATTTTCATTGATGATAAAAACCTCTTCTGCCAATTTTACTTTTGGATGAACCATAGCTAAATTCTCATGAAACTGCGCTCCTGTCCAGGCGCCTAATATGGCTAAAGCTGGGATAATTAAAGCTAAAGAAACAAACCTTCTCACACTTTTCTTCTTTGGTTCTTTGGGTACTGAAACTTCAGGAATTTCAATCGCTCCAAATGGGCAAGAATTCTCACAAAGTTTACATTGAATACATTCATTTGGTGTGATGGTCATGTGGTACTTGGAGAATCGACTCATCCAATTTAATAGGACTCCATAAGGGCAGATAAACCTACAATAAGGTCTAGCGATAAAAATACTGGTGAGTAAAAACAAGCCTCCCAAAACAATCATGGTAAATTCAGCATTGATTCTATAAAAACCCACAAATGGATCGTAGCGACAAATCACAAAATCGGTGGCTGTGGCGGCGTATAAAACGGCTAATCCCAAATAGATAAAAGGAATCAATCCCAACATCTTTTGCAACCATGGTTTGAGCTGTAATGGCTTCCAAGCAAAAATATCTTGAATGGCGCCCAAAGGACAAACTCCTGCGCAAAATGTCCGTCCAAAAAACAAAGCATAAACCAAAGGAATCAAGAAAAAAGCCAATACGGTGAGCGGAATTTTATAGCCAGGATTGAATAAAGCCAATGCAATATTCTGTAATGAACCTACTGAACAAACACATCCTTCACGATAAAAACCAAAATAGAGGATACTAAATATGGACATCCAGAACACGCCTTTTCGAGATCGTTTTTTCAAAATCAACCACGTGATTAAACTCATGGCTACCAAGAGCACGAATACATCGAAGTATTCCATAAAGTCGGAACGAGGTAAAGTGAGTTGATGAGCTTCCTGCTCAAAACCAGATTCAAATTCTGGTTTTGGAAATCTTTGGGCTGAAGCATCAAAAGAGAAAATAGATAAAAATAAGACCAGAATGAGTGGTATTAATCTTGGTTTTAATCTAGAAAAACAGAGCCTTGATTTTAGAGTCAAAAGAACTAAAGAGATTTCTCTTATTAATTTTTCAAAGAATTTTTGCCCCGACCCTAAAGGGAGGATTCTTTGAAAACACTGTCTAATGCCTAAAGAAGTTGAATAATCTTTTTTGCTCCCTTTAGGGAAGGGGCAATCAAAAAAGTCAATATTGCGGTAAACCTTAAACATCTTCACCTCCGCTAAATCCTTTGGAAATATTCTTTTTACTGCTTGGTACTCTTTCAAAAGCATCGGCGGGGCAATTGGTGGCAATGGCGCATTGATTACAATTCACGCAAATATCGTGGCTTACTTGTAATTGCAAAGAACCATTTCCGAAGGCATCGCAGCCGGCTACACATTTTCCACAGCCAATGCAGAGCTCATCTATGATTTCGTATTGAAAGAATGGATCTTCTACAAAGTTTCGCTTGATGGCACCTGTGGGGCAAAGTTGGTTTTCGGCACCTGTATGTAATTGTTTCGCTTCGGGGCGGAAATAGCCCCCACATAAATCACAATAGCCACACATATCGAAAACATGAAGGCATTTAACTGCTGAGGGAGTGACTACACAGTGAGTGGCACAACGACCACATTGCACACATTTGGATGGATCTATTTGCCAAAGCCCATCTTCGGAAGAAGCATCTTTTGCCAAGAAGATTCCCAATCCACCTAAAGACAAGGCAGCAGTGAGCCGAAATCCCTTTTGCAGAAAATCTCGCCTACTTAAATCTTTATTTTTCTCGTCCTTACTCATTTAACTCTTTTCTTGATATGCTTGTGCTTCTGGAAGACTACAATTGTCTTGCTTTTTGCAATTTCTGCACACAAAACTAAAATCACAAGCCTCCTCTGTTTTTCTTCCAAATAATAAATAACCACTTATGGCAGCCAATGATAAAAGGCTGAATGTTCGGAATATCTTTATGATAAAATCTCGTCTATTATACATAGCTATTCCTCCAGTTTTGTAAAGATTCTTATCTGTTTCCTTTTAGGGTCGATGGCGATAATTCTATCTTCTGAATCCACTGCCAAATCGATTCCTTTAGTTCCCAAATCAAAAGCTTTTGGAGGAGCCACCACTGAAAGAAACTCTCCTGTTGGACTGGTGATTTTTATTCTCTCAATTCCTTTTTCGCTGGTTACAAAAGAAGCATTTGCCAAAATAGCTATATGAGAAGGATTACAACAACCGCTAAATCCATCAACACCCATGGATGATTTCTTCCAAGAAGATATTAATTGTCCATCGTCTTGGTAAGATTCTAATTGATGACGACCAGAATTCACCGCCCAAAGTTCTCCATCGCGGCCTATAGCCACATCGAAATATGGACTAGGAATCACAAAACCATCAATACCTTGATTGGGGTCTTTTCTTCCAATTTCGTTGAGGAATTCTCCTTGAAGATTATAACGATAGACTATTTTATTTGCAGCATCTGCCAAAAATATATTCTGCTTATTCACGGCCACGCTGGTAAGAATAGCATTTTCTGCATGAATTTTCCAAGTATCCATTAAATCAAGACTCAAAGTATAGACTTGAATTTCTTTTCTGCTTCCCAAATACAATTTCCCTTTTTCTGAAATGGTCATACAAAAAGCCTCCATGCTTGTTTCCACTTCTAGAACTAGTTTTCCGGTTTTATCATATTTGATTAATTTGTTATTCCCGCTCACATAGATATAATCGTCTTTATCCACAGCAATAGCTCTTAGAGCTTCTATTTCAACTGGTATTTGCTGAACTTCTTGATGGGAAATATCTTGCTGTTTTACTTCTTTGAAAGTATCTAGATTATATTCATAAGGATTTTCATTTGGCTTATCGAAAGCTCCAAAGAAATCGAGCGCCATAAAACCTGTAATGGCAAATAAAAGCACGATGGCAATGGGTATGATGATTTTATTTCCTTTCATGATGTCCTTATCTTTTTTCAATATCGATACATACTAATGTTTTAGAATCGCGCATGAGCAAACGACCATCGGCAATGGCAATAGGTCCCCAAGCATCGTGGCCATCCAACACTTTAAACTTATCCAAAAGTTCAAAACGTTTGGTGCTTGCTTTTGCAATGGAAAGCGTTCCATCATCTTTCAGAATGAAGAATTTGCCATCGGCCAAAACATAAGGCCCTAGCCCGTAGCGCTCTTCTTTTCCACTCGTCCACAAAATATTTTTAGCATCATCAGCTTGGCAACAGACAAACTGATTTCTTTTACTCCCCGCATCTTTGGGTAATATGGTAAAAATGTGATCTTGATAATATATAGCCGTTTGTTGTTCCGAAGCCATCCCCTGCTTGGGTTTAAATTCTTGCAATAGTTCTACCTCGTATTTTCCTGCTGCTTCTTTTACTTGAAACAATACCGAGCCAGCTCCATAGCCAGCAGTCATAAATATTTTTCCATTCTTTAAAATCAAGGGAGATGGCGCTACCACATTGGGAGAGAAATCGGTCATTTCCCAAAGTATTTCTCCAGCATTATCACCCTCGGCAACAACTCCACAAATTCCACCAACAGCAGCATAGACTAACATTTTTTGCTCCTTGAACTCCATGAGCATTACCGAAGAATGGGACATTTTCCAATTTCTTGGGTTTGGGGTTTTCCAGAGGATGTCTCCGGTTTTGCAATCCACTCCCATTAAAAGACTAGTCCCTCCAGGAGCGATAATGGCCACATTATCGATAATTAAAGGACATTGGCCAGTATACCAAAAGGGAATTTCTGCTTGATAGTCTTTCACCAAATCTAAACCCCAGAGCATTTCGCCGGTTTTTCTATCGCAGCACATCACCTGAGCTTTTGGGCCTAAACTGATAATATAATCTTCATTAACTGCTGGAATGGTCCTTGAAATCCCATGATTCCTTTTGATATGAACTTTATAGCTTCTTCGCCAAAGCTCCTCTCCTGTTTCCAGAGAAAAGCAGCGCAAAGCATCGGCTTTATCTTCCTCCATATAATCGAGCACATATACTTCACCATTATAAATAGCTGGCGCTGCATGGCCTTCACCAAGTTCTTTGGTCCATAAAATATTGGGCCCAGCTTCAGGGAATTTATCGATGAGAGGAATGCTTCCTTGGTGAATATTATCTCTTTGCCCTCCTCTGAATTCTGTCCATTTTCCTTGAAGCTGACTAGAGGATTCTGCAAAACGAATAAAATCGGCTCCGATGTTTACTTTTTCTCTATTTCCTGAAACACTATCAGGACGATTATCCATTCCCGGTATACTCATTTCAAAATCCTTTACTGGATTATAAAATAGCCAATAGCCCAATAATAGCAGTGCCAAAGCAGCTGAGCCTAGGATTATATATGTTTGCTGGTTTTTAATATTGCTTCGTTTGTATGAATAGGGTAAAAATACAAAACTCGGTGTTGTTGAGCAGGTTTTGTGTTTGGTATTGGGCTTATTTTTACTTTGTATAAAGAATGATGATTAGAATTTATGCTGTTATCATGTGTAAGCATTTAGTTTTTTCTTAGATTTGAATACAACAACCAATTAGACAAATATGAATCCAAATTCTACCAATTCTCGTTTTAAAAGTTCTGTTTCTAGATACTTAGCTTTTATCATTATTTTAATTCCTATCTTCAATTTCGCACAGACAAATTATGATACCATTTATATAGATAAAAAATGGGAAGAATGCTCTAAGAAGAAGCATAAATACATAGAGATATATAAAGAAACGAGTTACATAGTCAATAACAAATCCCTAATTTCTTTCGAAGTTTATGATGATAAAAACGTTATTCAGGTCACTGGGTACATAACCGATTCAATTGGTTCTAAGCAATGGGTTGGACTACATTCATTTTACTCCAAAAGTGGCAAGATAGAAGCTTATGCATTATATGATTATCATTCTACAATTGAGTTTTTTCCAGAAATGAAGAAATATTCTACATTTCTAGAAGAGTGCGATACAACATATAAAACTCTTTATGTCAGTTTCTTAAAAAATGGTCATAAAAGAAAATTAGGGTTTTACTCTAAAGATTTAAAAAGAATTTGTCACTGGATTAGATACAATCAATTTAAGAATGATATTTATTATACAACAGATTATACAGACACGACTGTCAGAACCAAAACCTACCGTCCAAATGGCGCTATATGGAAAGAAGAGTCATATTTAAATGGAGAAAAGCATGGTGGATGGACTAAATATTCTAGAATTGGATGTCTACAAAAATTAGAATCCTTTTCAGATGGAAAAAAACATGGGCCATGGAGAACCTATTCAAAATACGATTGCCATTTAAAAGTAGAAAAAATATATGACCATGGGAAATTGATTAAAAAAACAAGAAATCCTTTTTCAAAATAATCCTCCATAATGAAAAAACTACTCCTATTACTAGCGGAACTCCATGCTGAAACGAGGGTAACTTTTACCTTTACGCTTTGAACAGGAGTAAATTATTCGTACTTTTACACTCGTGTTGAAAATAAATGTAAATTTTACTTTTAAATAATGAATAGATTTGATAGCAAACGACCCTATAATGAATTACCCATTCTCCCTCCAAATCAGGATTTAGAAACGAAAAAAGTACTGTTAAAAACAATTACTGCAAGTCGAGCTTTAGCTCAACTCAATGGAGCAATGATTAATTTGCCAAATCCAAGACTATTTCTTGATACAATACATTTACAAGAAGCTAAAGCAAGTTCAGAAATTGAGAATATAATAACCACGAATGATGATTTATACCAATCAGTTGTAGCTGATAAAAAGCTTAAAAATTCAGCAACAAAAGAAGTGCTAAATTATAAAGAAGCATTATGGCTTGGTTTAGAAAGACTCGAATCAAAACCATTTATAACAACCAACCTTTGTGTTGAAATTGTTCAGTGTATTAAGCAAAATACTTCTGGAATAAGAGTAACACCAGGAACAACACTATCAAATACCATTGGAGATGTAATATACACACCGCCATCAGGCGAAGACATAATTAGGGATAAATTATCAAACCTTGAAAGATTCATAAACCAAGACAATTCTCTTGACCCATTAATCAAACTAGCTTTGATGCATTATCAATTTGAAGCGATTCATCCTTTTTCAGTCGGAAATGGAAGAACCGGTAGAATACTATTGTTACTGTACCTAAAAATGGAGAAACTATTAGACATTCCAGCAATTTATCTAAGTGATTATATCATACAAAATAAAGCAGAGTATTATAAAAGGCTAAGAGAAATTACCGAAAAAGATAATTGGGAAAGCTTCATTCTATATATTCTTGATATGGTTGAGACTACTGCTAAAAATGGATTGATAAGATTGGAAAAAGTCATTGACTTAATGGAAAAAAGTGCTGAGCAAATCAAAACAGTTTTACCGAAAGTATATTCAAAGGATTTGGTCGAGGTTTTATTTAAATTACCCTACACAAAAAGACAGTATCTCATTAAAGCGGGATTAGGATCACTAAAAACAGTTGGTAATTATTTGATTTCTTTAGAAGAAATTGGTTTTTTAACATCATATAAAGTTGGAAAAGAGAAGTTGTATTTGAATCATCAATTAATGGAAATATTAGAAAGTAAATAATGCACTATTGTGTATTTTATCAAGTCCATCAAATTTACAATTTGCTTCATTTATAGAAAAGACAAGAAATCCTTTATCAAAATAGTCCTCCATTATGAAAAAACTACTCATTTTATTAATCATCATCACCAGCTGTACACCAAATTCCAAAACTCCACCAAAAGGATTAGAGGGAACTTGGTTATCTGTTGCATCAATTCAAGATGGATGGGAAGTAAATAGCTTGTATCAAGGCTATTTTATGGAAATCAAATCAGGCAAAAAAACATTTCAATATGCATATAGTGATACTTTAGTAGAGGATATGGTAACATTTACCGAAAGTTCAATCATTTTAGAAGATTCAATTGAAATACAAATAGGCTACCTTGGTCCAGACAGCGTCCGACTTGTTTTCCCATGGGATAGCACAATTGCAACTTATATTAGGTTAGCAGATAATGAATCTCCCAATTTTACAATTACCGAAAAAGATTTGTTTGAAAACGAATGGTATTTAATGGATGGAGAAAACAAATTCAGGATTGATTTTATTGATTATGATTTTAAGATTTTGAACCATGACAAAACATTTAAATTTGCTCATAATGTTCGAGGATGGGGCAAGTATTCAGGTTGGGCTTTGATGGAATTTTATGGTCAGAAATACTTAATAAGTACTGCCTTTTCTAATTTTGAACCTGATATATATCAAATTATTGATGTTAAACAGGATACAATAACACTTAAATTTTATGACGTTTGGGGAACCAAAGATTTTAAAATTTTAAGACTGGTGAAATCATCAGCTAAACCACAAAAGGAGCACAATGATTTACTAAACCAATTGACCAATCATGAGTTTATCATTAAGGATTACAATTTTACGAGTCGTTTTGAAGAAGACGTTGGTGATACAGTTCATTTAAAACGAATCCATCGCTTTTTCAAAGAGTTTGGAATAATCAGGAAAATGACTTTCAAATTTACCGAAGATAGTTTGTTTGTTTTTAATTCCACAGCTCAATATACCAAAGGAGCTTGGGAATTGAGCAAAGATAATCAAGTGATAAAAGTAACAGTTGACAATGAACCATTAGACTTATTTTTCATGAATTTAGAAATGAATAAAAATATGCATTTGAGGTTTAAAGGATATTATGGAAATATCAACAATATTTATCAAGGTTATCAAATAGACCAGTTGGATTTGGTATTAGATAAAAAATAATTAATACTTGCCAGAAAACGCCAATTTCTTCGTTACTTTTGTTTTGAAAATAGTTATTTACCAAAGTAAACGCCTGATTTTCAAAACTGCAAAAGCCTCGAACTTGATATCTTCTGACTAAGCACTTCAAAATTCAGCAGTTTTCTTGCTGACACTAATTATGAAGTCTGATTTTAGATAGCTCTCTTATTCGATTAATCCAAAATTTTGTTTGTATTCATAAAATTCAAAACAGAATAATCATCACTGTCAAAAACCAAATCAGCTGAATAAATCATAAAACAAATATGTACCATTATAATTTAAAATTAGCCCAATCAGCGAAATTCGCGGACCATTTATTGCCCAGCAATATCATAAACCATCCAAAAACATCATTACAAACAGAGATTCGTTCCCAGAAACCTCTTCTAGATAAGCATAAAGTGCAACAAAAAGCACTATCAATTAACAATTCCGTAATATTTCATATATTTGCAATAAATAGAGCCATATAATGCACTTGAAAGATATCATCACCAGTATAAAAAAGCGAAGAGAAATGCTTCATGTTACTCAAGAAACTCTTGCGGAAATATCTGGCGTAGGATTAAGAACATTAAAACAACTGGAGAGTGGAAAAGGAAACCCCACTCTGCTGACTATTCAAAAAATAGCCAATGCTCTGGGAATGGAATTACAGCTTCAAGTAAAACAAAATAAAGCTCCATGAGAAAAGCCAAAATACTATATAAAGATGAGCTGTCAGGAATATTGACACAATTGGATGATGGTGGTTTTATTTTTCAATATGATGAATTATGGTTAAACAATAGCACTAAACCCAACATCAGTTTTAGCTTTCCCAAATCTAACGAGGTCTTTAAAAGCGATTATCTGTTTCCCTTTTTTTATCATATGCTTCCGGAAGGAATAAACAAAACCATCCTATGCAAAACATTTGGTATTGATAATCATGATGACTTTGGCCTGCTTTTAAATATTGCCCAACACGATACCATTGGCGCTATAAAAGTGAAGAAGATATGAGCACTTTCAATCACATCAATCATTGTCCTGGAACTTTAAAGCAAGGCTTTCAAAGTTATAGTAAAACATGCCTAAACAGGGTATTTAATGGTAAGAAAGTTCATCATGTTCTGAATTTTAATTCTCCAAATTCTGAGGATTCTAATCATTCTGTTTTTCTCGAAAACCATCAGAGAATTTCCATTTCTGGAGTTCAAGAGAAGTTCTCAGTGGTTCTGGAAAAGAACCGAGTAAGATTGAGTAAAACGGAAGAACAAGGAAGCCACATATTAAAAACCATTCCTTCCTTTGGGAAAAATGCTTCTTTTATGCCTGCCAACGAGCATTTAACCATGCAAATTGCTCGTCAAATTTATGGCATTGAAACTGCAGAAAATGCGTTGATATTTTTCAAAGGTGGTGAACCTGCATATATCACCAAGCGATTTGATATAGCCGAAGATGGGCATAAATGGGCACAAGATGATTTTGCTTCTTTAGCAGGAAAAACACCACAAAGGCATGGTGAGAATTATAAGTATTCTGGAAATTACTTAGAGCTATTTATCCAATTGAAAAAATATCTTCCTATTTATCAAATTGAAGCTCCCAAACTTTTTAAGCTCATTATCTTCAACTATTTATTCTCCAATGGAGATGCTCATTATAAGAATTTCTCTATCCACGAAACTCCTCTAGGAGATTTTCGACTAAGTCCTGCATACGACCTATTAAATACCAGAATACATATGGAAGATAGCGATTTTGCCTTAGAAGGCGGATTATTAGGTCCAAGATTGAGCCAAGGAAGTATTTCAAATCAATTTAAAATTTTAGCGAATCAAGCAGAGGTTAATCCTAAGCAAACTACTAAAGTCATGGAAGAGATGCGCTACCACAAAGAAAAGGTAGAACTTCTTATAAACTCCTCATTTCTTAGCGAGAAACTAAAGCGCAATTATTTACAGTCTTATCACAAGAGATTGAAGTTATTTTGCAAATAAAACCTGATCCTAAATTCCTTTTCAATGCATCCTAAACCCTAGAAACATCCATAAAATCCAAAATAAAACAAGCATCAATATCAGATTCCAAATAAATTATACCCTGCTACTGTTATTTTCATATATTTGAAAACCCCAAAATAAAATTATGAAAAATAACACATCACTTTTCTGTAAGTTTTTTTGCTTAAGCTCAAAATCAATTCCAAAAACACATAGAGTCGTTTTAACTTTGTTTTTTAGTCTTGCTCTCTTTTCCCCAGGGCATAGTCAAATAACATATACAGATTATACACCCGATGCAGAGCTAATCAGTAGAGATAGTCTTCCCATTGATCTCAATAATGATGATATTAATGATTTTGTATTATACTATAGATTTCTTGATGATGGCTTTTCATGGAGTTATCGTTATTGGATAAGAAGCATAAATGATGCTCAGGTTGCCATCACTAATGATAGTGCGACTGCAATTCCTTATGGAGAAAATATAAATGAAGCACTAAATTGGTCTGCAAATTCCCAAACATATATTCAATACACCCGACTATCAAGCAGCCACCAATTCCAAGGACATTGGCGCTATGTAAGAGAAGCCTATTTGGGTCTGAGAATTAAACTAGATGATGAATATCATTATGCATGGCTTAGGCTACATTTGAGCGGTGATCATACCATGTGGGCCGTTGATTATGCTTTTAATGAAACTCCTACCAGTGAGATTATTACCGGTGAAGGCGCCGATTTAGCTTGTACTTCTTTAGATGCTATTGATGTGAATAACTACTTTGATGGCAGAGATATTCAATTCTCTTTTACCAAAGCCATTGACGAAACATTGTTTTCAGAATATAGAGTTATTCTTGCTAAGGCTGATGACAATACTGCCCTTGATATAAATGTCATGAATCAATTAGAGGAGGATAAATACTATAGTATTCCTGTTGATATTTCTGATACCAATTTTGTGATTAGAGATGTCTTTATGGAAACTAGCACAGATAAAGATGGGGATGTTTTAGAAAAGTTTTTGGATTATCGAGTTCACATTTTGAATATTAGCGAAGATGGGAACTCTGATTTAAATAGGCTTGCCACACCTTCTAAACCCATCAAACTTTCGGCTTATATAGAAGCTGTTAAGCTTCCTCTTGCGCTGGATAAAGGCAGTAATAATCAATCCTCAGATATTGAAATATCTTTTGATTCTTATATCAGCGAAGATTACTTAACTGAATTCAGAGCTTTTGTGATTCCTTTTGAGGACATAGGAAATTTTGATGCCGAGCAAGCATGGCTACTTCCAAATGATTTTTATACTTTAATTCCAATAGATGAAGATTCTATGGTGATTTTAAATTTAAATGAAAATCAGAAAGATATTGCAGGTGATTTCATCACTAGCGATGTGGCCTATCAAGTCAGAATCTTATCAGTCCCTGATAGTATTTCATGCAGAACTCCTGTATTCTCAGAGCCTTCCAGAAGATTTTATTTAACAGAGCCTAATTCTTTTTATGCTGGTCAGAAAGAAGGAGAGAACATTCATTGGTTTGAATGTGATGATGAATTTTCACCATTTCCATATATAAATGGCGACAATCCGAATCATGATTGGGAAGAATATGAGATAGATTTAAATAGAGATGGACAGAATGACATTTCGGTTAATGGAGGTTATGCTTGGACTTCAGGAGGAAGCTTCTCACAATACTATATCTTTGATCCTCTTGGCGACAATCAAGTTCTAATCTGCGACCATGTGGAACATGACGACTGGATTGATGTGCTTTCTGAACCAGATGCTATTTCTGCAGAATATAATTGGTATAATGAAGCTGCCATACTCAAACAATATCATTCTAGTATAGGCGGAGTTTCTTATGATAATGGCCACCTCATCTCTTATCACTTTCTACATGATTATTATATCGGATTTATGATCAAAGTAGACAATCAAACACAATATGCTTGGCTAAAACTTAGAGGAGCCCAGTATTTGGAATACGGATTCAAGTCTATCACTACAGGAACAAATGAATTTAACCAGCAAAACAAGTTTGATATTTACCCAAATCCAGCAACTGAACATATTCAAATCAATTATCACTCCCAAAACACTAATAGACAATTATCAGTTTCTGTTATCAATAGCATGGGAATTCAGATTGAAGAATTTAAGTTTCAAAATCAGCAATTAACAAAGGATATTAGTTCCTATCCTGCAGGATTATATTTCTTTGAGATTAGAGAGAATGATGTGGTTTTAGAAACGCAAAAAGTTATTGTTCAGTAAAGGATTTGCTTTATTTTGGAGAAAAATATGATGCCCTTTAAATTTTTCTTTCTAAGATGAATGCATCACCATCAATCCAAGATCAGACTTGTATCCACAAAGTTCAAAACAGAATAATCATCATTGTCAAAAACCAAACTAATAGAACAAATCATAAAAAAATAATGGTACATATTTCAAGTGGCACTTGAAATATGTACCATTAATCGTGAAATTAGCCTAATCAGTGATAATTCGCGGACCATTTACTCCCCAGTAATATCATAAACCATCAAAGAATTATCATGACGGACATATAGCTTTTTATCATAAATCACCAAATGGGCCCAATGCCATTTTTCTCCAAATGGAACATCGAAAGTAGAAATTAGACTGTAATCGTTGCTCTTAGGATCTACAATCCCTACCTTACCCGCTTCGCTATAACAATAGAGGAGGCCATCGACGTAAATGATGTTTCCATTTTTAAACATCCTGCTTTTGTAGAGCTCTTCACCAGTTTCCCAGTCGAGGCAATGCCATGATTTTTTATCTCCAGAGCCGTAAATTCTCCCGTCAACTAAAACTACTCCACCCATCCTATCGTCTAAAGTCCTATTTCTCCACAGCTCTGTTACAGATTTACCATCCTCAGAAATTTGAAGCTGTACTCCTCCTTTTCCATAACCACTTACGATATATACTTTTCCATCTTGATAGGTGGGAGCATTGGCTTGCACTGAATATTTATTAGGATGATCGAATGTCCAGAAAACTTCACCAGTTTTTGCATCTAAACCTAGAATAGACTCGGCTGTTTGTGTGATGAGTAAACGAGTTAATCCACGATCGACTACTATTGGAGAACAATATGCAGAAATTTCACTATTTCCTTTTGAACTCCAAATTAATTCGCCTGTATCTTTATTTAGCGCGAGAACATTGTTTTTTTCTCCTCCTGGGGTAACGAATAATTTTTCGCCATCAATCAATAGATTTTCTGTGACTCCCCATTTTATATTTACACCATCGTAATCCTTAAATAAATCCACATCCCATATTATTTTACCATCCTCAGTTCTCATGCAGGCCAAATAGCCATATGAACTCATAATGTATAATTTATCTCCATAAACCAATGGAGTGGAACGAGTACCCTCAAAACTATCCATCCATTCTTCACCAATGGATGTTTGCCACATCTTTTCTCCATCATGGTTTAAAGCCACCACAAAACCATTTCCATCCTCATCGGTACCAGAAGTAAAAATTCTATCACTAGTCACACCTGCAGAACCATGTCCCAAACCCAAATCGTCATAATGCCATAGCATTTGAGGGCCTTCTTCGGGCCATTGTTTCATCAAACCTGTATCTGGATATTTTCCATCTCTATTGGGGCCACGCCATTGTGCGATTTCTTGAGCTATTAAACTGCCTATTATTAGGCTTAAGGTCATTACTAAAA
Organism: Bacteroidales bacterium; assembly: GCA_016744655.1. Classification (GTDB taxonomy): domain Bacteria; phylum Bacteroidota; class Bacteroidia; order Bacteroidales; family UBA12170; genus UBA12170. The sequence goes on along the minus strand of JADGDY010000010.1, from coordinate 19,390 downwards.
TTACTCTTTTCATCTTCTCTTCTATTATATGTTCATTGCCTATTGTTTACAATAATAGTGATTTTTCTTATAATTGAAAAGCAAAAAATCTGACCTTAGGTTTATTGATGAGTAAAGATTTATATCAAAAATAGATAGAAAAATAAATTGTATCCAAAGCTTACTTGTCCCTGAATAGACCAGTAATTAATGTTCATTAATGAACATTAATTACTTTGTTATCTATTGATAATCACTTGTAATTTCTAAAGTTTCTAAATAAAATGAATATTGCACAGAAATTTCATCTATATGTCAATTCCTGGTCTATTTTTCCTATTTTTATGCAAAATTACGCACGCTTCTTAGATATACTTGTAAAACCACCTTTATTTTGGAAGACACTATTACGCCTTCCTATTCTTATAATTCATTAAATATCAGTGATATGAATAAAAACTTCAAGCGTTTGAGTATTTTATGGCTATTTTGTATTGGCTTTAGTTTTATGGGTTTTGCACAGGAGGATTCCGATTATAATTGGACTCAGTTTAGAGGACCAGAAAGGTCTGGCAAAAGTATGGAAAGCCTTAAAGGAGTAGATTGGTCGACAAGTAATCCTGAGTTAGTTTGGAAACACGAATTGGGTTCTGGATTTGCCGAGCTCACCATTATTCGTGATAAAATGTATACCATGTGCAGCGAAACCATAGATAGCACTACTGGTTCAGAGTTTTTAGCTGCCTATGACCTTGAAACTGGAGAAGAGCTTTGGAGACAAAGAGTGGATAGCATTTATTTTGACCCAGACGGTTGGGGCGATGGTTCTCGTACAACTCCTTCTATTGATAATGACCAAATTTTCACTTTAAGCGGACATGGAAAATTAAGCGCTCACCAAATAAAAGATGGGAAAATAAACTGGCAAATTGACCTAAAAGCAAAATATGGAAGTACTGAACCTCGCTGGGGTTTTTCTACTTCTCCTATTATTCTCGAAGACCTCCTCATATTGGAAGTTGGTGGGAAAGACGCCAAAGCATTTGTTGCCTTTGATAAAGAGAACGGAGATATAGTATGGAATTATGGAACTGGCAATGCTTCTTTCAACTCCCCTCTTCTAGCAACTATTGATAACCAACTGCAAATCATTTTTGCCAATGGTAAAACACTTTATTCCTTCAACCCAAAAGGCGACACCCTTTGGACTTTTGCCATGCCATTTGGTGGCATTACAGCCATGCCGCTGTTAATTGAAAACAATAAAATCTTCTTATCTGGAATTAGAAATCCTGGCTTCCTTATAGTTGAAATCAATGACCATAAAGCCACAGAATTTATTAGGGGTACAAGTATGAAAACCGACTTTAATACTGCTCTTTATCATGATGGTTTCATCTATGGATTTCATGTGGCTTCGCTTCGTTGTATTTCAGCAGAAACTGGAGAAGTTAAATGGACAAAAAGAGGATTCGGAAAAGGAAGCTTGATGATAGTTGATGATAAACTCATGGTATTATCAGATAAGGGCAAGCTCATAATTGTGGAAGCCAAACCTGATGCTTATCAAGAAGTAATTTCAGTTCAAGCTTTAGAAGGAAAATCGTGGACAGCACCCAGTTTTGTAAATGGAAAAGTTTATGTGAGGAATCTTACACATATGGCTTGTTACAAGGTAAAATAGAAACACAAAAAAAACAAAATGATGAAACGAACTTGAATTTTAGCATTCTAAACTACACACAGTAGAAGGATTACAATTCATCGAGAGTTCCATCTGACAAATGAAAATAAATTATAAACAGATGAAAAGTAAAATAATTTGGAGTTTATTATTGGTATTGTGTTTTGGAACAATGCAAGCACAAGAACTTGACGATATCATTGCGAAACATATTGAGGCCAGAGGCGGTGCAGAAAACTGGGCTAAAGTAGAAAATATGAAAATCACAGGTCGATTTACCGCATTTAGTGTAGAAGAAGATTGGATGGCCATCAAAACCAATGAAGGACTATATTATAGCGAATTACACTTAGGGAAACATGCCGTTATTGAAGCTTTTAATGGGGAACATGGTTGGACTATCGACCCTTGGCATGAAATCAGTTTTCCAAGGATTTTAACCAAAGATGAAGACAATGTTTTCCAGCAGAAATCGAGTTTAATGACACCATTACTCAATTATAAAGAAAATGGAATTACAACCGAGTTATTAGGTAAACAAGATTTAGAAGGCGTTGAAGTATTTGCCATTAAACTCACACGACCAAGTGGAAAGTTTGAAACTTGGTATCTTGATGCCAACACCTATTTGGAATATCGCCGCGACTCTTATTGGGTTGATTTTACTTATCCAAGTGCAGCAGAAAGCTATTTTGAAGATTTCAGAGAAATTAACGGATTAATCATTCCTTATTATGAAGAGAAGATGTTTAGCCAAAGAAATCGTGTTTTATTGATTGAAGATATCCAGTTCAATATAGAATTAGATGAGGAGCTCTTCGAAATGGCAAAAGGCCCAGAGATGGAAGCACTTCGTTTTATGGAAGGAGAATGGGAAGTAGAAGTACAAGGCTGGAGTGGACGAGCAAACAGATGGTACCCTATGGATATAACAAGCTCAAAAATTGAGTATTCAGCCAATAATATGTTGGAAGAAAACATCACTTATAAAGCAAATTTTGTGATGCCAATTACAAGCCAATATAGTTTTCATACAGGTAGCAATAAATACCGCGTTTGCGTTTATAATGATTTTTCTGGCGAAACAGAAATGTTTATTGGTCAGATGAGTGACTCCACATTTGTTGCTGACAATACCAAAATGATATATGGAGGAAGTCAAGACCCTCAAGCTTTTGGCAAAGTCACCATTACCAAGCAAGATGAGGAGCATTTTAATGTACTTATAGAAAACTCCTTCGACAAAGGAGAAACCTGGAAATCTGGCAACCAACTGATTTACACTAGAAAAAAAGCTCAATAATATTTTCAGATATTATTATTGAGCCTTCCTTAATTATTACGGAATGCAAACTTTCACATTTTCACGTGGCTGATAAGAAAGCCTCGAGAACGAGGCTTGGTATTTCTGAAAATCAAGGAGTCCCGACAGATAACATCGGGATGAACACTTTGAGGGCTAGCGTAACGAAATTAGCGGACTTTATAGACAGCCACCAATTACCTTAGTTCATTTTGCCTACGGGCATTAAGCTCAGTAGTAATCTCATCCATCTTAGTTTGAGTTAGTGGATACATCAACATAAAACCTGCTGCTACAAATGCGATAACTCCTGGAACCCAACTCATCAACATTTTAATACCTGGAATAGCTCCTTGAATGGCTACGGCATCTTGTCCATCATAATTATAAGCCGCTAACACAAAACCAATAATGGCTCCTGCAACGCCCCCTCCAAACTTAGTAGAGAATGAACCAGCGGAATAGATTAATCCTGTGGCTCTACGACCATTTCTAAATTCAGAGAAATCGGCCACATCCCCCAACATGGCGAAGAATAGTGTTGGGAAAATTGCTGCTGCAAATTCCGATAAAATCCCAATGGAAAAAATGCTAAAAATATCATCTGGACCACAGAAAACCAATAAGGCATTCACGGCTCCTGAAAACAATAATGCATAGATAAATAGGTTTCTCTTTCCCCATCTTTTACTGAGGAAGGTAGTCACCATTGCACCTCCAATAGAAGCCACCATTAGAGCAACCATATAGGAAGCCGCCAAAAGTTGGTTATGAATAAAATGAGAGAAATAAATCACCACAATACCTTGCTTAATGGAATTATAGATAACAAATAATAATCCTATTCCTAGCAAAATGAGCCAAGGCTTATTGCTTATTAAATCTTTAAAATCTTTAGATAAGTTCGTTTTCTGTGCTTTAGGTGGTAATACGCGCTCTTTAGTAGAATAGAAGGTGATAAACATGGCAATAATCAAAACTATCGACAGCACGTAAATAGAGTTACTATAGCCTTGTTTTTGGTCAATAATACTTATGCTTTCGGCTGTTAAACCTTCTTCTCCTTCAACTATAAAAGCATAATCTTTTCCATCTACCATAGAAAAAGCTTTACCATTTGTGGCACTTGTATCACTCTCTCGTTCTTCAGCATTTACCCAAGAAAACAATGCGATACCATCCTCAGTTGCTATCTTTACATTTTCAACATCCTGAGAAGTTGAGACATGAACCTCATATCGATTCTCGTCTATAGGTTTTACCTGAATTTCTGGATTGATATTTCCGAAGAAAGCCACCAAAAACAACAGCGCTCCTTGTACCAACATTCCTCCGGCAAAAGCACCCACCATTCTATAGGCTCCCAGACTGGTTCTTTCTTTATCATCACCAGTCATAACAGCCATTAGCGCACCATAAGGTATATTGTTAGCAGTATATACTAGAGTAAATATGATATAAGTGGCATAGGCATAAATAATTTTGCCCATGGGACTTAAATTCGGACTCGTAAAAAGTAAGGAAAGAATAACCCCAAGAGGAATAGCTGTCCATAATATCCAAGGACGGAATTTCCCATATTTCGATTTGGTTCTATCTCCTATTACTCCCATTAGCACATCACTAATACCATCGCTAAAACGTGCGACTAGCATTAATAAACCAACAGCGGCAGGGTTTAATCCAAATACATCGGTGTAAAAAATAAATAGGAAAGTAGAAACTCCGCGCCATGCAATATTTGCAGCGCCATCACCCAAGGCATAGCCCAGCTTCTCTGTGATTTTTAGTTTTTGATTAATAGCATTCATAGTATTGATAGTTTATATTTTGTAGTATAATAGTAGTTGTATAGTTGTTTTATCAATCCTGAAGAGAAAAGCCTAATCAAAACCTTCCTCAAAGATTTTTAAGCGGCGCTAAGATAGGCATTATCAATTAATTATTACAAAATACTGATTAAAATAAAGGAAAGTAGTGACACTACAAAATACTTATCACTATCAAATAAATAGGAATTTAGGTCTTACAAGAAAGGATAATCAAAAGATTCAGAAAAAACTATTGATACATTTTTTCTCTTTGTGCTTGGATTTTTTCGTTAGTGATATAATCATCATAATCCGTGTGCTTATCAATAATACCGTTTGGTGTCAGTTCAATCACTCTATCACAAACTGAAGAAATAAATTCGTGGTCATGAGACGACATGAAAACATTACCTGGATATTTAATTAGGTTATTATTGAATGACTGGATAGATTCCAAATCGAGGTGGTTAGTTGGTGTATCTAGAACTAAAGCATTGGCATCTATCAACATCATTTTAGAAATCATACAACGCATTTTCTCACCTCCAGACAATACTTCCACTTTCTTAAGCAAGTCATCGCCAGAGAAGAGCATTTTGCCTAAATATCCACGGATATATAAATCGGTGGTATCACTAGTAAACTGGCATAACCAGTCAAACAAATTTAAATTAGAACGGAAGAAACTTGAATTATCGACAGGCAAATATGCACTTGTAATGGTTTGCCCCCATTCATAGCCTCCACTATCTGCTTTTCTTTTATCATTAATGATTTCGAAAAGAGCTGTCATTGCTCTTGGGTCTTTAGAAAGGAAAATGATTTTTTCTCCCTTGTTGGCATAGAAATCAACATCTTTGAATAATACTTTCCCATCGATGCTCGCACTTAATCCACTTACTTCTAAAATCTTATCACCAGCTTCTCTTTCTGGGGTAAAAATAATACCGGGATATCTTCTGGTAGAAGGCTGAATATCATCCACATTCAACTTCTCTAACATTTTCTTACGGCTAGTAGCCTGCTTCGATTTTTTCACATTGGCGCTAAAACGAGAAATGAATTCCTGAAGTTCTTTACGTTTATCTTCAGTTTTCTTATTTTGAATTTGAGATTGTTTTAAGGCCAACTGACTACTTTGATACCAGAAACTATAGTTACCTGCGAATAATTGAACTTTTCCAAAATCAATATCGAGAGTATGTGTACTAATAGCATCTAAGAAGTGTCTATCGTGAGAAACCACTAAAACTGTATTTTCATAATTAGCTAAATAATTCTCTAACCAAGAAACGGTTTCTAAATCCAAGTCGTTGGTAGGCTCATCAAGAAGAAGGTTATCAGGCTTCCCAAAAAGTGCTTGAGCCAATAATACTCTCACTTTTTGCTTACCACTCATGTCTTCCATTGTGGTTTGATGAAACTCTTCTTTAATACCTAAGGCACTTAATAAACTTGCTGCTTCACTTTCGGCATTCCAACCGTCCATGTCTGCAAATTTCTCTTCCAGCTCTGCAGCTTTAATACCATCGGCATCAGAAAAATCTTCTTTACAATAAATGGCATCTTTTTCTTTCATGATGTCCCAAAGCTCTGTGTGACCTTTTAAAACAGCGTCTAAAACAGAATAATCGTCAAAAGCATAGTGGTCCTGACTTAAAACCGAAAGTCTTTCACCAGTTCCCATACTGATATTGCCATTGGTAGCGTCAACCTCACCGGAAATTGCTTTCAACAATGTGGATTTACCGGCACCATTTGCGCCAATTACACCATAACAATTTCCAGGCATAAACCTTAGGTTCACATCTTGAAATAAAACTCTTTTACCAAACTGGATTCTTAAATCTGCAACATTTATCATAAAGCCTAATTGTATTAATCTCTTTCTTATTCGAAAAAGGCTGCAAAAGTAATTATTTTTTCAATAGCTTTATGACAAGAAAAGCATTTATTAACAGCTCGTTTTCAGAGAATTAATATTTGATTTCAATTCACAAATGATTTATACGGGAATCTTCACTGTTTTTAGAAACAAAAAACAGAGGAATTAAGGTATAATTAGACCTGTTTATATAATTATAATTAGTGATATTTTATGCCATCCACAAAAGACTGAATGGCTGCATCATCTATCTTTGAAAAGCTCTTGTCTTTCCCTGTAATTTTCTTTAACATGACTTTCTCTATGAAACTCATTTTCTCAAAAACATATTCAAAACCTAATAGACCTTTACTGATGGCTTTATTTCTAATATCTTCGGGAAACGCCAAATCAAACTGTTCTTGTGCTACTCTGTCTTTCTCCATACAGCATAAAAACAAGGCCAAATCTTTCTGAAGCAATTCTTTATGATACTTCTCTATAAACAAGCTGGTTTTCTTATGAACCTTACCCATATGAATACTCCCTCCAATAATTACCCTCTTATATGGAGTTAAATCATTTAATTTTTGCTTCCTCAGGTTTACAATATCTACTTCTTCGTTTGGGAATTTGGCAGCAATTCTACTGGATACCTTTTCAGTTGTACCATGACGACTTATGTATATGATGGCCGTTTTCATTTGCGAAATATTTGTGTTTATGTGCGAACAACAACCAAAATTACAAAAAAAGTGATTATGAAAGTAAGAAGTAAATGCCCAAAACTTTATAAAAGAAAATTGATGGCACAATAATACAGTAAATAAAATTCGATAAATTATACTTTTATAAATTTATCGAATGACTTTTCGTTTAGGATATGCTGAGTGATGAATTCACCATTATAAAAAATACTGTAAATGGTGTGAGGCACAAAATGATTCTGAGCTTTCTCTCGACTATCTATTTTCTTAATAGTGAGCTTCACTCCTCTTTTGGCTGCTACATTTTTTAATTCAGTATTTACGTAATACTCATTGAAAGGACAGGCATTAGTATAATAAACTACCAAACCATCCTTTTCATCATTTTTACCACTCTTGGCAATTTCCTTGAATTTTGGAGTAGGAGCATCTTTTTTTAAAGCTTTATACCAAAGTTCGAAATAAGGAAGCGCAGTATCAGCCAAGACAAAGCCTTGCTTCTTGAAGAATTTCTTCTCCGACATAAAGGGTTGTTTTTTTGCTCCTGTGACAACCACAACCCCATTCATATCTTTAGCATCCTCTAAACAATAATTATAAAGCGTTTTTCCATGACCTTCACCCTTATATTTTCCTGACACCCAAAAACAATTAATCAACATATAATTTGGCGCATCAATTGGAGCCCATGCCTTCTCTGCAGGAACATATTCTATAAATATTTTTCCTCTCTCGTCCAGCTTTCTAAACACATAACCCTCTTTAAACTGATTTTTTAACCACTCTTTTTTTGCTAAATAGCCATCTGTACATTTTTTATCGGAAAATGCACAACAGATGTGCTCCCCAGCAACATTATTCTTATCAAGATTTATGTATTTTACTGTGCTCATTTTTTCATCATTTGGTATTTCCCAAACTTAGAAAATATTGTTGAGTTAAGCAATCAAATAAGATTTATGTGGGTCTAAATTGAAATGAAGGATTTTATTCAACTTCTGTGGGGATGGTAAAATAAAACTTCGAACCGATTGTTATTTCAGATTCCACCCATATTACACCACCAAGTAGCTCAACATATGCTTTACATATAGCCAATCCTAATCCAGAGCCTTCAGTATTTTTATTTGAACGGTTTTCTGCCTGACGAAATCGCATAAATATATCAGACTGATCAACTTCTTCTATTCCTAATCCAGTATCATTAACATAAAACTCAATATCATTATAATCAATACGGTACCCAAATTCTATTTTACCTTGTGGTGTAAATTTAATCGCATTTTTTACCAAGTTTGTTAGCACAGCATGAAGCTTATCTTGATCGGAAGAAATATTTGCTCTTGAGTTTGGTAATGGCTTATGGCATTTTAGCTCTAAACCTAAATGAAGTGCTTCAGAATGAAAGAAACTATAAATATAATCGATACTTTCATTGATATTAAACGTACTCACCTTTGCTTTTACTTGATTGGATTCAATTTTTGAAATGTCAATCACATCATTAATTATATTTAATAAATGCTTGCCACTTTTATCGATGATTTCTATGAATCGTTGTCGTTCTGCTTCGCTTAACTCTTCCTCCTTTAACAAATTCGTAAAACCAATTATTCCGTTCATTGGGGTCCTAATTTCATGGCTCATATTTGCCAAAAAAGAGGATTTAAGCCTATCACTTTCTTCTGCTGAATTTTTCGCAATTACTAATTCTGCTTGTGTTTTTTTAAGTTCAGAAATATCGTGTACAATAGAGAAAAGATGGTCTTCACCATTTAACAATATTCTTTCTGAATAAACCTCCACATCTCTAATCTCAGAATTCGCCAATTGATGCTTGAAAATAAAATATTTAACCTTATTGCCTTTGACACTATTAATAGCTTCATTAATAATCTTAGTGCTGCTAACATTAATTTTTTCCATTTTCATCCCTAGCATTTCAGCAAAGCTATAACCATAAAAATCCACCGCAGCCTGATTTATATCTACAACGGTTCGTGTACCTTGATGAATCAATAACATTACCGTTTGATTACTTTTAAAAATTGAAGTATAGGTTTGCTCACTTTCCCTTAATTGTTGGGTTCTCTCCTCTATAATTTCCTCCAAGTTATCATTAAAATCTTTTAAGGATTTTTCTCTCACATTTACCTCGTCAATAAAATACTTAATTATACCTCGAAGCTTCTTACGGAAAAATACCAGAGTAAAAACCACCAAAATTAGCAAACCTCCAATGATAAATAAAGTGATTTTTATCTGACGTAGATATAGGTTTTCGCTCTCTCTAAGATCAGCATTTACGATAGCTTCTACATCATCAAGATAGACTCCAGTTGCAATTATCCAGTTCAACTTCTCGTAATGCTTGGCATAACTCAGTTTTTCAACTATAGCCTCACTATCTCTTTTCTTAAACCAATATTTATGAAACAACTCACCATCCTCAATAATTCCATCTAATTCAGTTTGATAAGGGAAATTTCCATTGATATCAGTCATAGAAGTTGACAATAACATACCTTCAGTTTCGGGTAAATTGGCATGAACCAAACGTCTGGCGTAATCGTCACCACCCTCATAATTTATGACCTCGTTAACCCAAATATAGCCATTATCTACTAATATGGTTTTTCGTATTCTATTCAAACACCTCTCTTTTAGCAATATGGTTAAGAGTGTATCTTTAACTGAAATTACTTTTGGATGCAATTGTAATTCGTTTCTTAAAACCTGTTCTTCTAGTTCAATATCGCGAATAACACTAAACACAATTGATTGGATATAGTCCTTTTTAGACTGTATGGTTCTTTCGGCTAGTTTTACTTTTTGCCCTTCAAATACCTTCTGAGGACCTGAAAAATAAACATAAACAAAGCTGGTAATAAACATGAAAATGATAAACAAAGTCAATAGGGAGACTGATTTCAGAATATCATTCACTATATTAGAAGGGCCAAGTTTCATGTAGTTTAATAAGAGTATTAGTTCGGTTAATTTGTTTATTCCTTTGGTGTTATAAACAAATATAAGAAAAATAAGAATACTCTTAACAAGCTCTAATCCTAAAGTACTGACAGAATCTCACTGATGTTTTTAAATGATTTCATATTAGGATGAACAATTTCAGAATCGACTACTTCATGTTGCCATGTGGTATGAAACGGTACATAAAAAGCTTGCCCACCAAGACTTAAAACAGGCTGAACATCCGATTTTATGGAATTTCCTATCATGAGGAATTCCGAGGCTTCAATATCAAGATGCTGAATTAACCTTGAATAATCATCTTCTTGTTTATCGCTCATGACTTCAATATGATGAAAATATGATTCTAAATTTGACTTCTTCAACTTTCTTTGCTGGTCGAGTAAATCTCCTTTTGTAGCGACTACCATTTTATATCCTTTGGACTGAAAATTTTTCAAAACCTCCTCCACTCCTTCAAGTAAAACTACGGGTTTAACAACCATTTCTTTGCTAATATTGATGATGGCTTCAATTTCTTTTGCTGAAATTTTATAATTGCTAAATTCAATAGCTGATTGAATCATTGAAAGAGTAAATCCTTTAATTCCATAACCAAATAGAGGAATATTACCAATTTCTGTTTTAAACAAAAAGTCTATAACCTCTTTTTCACTTCCATAACTAGATAATATTGTGGCTAATTCTACTTCAGCATCTCTAAAATAAGTTTCATTTATCCAAAGGGTATCATCCGCATCGAATGCTATAACTTTAATTTGCTCTTTCATTGATCAATATTTGCAGCAAAGATAAAACCTTAATTTGGGAATAATAGCGTCCTAATTATTATAAAGATTTCTCGCTACGCTTCGGAGTGACAATTGTTCAGTGGTTGACTAGGAATAAAAAAAGCCCTAAAGACATGTTAACTTTAGGGCTTCTCATTATTTTTTAACAGACTTAGTCTTCAAATTCATTTTCATCATTGTAAATCTCGGTTGGCTTACCAAATAGAGAGATGATTTTTCCTGAAATCAATCCTGCAACTACGGCAATAATAACAGTGATAGCAATAGCTTTTAACTGAGCGCTTGCATCTAATCCATCAACAATAACAATAGCAGCTAAACCACCAAATATACCAGGGATTCCATGAAGGTTAGAGACACCACAAGTATCAATGATTTTGTGGAATTTCTCTTGCTTCTCTTGTAATAAAGCAAATCCAACAGTAGAAATAACACCAGCAATTAAACCAATAATCATGGCTTCAAAATGATTGGCATGGTCACAAGTTGCTCCAATAGCCACACCACCTGCTAAAGCAGCATTGGCGATATCGGCAGCATTAATTTTTCCTCTAATAGAAACCGAAGCAATATATGTAGCCACAGTGGAACCACAAAGTGCAATAAACACATTAACCACAGTTGCTGGAATAGCAGCAGCAGGAACCAAAGCAGCACAGAAACTTGGCCAAAATACCCAAAGTACCATAGAACCTAATAGAGAATATCTATCAGAAGTAGCATCGGCTTCAATTGGAATTTCTCTTTGATGTGGAGTAGATAAAGAAACCGCAGCAGCTATACCAAAGATAGCACCAAAGGCATGAATAATAATAGACCCACCTGTATCTGCAATTGTACCAACAAAATGGAAATGATCATCAAGAACCACTACTTCGTTAAGGATGTAGAAAGGAATAAATAGCAAACCTAAAATCATGTATTGATACATCTTGAGCCTACCTAACAAAGCACCTGCAGCAATTAACAAACTGGCAGCGCCAAATTCGGCCAAAATAAAATGCTCAATTTCACTCTTTTCTCCAAAAAAACTAAGGCTACTAATAGCCAAATACATGGGTAAAGAAACACTCACCAATAGGAAGGTTGCTGTAAGTGCCGACTTTCCATAGTTTTTTACAAAAACCATTAAAAAGCCGAAACCAATAAGAAGCATAGCCATAATATGTATGGCTCTATTATACTGTTGGACTTCTAGAACTTCAGTAATTCCAGAACTTTTAAAATCCAGTGCAAAAGCACTTGAGGCTGAGCCGACCAAAAGTACGAGCACAGCAATAGCATTAAACAAAGTTTTCTTCATGTGATTTGATTTATTAAGGCGGCAAATGTAAGATTCAAGCCTCCCTGTTAATCAATTAGCAATGAAAATTGGAATTATTTATAAGCTTTATTCATAAGCCTAAGTATTACCCTGAGGCATAGATTCCTTTTTACCCAAACAACACCTAAACATCTATTTCTTACTGAGTAAAGACAGTAAAACATAGAAAATAATAATAAAGGGGAAGGCTCCAATTTGGAGGAGGGCTAAGGAAGCAATACACACTCCAAGAAAGATAAAACGAAGTGCATTGTCTTTCCAAGAAAGGTTTTTAAATTTCAAACTAAAAAGAGGAAGTTCAGCAACCAATAGTAAGGACAAGCCAAAGGAGAGCACAAGCAAAACATAGTAATTATTGAGCCATTGGACTTGCATGCTCCAATTACCAGTAATTAAAAATGGTAAAGCTCCAACAAATAAAGAAAGAGCTGGTGTTGGTAGGCCTATAAAGCTATCTGTTTGTCGCGTATCTATATTAAATTTGGCTAATCTAAAAGCAGACAAAACAGGAATGATAAAAGCAAGGAAAGGCGCTATATATACACTTCCAAATGTAATATTTGGTAATGTATGACTATCGAGCATTAAATGAAAAACGATAAATCCAGGTGCTAATCCAAAGCTGACCATGTCGGCCAAGCTATCCATTTGTTTTCCCATCTCCGATTTAACTCCCAAAGCTCTTGCAGCCATTCCATCGAAAAAATCGAAAAAAGCACCCAATGCCATAAATATGGCAGCCAATTGTAGCTGACCATGAAAACTAAAATAGATGGATAGAATCCCACACAAGAGATTAAAAGAGGTGATTATATTAGGAATGTGTTTTTTCATATCAGCTGCACGTAAATATCAGCACAAATTTAATCTTAAATTGAAACATACAACAGAAATGAAAATAATCTATAGATTTAGCTGTTGGCTATTGGCTAAAACCAACCCAATTTCAAAACATCCTATCCCCTCATTATCTTAATTTCCAAACACTTAAACCTCTAAACCATCTACACCTTCGGTTCCCATTTTACATCGCCACTACCTAATTCATTGGCAAATTTCCTGGCTAATACAAATAGAAAATCGGACATTCTATTAAGGTATTTTAAAACTAAAGGATCTACATTTCCTTCAGGAAATGCTTTTAGGGTAATTCTTTCTGCTCGTCTACAAATGGTTCGCGCCACATGAGCATGGGAAGCCAAAATATGACCACTTGGAAGTATAAAAGAGCTTAGGTCTGGTAATGACTCGTTCATCTCATCAATTTTATCCTCTAAAAGTTTGATGTCTTTTTCGAATAGCTCTGGCATTTTCTTTAAGGCCTCCCCAGAATCTACTGCCACCCTACTTTCAGCAGTAAAAAGTCGTTCTTGAACTACAAGCAATAATTCTTTGATTTGCTGGTCTTCACTCAGATCTCTGATGATTCCGATATAGCTCTTAAGCTCATCAATGGTGCCATAAGCCTCAACTCTATCGTCGTATTTTGGCACTCTAGTTCCCCCAATTAAAGAAGTCTGACCTTTATCACCTTGCTTTGTATATATTTTCCACTCCATTTTCGTCGTTTTAGAAATACAAAATTACAAGATTTACAGAGTAGAAATAAAATTCGCAATTCTTTAACGAGTTTTCTTACGGCATTCTCTATGGCCTTCCTTTTTCAGCAAGTTTTATTACCTGCTTAACAATATCATTTGCTTTGGGTCGTGGACTAGCTTCTAATTCGTCTTGAGGATTATCAAACCATGAAATATTGCCTTCGGCATTTTCGTAATAGTAGTCTACGTGTTGAAACTGGAATTCGGTTTGTTCATCACTATACAACAAATATTCGTCTTGGAAATATGTGAATGTTTCAGTCTTAAACAATTCAATTGCCCCACCAGCTATATCTGCTAATGAGGTTTCTTTTTTAGTGATTTTATTTCCTGTCATTGATACTCGAATTTCTGAACTTGCAATACTATCTGCATCAAAACCAAAGATCATATAGTCCTCTGTATCACCAAGTCCAATACCCCAACTTAGGTATTCATTCATTATCCAATTTCCATTAACAAGATAGTATTTTGTGGCTTCAATAGGGTTATCACCTGAATATGTATAATCCCATTTTGTTGCATAAGAAACGGTATCTTGACTCAATGTCTCCTGAATATAAGAATCAAGAAGGCTATTAGTGTATACATATGATGTAGAAACATCATGTCTCCAAGTATCATAAAAATTGGTGTAATCATTCATTTCAATAATCTTACCTTCCTCTATTACATACTCAACCTTTGCAGTAGTGGTCCATGTTCCCAAAAGATTATAGTTTATCGTTAGCGTAACATTTGGAAGATCATATTCGTAATTTAACTCATTTACCATTTCCCACTCACCTGTGGTACTGCTTTTAGCATATCGTTCAGCTTTTATTACTTTATCATATGAATAATAATAGTCAATCCTCTGACTTTCCACATTATATTCAGAAAGTATAGCCGTTTTAATTCTTTTGGGTAAATTGGAAGTATCAGGGGCTTCATCTTCATCCTTTATACAAGATGGAAGTATTAATAGTAGAACAAGTAAATAGGCTAAGTTTTTCATAGTCTGATTGTGTTATCTAGTATATTGTATGACAAAAATAGTTATTAACGGTATGTATTCAATATATTAATCGAATTATTCTATTCTTTTATAATATCTCTCAACAAGAGAAACAAATCATCGAATTCGGTTAATGGCAAGCTTTGATAATGGTCTTCGGGTATATGATATGCTGTAGCCTCTGGACCTCTGGTATAAATAAAAACAGCGTCAATTCCTTTTTCGTAAAATGGACAGTGGTCACTATTACAGCTTTCTCCACGCGCTTTTACTTCTTTCAAATAACTATTTTCATTATTAACCTCCTCCATTCTATTAAAAACTCGAGCTACTGTTTTTCCATTCACCACTGTTATTCCTGCGCTACCAGTTGCAATCATATCTAGATTAATCATCATCTTCACCTTCCTCAAATCATAAGGGAAATTCTCAACCATATATGTACTTCCCATTAGTCCGGCTTCCTCTCCACTAAATAGAGCAAATACAATGGAGTAATCTGGTTTATTCTCAGCTTGCGAAAAATATTTGGCCAAGTCCATCACCATAACAGTTCCACTGGCATTATCATTGGCACCTCTATACATAACTTGGCCCATCATACCTAGATGATCGTAATGGGCTCCAATTATAATGATGCTGTCTTTGTGTTTTTTTCCTTCCACAAAACCCCAAACATTTTGTGTTTGATAATCTGATTGGTATAAGCTTTCCACGTTCAGGCTTAAACTTCTTACACTATCTTTTAATATCTCATCATTTACTTTTAAAACAATATATGATGAGGTATCTCTACCAGAATAAACACTCCAAATGGGTTGCTTTTCTTCTAAATAAAGGAATCCTTTGGCTTGATAAATATTTGCTTTTAAAAACTCTTTATGGGACTTATTTCCCACCAAAAATGTCTTACTTAAATCACTTTTCTTATCCTCCTCCGAAAGTGGCAGGTATTTAACTTCAAAATCTCCAATAGTGGATATAGAGGAAGCACCAACTACAAAATCTGTTCCAGCGACTAATTCTTGTTGATTAATGGACAGTGAAATGGGATTAGGGAAAGTATTGATTCCAAAACTATAGTTCTGAAAATAACTACCATTTATAGTTTCTAATTGATACTTTTTAAATTGTTTGGCAATATATTTGGCAGCTTTTGCATCTCCATTGTTTACATATCCTCTACCCGCAAAAGAATTGGAAGTGAGTTTTTTTAAATGCCGTTCAACAGCTATTCTATCCTGAGCTTGTAAAGTAAAAAAGCTCCATGTGAGCAAAATCATCATGAAGCTTTTTATTATCTTTTCTGACTTATGCATCTACTAAATTAAATTTACGTTCCAGCATATTTACCAATTTTGCAAAAGGCTCAGATTCTTCATCCCAATTAAAACGATATTTTAAAGTACTAAAATACTGCATGGCATCGTCGAGCTTTTTGAAGTTATTTAAAGTGTAAATAATGTCTTCATATTTTTGAGTATTGCCGCCAAATAATTCATTGATAAAATAAAACTTATCATTGATTCCAATAACCGACTTCAAGTTTTCAATTCTATTGTTTTGAAGTTTCTCTACTATTGAATGAGTATTTCTGGCATCGGCAAGCTTTTTGTTGAGATCAGATATTTCAGGGCTAGCTTTCACTTGACTGAACAAATCACTCTCCACATTAGGTTGCTCAACTATTTCATCTAAAACAATCTCTTTCTCTGCAGTTATTTCAACTTGCTCTTCAATTGGAGCCACTTGCACCACTTGTTCCTCTTGGACAACATATATTTCTTCCTTCTCTTCAGATAAATTCTCAACCTCATCAATTACTGAAAGATCTTCTTCAATGGACTCCTCTATTTGGGGTTTTGCAACGATTTCCACCTCCTTTTCCATAGAAGATTCAGCTTTAGGAAATTCTGTTTGTTCAACAGCATTGTCTTTTTTTATAGTTATAGAAACTTCGGAATTTTCATTCAGCTTTTTTAAATATCCAGTATCTTCATAAAGCTTTTGAATATTTCTCATGAAAATATCCATTTCAATATGAGGAATTCTACCTTGATGATCATCCATTGTTGCAAACTGTTCAGTAAGACTGGTTAACATGGCTGTTATTTCTTCTTTCATTAAATTGAATTTCATATTCTACCTTTTTTTAAAGAATGGATTGGATTAATCTTGAAGTTGATTAAATTTGTTTTCTGTTTCTAGGTTTTTGATTTTTCATTTAATCAGCTTAAAGATATAATGATTTATTGGCGCTTTTTATTGTATGCAAGTATATTATTAAATTCTTATTGTTGATAAAAAACCTATTACTATTCTCATAATCAAATATTTGAAAAACTATACATCATGTTTCTAGAACAAAAAAAATATAATGGTGATAAGCTAGGTTGGGTAGAAGTAATAGTGGGGTCCATGTTTTCTGGAAAAACTGAAGAGCTCATTAGAAGACTCAATAGAGCAAAAATTGCCAAACTTAAAGTAGAAATCTTTAAACCAGGAATAGATGTACGATACGATGAGGAGGATGTGGTATCGCATAATGAAAACAGTATAAAAAGTACTCCTATTGATAGCGCAGAACAAATTCTGCTTTATGCTCACGATGTTGATGTAGTGGGTATTGATGAGGCTCAGTTTTTTGATAATCAACTTGGATCTGTCTGTAATCAATTAGCCAACAAAGGTATACGAGTTATAGTAGCCGGACTAGATATGGATTTTCAAGCAAAACCATTTGGTCCAATTCCACATCTAATGGCTACCGCTGAATATGTAACTAAAGTTCATGCCATTTGTATTAAATGCGGTAATCTGGCACAATATTCACATAGGACTATTCAAGGCGATGACTTGGTAGTTTTAGGAGAAACTGAAAGCTATGAACCATTATGTCGACCTTGTTATAACAAAGCTAATTCTCTAGCATAAAAAAAAGCCTGAATCGAAAAGATTCAGGCCCATATCTTTTTTTGAATGGAATTATGGTTTCGCAACCACTTTAACAGAAACCATATAAACGAATCCAACTTCGAAAGTATCGTTATTGATAGTTCCAACTGCAGAAATAGTAGACGCATTCATTGAAGCAATAATACTATTTACAGTATCCCATCCCGGAGCATCGCTACCTACTTCAAACTGAGAACCTACTGTGATAGGCATATCAGCTGGAGTTGAGAACGCAAAACTACTACCACTTACATTATCTGTGATTGAGAATGTACCACTTTCAAGAACTAGATCTGATGGAGTTGTACTGGTTACCATCACCTTAATCTTAGTAATTTCTATACTTTTAATATTTTCTAAATAATCAGATAAATCAGCATTATTAGAAATATCGATCACTGAAGTAGAACTAAAGTTAGCACTTCCTTCATCAGCTGATTTAGTAGCATCCGGAACCGCAGTAAATGGAGCTTCAAGGTCAGTATAAACGGTTACTTCAACAGAATTTTGGATTTCTTCTGCAACTTTTTCGCAAGATGTAAATGTTCCTGCAAAAACAAGTATAGCAACAACAAATAATGATGATAATTTTTTCATAGGTATATAATTTTTGGATTTAATAATCTTAATAACGAGACGAAAATAAGTAATTTCCATGTAATTAATCAAGTTTTAACATATAAATAGCTATTCTTTACTTTTAGAATCCATCCATATTGTTACTGGTCCATCGTTAGTTAGGCTCACTTTCATGTCTGCCCCAAACTCACCTGTCCCTATCTTGCCACCTACTTTTTCTTCCATAGTTTTGATGAAAGATTCGTATAACGGAATAGCCACCTCGGGGCGTGCAGCTTTTATATAACTTGGTCTGGCCCCTTTTCTAGTACTGGCATGGAGGGTAAATTGGCTGATCAATAATATTTCACCCTTAATATCCTTTATGGAAAGGTTCATCACTCCAGCTTCATCATCGAATATTCTAAGCTTGAGGATTTTTTCAACTAACCATTTGATGTCTTCTGGGCCATCCTCATTTTCTATTCCCAATAAAACCAATAAGCCTTTATCGATCTGTGATTTTATTTGCTCATCTATTTTTACTGATGCTTCTGAAACTCTTTGAATTAGAACTCTCATTATTGTCTATTATAATTATTTTGAAAGTGCAAAAATACAATTCATCATGGATTTAAGAATTAAAAAAGAAACAGCTTTCCAAACTAATTGATCTTCAAAAAGCGCCCCAAACCAACCACCTTACCATTGGCAATAACCTGCACCAAATACAAACCTTCTTGCCAATCTTTAAGCATGATGCTTTGCTCAGTTTGGGCTTTTCGCAGGGGTTGCTCGTATACTTGTTGACCTAAAATACTCGTA
>JADGDY010000146.1 GCA_016744655.1 Bacteroidales bacterium | reverse complement strand
GCTTGATTCCGCCTGGAATGGAATGGTATTATTCGACCATAGGGAGAATGATAACACCTTGAAAAATGTGCCCTTTCTTTTGGTTCTTTTCTTTGGGCAAGCAAAGAAAAGAATAAGTAAATAAATTCAAACAGATTCTATTTATTGCTTGTCTCCATAAAAATTAATATGATCCCCAAATTATATTAACATCCACTATACTCAGGTTAAACGACACTGTCAACTAGTTAATTTCTAATTTCCAAGGTACAGAGCACCGCTCTATTTATAAATAAATACTCATATTTACCCAAGGTACAGAGTACTGTCCTATTTATCATACCACAGATACCAAACAAATAGTTGTTCAAAAAGGTGTAAAGAAAATTTTAGTTAAAAAAAAATGCCATCACCAAAAGGCAACAGCATTTATTAAAAGGTAGAATTCTACTATTCTACAATAGTATTCCAACCATGTGTATCTTCAACTTCTCCTAATTGGATAGCTAATAATCTTTCGTATAATTTTGTTGACCAAGGACCAGGTTCTCCATCTGTAGAGAATGTGTAAGTCTTGTCCAACTCTCTATCCACTATTTTACCAATTGGCGAAATAATAGCAGCAGTTCCACAAGCACCAGCCTCCTCAAAAGTTCCTAATTCTTCAACAGGAACAGATCTTCTTTCAACAGTCAATCCTATGTCTTCAGCAATTTGACGAAGACTCATATTGGTGATTGAAGGTAGAACTGTATTTGAATCGGGAGTGATGTATTTTCCATCTTTAATACCGAAGAAGTTAGCAGGACCAGCCTCATCAATATATTTCTTTTCTTTTGCATCGAGGAATAAAACAGAAGCAAAACCTTCGTCGTGAGCTCTAGTACCAGGACGTAAAGAAGCAGCGTAATTACCACCTACTTTTATAGAACCTGTTCCTAAAGGAGCGGCTCTATCATAGTCTCTTACCAACTGTATGTCAACTGGTTTAAATCCTTCTTTGAAGTAAGGACCTACTGGAGTTACAAAAACCATAAATAAATACTCATCAGCTGGCTTAACACCTACCTGAGCACCAGAACCAAATAATACTGGACGTAAATATAAAGAAGCACCAGTTCCATAAGGAGGGACAAACTCTTTATTCAATTTAATCACTCTCATGATCATCTTCATGAATAATTCTGTTGGAACCTCAGCCATCATAATACCTTCGGCAGATTTTTGCAATCTCTTGGCATTTTCTTCCCAACGGAATAAACGAATTTGACCATCTTTACCTCTGAAAGCTTTTAAGCCTTCGAAAGCTTCTTGACCATAGTGCAAAGCAGTAGCAGCCATGTGTATACTAACGTGTTCAGAAGATGTGGTTTCTATAGAACCCCATTTTCCATCACGATAATAACAACGAACATTATAATTTGTTTTTGAGTATCCAAAGGGTAGTTCACCCCATTTTATATCTTTCATGTGTAGATTATTTTATATTTTTCACGCTTCCACAAAGATAAGTAAAAAGATTGCTCTGGATTGTGCTTCCCCAGAATTCAGAGATTCTCGGACATGGTAAAGCATGAAGTTTGAAGTTCGAAGCAGGAAGCAAAGAAGCCTGAAGTTTCCATGCGAGTCTTTTTCTATAAATCTACCTACTACAAATCGCTTAACTTAAAAGTCTCGTTTAACCTTGGCCCTTTTGGAGTTTGTTGCAAAGTACAACATTCATTGAGGATGTCATGTTCGAAAAATAAGACATAATCGTTATCAATAGCCTCCTCATAGAATTTTTCTTTTTCTTTGAGTGTCAGTAGTGGACGAGTATCGTAAGCCATTACCCATGGAATTGGAATATGAGCTGTACTTGGTAATAAATCGGCCATAAAAACCACGGTTCTACCATTGTATTTAATATGTGGGATTACTTGTCCGTCTGTGTGACCATTGAATAATTTCACATTAAAATTAGGAAATAACTCTCCCTCTTTTTCAATGATATTTAATTGCCCTGATTCCTCCATAGGTTGAATATTCTCTCCAAGGAAACTGGCTTTTTCTCTTTTGTTTGGTTTTGTGGCCCATTCCCATTGTGCCTTACTTACCCAATATTTAGCATTTTTAAAAGCTGGAATCAATTTAGTTTTATCCTCATTCCATTCAATGCTTCCTCCAGTATGATCAAAATGAAGGTGAGTTAATACCATATCTGTGATATCATCTTTTGATAATCCTAATTCAGCTAATGAAGACTCCAAAGTTTCTTCTCCGTTTAAGTAAAAATGTTTGAGGAATTTTTCGTCTTGCTTGTCTCCTATTCCATTATCTATTAGGACTTTTCTATCGCCATCAACCACCAAAAGACAACGCATGGCCAGATTAATCAAATTGTTTTCGTCTACAGGGTATTTCTTCGACCACATTGATTTGGGAACCACTCCGAACATGGCTCCTCCGTCTAATTTCAGGTTTCCGGTTTCTATACTATATAATTTCATATTTTTTCTCTCGCTAAGCCGCCAAGTCGCAAAGAATCTTTCTTGTTATTTTTCCACTACTTGGTGCTGAATTTATAATTTATTGAAACCGCGAATTACGTTAATTTTCGCTAATTAGTTCCTATAAATCCAAAGATAATTCAATTGGGAGGAAATTTATCTTTCTTTGAAATTATTAACGATTATAAGAAATACTGTTTCAATTCTTAATACTGATTTTATTGCCACAAGTGCACGAAGACACTAGGCCTTAAAGTGCGTATTTCTCAAACAACTGTTTTAATGATAATCTGACTTCTGAACAAACTTCTCTTCGCTTCCTTTCATGACTCCCAGCATCATAATTAAGGCACTTACTAGAATAATATAGAACAAGACTCCTTCACTTAATAAACCAATGCTATCACTTTCTGGAATGCTATAGAATAAGAGGATCGTAATAAGACCTCTAGGAGCTACATAAAACTCTAGGCTAAGACTCTCTTTGTGAAAAATCTTTAAGTAAACATATCGACTTCCATAAATTACTAGAAGAATTAATGAGCCTAAAATGATAACATTGAAATCAAGTAATGACATGAGGTTTAATGAATAACCAAATACAAAAAAGAAGATGGTTCGAATCATAAATGCTCCTTCTATGGTGATAATTTTAAACTGGTCGATATGTTGTTTTAGCTTGGCATCCTCTGCATATTTTTTAAATATCCACCATTTAATTCGAGGAGCATTGTGCAGAATCACACCAAAAATAAGAATGATGACCAATGAGGAGAAATGCAGCATTTTTCCAATGACGAAAAGCAAAACAATCACTGACAAAAGCAAGATAAAACGAATCTGTAGAATATCTTTCTTGATAAACTCAAAAATAAGAATGGTTAAGCCCACAGCAATTACCGTGACCAAAAACAAATCTAAAGCCACAAAGCCCAAAGATTTCCCAGAAACTTCTGGATTCATAACAAAGAAATTAAATAATAGAATCCCCAGGATATCGGAGAATATAGATTCATAAACAACAAATTCTTTCTTTAGCTTAAATACATTTTCGACGCTAGGAATGGCAATGGCAGAACTAATTATAGAGAAAGGAATGGCATTTATGATACATGAGCGAATTTCCAATTCAGGAACAAATAGCTTAATCACCAATGCTATTAATCCTGTGGTAATCACCAGAATTGATAGGGCTGAAAAAAATGCATTCCGAATGAGAGGAAGTTTCTTTCTGGTAAAATCCAGTTCCAGAGCTCCTTCTAGTACAATCAAAATTAATCCTAGTGTTCCAAAAAACTGAAGGCTCTGCTGAAGAATCTCCACTGAGTCGGCCAAGTCAGGGAAAGTAAAACGAGCACTTATCCCAAGTAATAAAAGGAGAAGCACCGATGGAATCTTGAATTTCTTAGAGATGAGCGAAAACACATAAGAAATAATCACCAAAAGGCTAAAAGCAATAAGAGCGATATAGAATTGTTGTTGCATTATTTTGTTGAATCAGTTTTATGCTAACAAATATAATTATGAATTTGGTATTTTTCATTTTTTATAAAATGTTTAGCATAAAAAAAACTTAGAACAAATGTCCTGAGGTTTTCAATCTTATATTTTGGAGATATACTGACGAATATTTCGAATCTCATAAGTCCTTCTAAGTCTATTTAATAGAAACACAAAAGCCCTGAAAAAATTTCAGGGCTTTATCTTTTATTTGGAGATATACTGACGAATTTATTTTCGATAAATTGTCAGCATCGACGATTGTAAAATTTTAATCTTGATTAAAATTACAATTCGTACTACCCTCCGAAGTCATCAAATGCAATCATTTCTGGAGGAACTCCCATATCATCAAGCATTTTAAATACCGCTTGATTCATCATTGGAGGACCACAAAGATAATATTCAATTTCCTCTGGCTCTTCGTGCTTCATTAGATATTCATCTTGAATTACCTGATGAATAAATCCAGTATAACCAGTCCAATTGTCTTCTTTCATAGGTTCAGAAAGGGCAATATGGAATTTGAAGTTTGGAAAGTCTTTTTCAATAGCTTCAAATTGGTCAACATAGAACAATTCGCGTGCAGAACGACCACCATACCAGAAAGTAGCTTTACGACCAGTTTTCTTAGTGTGGAATAAATCGAAGATATGAGAACGCATTGGAGCCATACCAGCACCACCACCAATAAACATCATCTCTTTCTCAGTAGGCTTGATGAAGAATTCACCATAAGGTCCTGAAACCATTACCTTATCACCTGGCTTACGAGAGAAAATGAATGAAGAACATATACCTGGATTCACATTCATGAAACCATTAGTTTTTCTATCGAATGGAGGAGTTGCAATACGAATATTCAACATTACGATGTTTCCTTCAGCTGGGTGGTTAGCCATAGAGTAAGCACGATAAATAGGCTCTGGATTCTTCATTTGAAGATCCCACATCTTAAATTTATCCCAATCTTCTCTATATTCTTCACCAATATCCATACCCTTGAAGTCAACGGTAATCTTTGGAACATCAATCTGAATATATCCACCTGAACGGAAGTCCATAATTTCACCTTCTGGCAACTGAACCACAAATTCCTTAATAAATGTAGCCACACTGTCGTTAGAAACTACAGTACATTCCCATTTCTTAATACCGAATACTTCAGCAGGAATTTCCACTTCCATATCTTCTCTAACTTTCACCTGGCAAGCCAAGCGATAATTAGCAATTTGCTCTTTACGAGAAAAGAATGGAGCTTCAGTTGGAAGAATAGTACCTCCTCCAGATTCTACTTTACATTCACACATACCGCAAGTTCCACCTCCACCACAGGCAGAAGGAAGGAATATCTTTTCGGCAGACATTGTAGTTAATAAAGTGGATCCAGGAGAAGTAATCACTTCTTTTTCTCCGTTAATAGTTATTTTTACATCTCCCTGAGGAGTCAATTTTTTCTTGGCAAAAAGTAGCAACATCACCAGTAATAGAATAATGGTTAAAAACACCGCTATACTGCTGATTACTACTGTACCTAATCCTATAGTTAATATCATAGCTTCTAGTTTTTTGGTTTATAATTTAATACCAAGGAAGCTCATGAAAGCAATTCCCATTAGTCCAGTGATAATAAAAGTAATACCAATTCCCTTTAATGGTCCGGGAACATTAGAATACTTAATTTTTTCTCGAATGGCTGCAATACCAACAATAGCGAGGAACCAACCAAGACCAGAACCCAATGCAAATGATGTTGCCTGAGCCAATGATTGATATTCTCTTTCTTGCATAAACAATGAACCACCAAGGATAGCACAGTTTACAGCAATTAATGGTAAGAAGATACCCAATGAAGCATATAATGCAGGAGAAAATTTCTCAACTATCATTTCTACCAATTGAACCATGGATGCAATAACTGCAATGAACATGATAAAACTAAGGAAACTCAAATCTACATCAATAAATTCGCTATCTAACCAAACTAATGCGCCTGGTTTTAAAAGGAATTCGTTCATTAAATATCCAATAGGTACGGTAATTCCTAACACGAAGATAACTGCTAAACCCAGTCCAACAGAAGTCTTCACTGTTTTAGAAACCGCAATATAAGAACACATGCCTAAGAAATAGGCAAATACCATATTATCTATAAATATGGATTTTACAAATATGTTTAATAATTCTTGCATTTCTTTTTCTTTAGAGGTTTAACAATTAGTCTTTGATTAATTCAGGATTTCTGCTTCTTTGTACCCAAATAATAATTCCAGTTGCAATTAAAGCCATTGGAGGGAGAATCATTAATCCATTATTAACATAACCTATATCGTATAATCCTATGGTTTCAAATACGTTCCATCCTAAGATGGTACCAGAACCAAATAGCTCTCTAAAGAAAGCAATAATTACTAGGATTAAACCATAACCT
This sequence comes from Bacteroidales bacterium, assembly GCA_016744655.1. Taxonomy (GTDB): domain Bacteria; phylum Bacteroidota; class Bacteroidia; order Bacteroidales; family UBA12170; genus UBA12170. Next base: position 5,760 of record JADGDY010000146.1, on the reverse strand, counting down.
ATCGAATTACCAACGCCATCTAAGAAAGAAGGCCAAGGTTTATTCGCCATGGAGAATGCTTCGAAACGTCCCATGATAATACAGTTGGTAATAATTAAACCAACAAATACTGAAAGCTGCTTGCTTACTTCATAAGCAAATGCTTTTAATACCTGGTCAACTAAAATTACTAAAGCTGCAATTACCACTAATTGAACGATAATACGAATTCTTTGAGGAATGGTATTTCTCAATAAAGAGATAACCACATTACCTATTCCTAATACAAATAATACAGAAATTGACATTACAATAGCTGGTTCCAACTTTGCTGTTACTGCTAATGCTGAACAAATTCCCAACACCTGTACTGTAATAGGATTGTCTTTGCCTATTGCATTTGAAATCAGCTTTCTGTTTTTAGCAGAAAACAATGATTCTCTTTCTTGTGTTTGTTCGCTCATTATTTCTGATTTTTAATATATGGAACATAATTTTTCAAACAGTCGTTCATCATGTCATCAACACCAACACAAGTGATAGTACCACCTGAGATAGCATCTACTGCATGATCTTGCATATTTGCAGGAAGTGTTTGTGCTCCTCCTTTTTGAATAGTGATTGACTTAAATTCGCCACCTTTATCAAAAATAGATTTACCAACAAACTGTGATTCGAAAATTGAAGTACTGATTTCAGCACCTAAACCAGGAGTTTCACCTTTATGATCGAAAATCACACCCACGACTGTGTTAAAGTCATCTTCAAGAGCAATATTACCCCAAACTGGGCCCCAAAGTCCTTTTCCTAACATAGGAATCACATAATAGGTTTTGCCTTGATTTTTTAAAACATAAAGAGGCGATACAAATTCTTCGCCTTGGCTTTGTTTAAATTGCTCAGCCTTAATGTTTACTTTAAATCCTCTTGAAGGATCATCTTTTCCTTCTACTTTTGCAGGAACAAACGTATTCACAATTTCACCTTTAGTATCAACTACTAATTCTTGTGTGACGTATTTATTATACAGTTCTTCTGCATTTTCTGGAGTCGATTCAATATTAACAGAAGCTAATATCGAAGACATCTTCTCATTTTTAATATTCTGTTGCTGCATAGGCTTCAAGAGCGTAGCAGTAGTAGATAAAATTGCCGCAACAACCACAACCATTACTACAGAATAAATAAAAATGTATGAGTTACTATTACTATTCATTTCTAATTAATTTTAATGATTATTACGCAGCTATTTTTTTCATTCTGTTCAATCTTCTCTTGATGTTTCCAGCTACCACATAATGGTCAATTAAAGGAGCAAAAACATTCATTAAAAGAATTGCCAACATCATTCCTTCTGGGTAAGCAGGATTCACAACGCGAATTAAAACCGCCATTAATCCAATAAGGAAACCATAGATATATTTACCTCTGTTGGTTTGAGAAGCAGAAACTGGATCAGTTGCCATAAATACAGCACCAAAAGCAAATCCACCAATCAATAAATGCATGTGAGCAGGAAGAGTCATATAAGCATTAGCTCCAATTAAATTGAAAACTAATCCCATTAAATAACCGCCAGCAAATACACTTAACATTACTCTCCAACTTGCAATCCCAGTGAATAATAATATACCAGCCCCTAATAAGATAGCAAGTGTACTAGTTTCACCAACTGAACCCGGAATAGTTCCGATAAAAGATTCCATCACAGATGGTAATGGAGGTAATTTATCTGTTGCTGTTAGAAGATTCCCAAGAGGAGTAGCACCAGTAGTACCATCAACTTGTTCAGCAATCCAGACTTTGTCACCACTTAATTGAGAAGGGTATGCAAAGAAGAGGAATGCACGAGCAAGAAGAGCAGGGTTTACGATGTTCATCCCTGTTCCACCAAATACTTCTTTACCAATGATAACAGCAAAAATAGTTGCTAAACCAACCATCCATAAAGGAGTAGAAACAGGAATAATAAGTGGAATTAGGAAGCCGGAAACCAGATAACCTTCATTCACTTCGTGTCCTCTTGATTGAGCGAAGATAAACTCCACACCCAAACCTACTACATAAGAAACTATCACCAATGGTAATACTTTTAAGAAACCATAGAAAAAGGTTTCCATAAATGTAGCAGTCTCATTAATATTTAAAAAATGTTGATAACCCACATTCCACATACCAAACAATAAAGCTGGCATTGCTGCGATTACCACCAAAAACATAGTTCTCTTTAAATCCACACCATCGCGGATGTGACTACCTTTTTTAGTCACATGTCCGGGTACAAAAAGAAAGGTATCAAAAGCATCAAAAGTTGAATGCAGATACTGATACTTTCCTCCCTTTTGAAAATTCGGGCGGACTTTATCCATAAATTTTTGTAAAGCCTTCATTTATTTTTGATTTTTTGATTAACTCATTTCTTTTCTTAAAAACTCTAGACCGTTGTGCATCACAGATTGGATTTCGATTTTAGAAGTACTGATGAATTCGATCAATGCGAAATCTTCAGCTTCCACTTCATAAATACCCAATTGCTCCATCATGTCAATATCTTCGGCCATCACTGCTTTTATTAGTTGCATTGGATAAATATCGAAAGGAAATACTTCTTCGAATTTTCCAGTAACCACAAAAGCACGCTCTCCACCTTTCATATTGGTATCAAGTTTATATTTCTTATTTGGAGTTAACCAAGAGAACATAGACTTGTAATAACTATACTGATCAAGGTTTGGCATTATCCAACCTAAAAACCTTTGGTCAGTACCTTCTGGAAGTACGGTGATTTGATGATCATAGGCGCCTAAGAAACCTGTAGCTTCCACCTGAGAACCTGTAAGAGGATTCCCACTAATGAAACGTTTCTCTACGTCCGATACATTGTCTTGAAGAATATCATTCAAGCAAACACCTGCAGATGTTTTGATATAACGAGGTTTTAAAACTTCAGAACCAGTAATGGCAATGATTTTCTCACTACAAACTTTTCCTGTTAAGAATAATTGACCAATGTTTATCACATCTTGAGGATTCACTACCCAAACTACTTCTCCCTTATTTATAGGATTGAGTGCAGCAATTTGTGGTCCAACCATCCCAGAAGGATACTTTCCCTTAAACTCGTTTACTTGAACATTTTTGCTGTTCAAGAGCACTTTAGTTTTAGTCTGATCTGAGTGGATGTTCACATTTACTTTGCCTTCGGTAAGTTTAGTTAATGCATCTAAACCAGCCTGAAAAGCCTCCCCTTTTCCATGAAGGATAAAATCGTAATCAGGTCCTAGTGGTGCATTGTCGAAACCAGAAACAAAAATAGCCTTAGGCTTAGCCTCTGGATTGGCAATTACAGTGTATGGTCTTTGTTTAATCATTGACCACAAACCACTTTTTAATAATTTTTCGGTAACTGACTCTTTGTTTAATTTGGTAGGATCTGCTACACCAAAATCTAATGATTCGCTTTTAGAATCTGCCTTGATAATGATCTCAAGCAATTTTCTCTTCGCTCCTCTTTTGATTTCAGTTACTTCTCCGCTTAAAGGTGAAGTAAAAACTATATTATCCCGATATTTATCGAAAAATATCGGTGTACCTGCTTTAACCTTATCTCCTTCTTTTACTAAAAGTTTAGGAAAAACTCCTGTAAAATCAGTAGGTTTAAGCGCAATTCGTTTTGCTAGAACTTCGGTTATAGTTTTTTCAGCATCACCAACCAGTTTAATATCAAGCCCCTTTTTAATTGTTGTAATTGTTGACATAAATATATGATTGACTGAAATTGTTAATTTCTAAACAGTATTTTTATTAATCTGCAAAAATAAACAATCAATTTATTTTTACGAGATATATTTTCAATTTGTTGCTAATCTAAATTATTGCGCAAGTAGACTATATATCTACTTCATTTATAGCACTAAAATACTCATTTATCCTGAAAATGCACTAAAAAAATAGCACATTATAATCCTCTGAATTCATGTAACTTAAAAACATATTTAAGTATTTACGTATGTTATTACCTCAATATATCATGCTATTTTGCAATAATTACAATGATACGCTGTTTTTTCAATAACAGAAAAATGAGACCAACAAAAGCATCATAGAATAAACTGATATAAATCATGTTTTCTCCTATCAGCTTAAAACTTATTAAAATTCGGCTTAATAATTGCTTTAAAAAATCGTTACAAAATCAGACCATATGTTATAAAACAGCAAAATTTTCATTTTTTTTAAAAGCTGTTTTTCAATTTAAATTTGTTATTACTTTAGCATCATCATTTAATTGATAAAATCGAAAATCAAATTACAAATCCTCTAATTATGAAACTTAAAAGTGTTTTTCTTTTTTTATTAGCCAACTCATTAATAAACATGGCTTTATTTGCTCAAAAACCTTATTGGGACCTGTACTTTTCTGAAAACATTGAAACTGTTCAATTAACGCCTCCTGGAGATCCCCGTGGTGATCCTATCATGGCTTTAAATGATAACAGCAGTACTTTACATTTGAGCTTTGATATGTTTGGGACAGAATATGAATCGTTGGAATACACCTTAATTCATTGTGATGCCGATTGGATTGCTTCCGATTTGATGCAAAATGAATATTTAGAAGGCTATACTGAGGCATATATTAACGATTATGAGTTCTCTATTAATACAAAACAACCTTATATACATTATCAAATTGATCTTCCTGAAAGAGATATGAAAATTACAAAATCGGGGAATTACATATTAAAGGTATACCCAGAAGATCAAGATGATAAGCCATTATTTATTAAACGCTTGATGGTGATTGACCCTAAAGCAACCATAGGTGGCAAAGTAAACAGGACTAGTGACCCAAGCATTAGAAAAACACATCAGGAAGTTGATTTCCAAGTTAACATTACCCATTTAGGCTCACAGTTTCCTGCAAAAGAACTCAGAGTTTTTGTTCGCCAGAACCAAAGATGGGACAATATGAAAAAAGATTTACAACCTTTGAGCATTAGTAATGGCGTGATGGATTTTGATTTAGATAAAGAAAACGTGTTTCCTGGATTAAATACATATAGATATTTTGATTTTAGTAGCCAGAGATACAATTCTGAGTATTTAGATAGAATTGATGTAAGTGGAGCTATCGATGAAGTTTACCTTCTTCCTTCTCAAGTTAGAAGGGGGCAAGAATATATAGATGATCCAGATTTTCATGGGGTTTATTTTATTGAAACTAAAGACTGGGCCAATTCTAGAGTTGAAGCAGAATATAGTGACATTCATTTCTCTTTAGGCTATGATGTTCCTTTATTAGACGGTGAAGTTTATGTTCTAGGAGAACTAAGCAATTGGAATATTACTCCTTATAATAAAATGACTTATAACTATGAAAAGAAAGCCTACGAGACTACATTATTCTTAAAACAAGGATACTATAGTTATGTTTATGCTTTTTTACCAACTGATGCTAAAACAGCTGATGTTTCGTTTTTTGAAGGAAGTCATTATCAAACTCAGAACTATTATTATGTTTTTGTATACTATAGAGCTCCGGGAACTACTTATGATCAATTAGTGGGTATGACTTTATTTAGAGACTACTCCATTTAATTACATAGTTAAAACAAAAAAAATGCCAAATCATCTAAAGGGGATTCTGTACGCCTCCGTCACCGCTTTTTTTTGGGGATTCTTAGCCATAGCACTAAAAGTTGCAACCGACTCGTTCAACGTCACTAACTTAGTATGGTTTAGATTTACCTTTGCATTTGTTGTATTGGTTGGGTATTT
>JADGDY010000145.1 GCA_016744655.1 Bacteroidales bacterium | reverse complement strand
GAAGTTACCGGTACCAAGCCTGAAGCCGATTCACCACCTCCTTTACCTGCCACAAATTCCAATTCGCTTTGACGGAAAGGCCAGGTACTGCAATTCATTACTTGGTCACCTCGAATAGTTAACTTCAACTTGTCCGACTCTAGAGACATCCACTTGACATCGGTTTTATTTCCGGTTTCTTGTGGTCTTGGATAACGATGGAATTGCTCCTCTACTCGTCCGCTATAAATACCCATTTTCGATCCTGATTTTCGGTCTGCATAGCTTTCGTCTGGACCTCTTCCATACCATGAAACCTCCTCAAAATCGTTTGGAACAATCATATACATGCCCAATCTTGGGATATCTGGAAGGCTATCTTTTAATGGAATGAAATGATAATCTACTTTTAATTCACCATTGTTTCTCAAATAATAATGAACTTGAACTTTTGCAATTTGATCTGGTAATTGATAAGTGATTTGATATAATACTCCATTGGTAGTATCTAAAGGTCTTTGTTTCCAATATGCTTGAGCATTTTCAGTGGCATCTTTCCACATCTTTGCCCAATTTTGCATTCCATTTCCCAAATCATTATCAGTTGGTGCTCTCCAAAAATGAGGACGAATAGGTTCTTCCGTAATGACATTCCCTTCTTTTGTCCATTTAAGGATATTACCATTTTTTTTGTCGATTATCCATTTAGAATGGGAGTTTGAAACAACATATTGGCTTTCTTCTGTTTCCAATTTTAAACTTTGACTGTATGTTGGCAAATCGGGATGGGGATTATATAGAGAACCTTTGTGAATATGAAATTGTTCAAATGCTATTTCATGACCTTTTGCTAAAAGGCCTTGTTTTTCTTTTGTCTTAAGTTCTACAAGTAAATAAATATCTGATGGAATAAAGGAAGGTATTAATTCTAGCTCTATTTCAGAACTTGTGGAAGCAGGAATACTCGGTAACTGAATGATTTTTTCTTTAATGATTTTACCAAAGTTTTTACAAGTCAAATGTAATTCTAAATCCTTAAAAGCAGCAAAGAAATTCTTATTGGTAATAGTCAATTTGTTGCCTTTCAATTCAAATTTAGCAGGCTGGTATACCTTTTTCACTTCTCTTAAGTGAGGATGAGGATTGCGATAAGGATCCACCAATCCATTATTCAGGAAATTACCATCCGTTGGTAAGTCTGGATGGAAGTCGTGACCATAAGCCAGATAAGGATTTCCATTTTCATCCTTGTATTCCAAACTTTGATCTACCCAATCCCAGATAAAACCACCTTGCAAAACTGGATATTTCTCTATGATATCCCAGTAATCTTGTAGGTTTCCTACTGAATTACCCATGGCATGACAATACTCTATCATAATGCTGGGTTTTTGAGGATCGTTCTCCGCAAAACGAATCAAACGCTCAGGGCTGGGATACATAGGGCAGAAAATATCGGTATAATGCTCGGTTCCTGCTGGTTCATACTGCACAGGTCTTGATTTATCAACAGATTTTAACCAATCGTAACAAGCCGCAAAAACAGAACCCTCCCCAGCTTCGTTACCCAATGACCAAATGATAATAGAAGGATGATTCCTATCACGATAATACATGCGTTGAACTCTATCTAAATGAGCAGGTAACCAAGACATTTCATTGCCTATTTGAGTTTTCTTATCTATAGCCAGAGGATGGCTTTCGATATTGGCTTCATCTATTACATAAAGCCCGTGTTTATCACATAAATCGAGCCAGTAAGGATGGTTGGGATAGTGGGAGCTTCGCACGGCGTTGATGTTGTTTTGCTTCATCAAGCGAATGTCTTTCTCCATGCTTTCTTTGGAAACCACATGACCTGTAAAAGGATCGGTTTCATGCCTATCAACCCCTTTTATATAAATGGCTTTTCCATTCACTAAAAGCTGATTACTCTGGATTTTTATGTTTCTGAAACCTATGTTTTTTTCTATAATTACAGGTTGTTTGCTATTTGTTGTATTCTTTAAAATCAAAGTATATTTATAAAGATTTGGCTCTTCCGCTGACCAAGGCAACACATTATCGATAATAGATTCTGCATGAAGCCAAATACTATCTTCAACACTGAAATTGATCTCTTTCTGAAAAAGAACATTTGCTGTAAGGTCACGTAGCATGACTATTAATGTCTTATTTGTTGCAACACCTGCAGAATTAGTTACTAGAATATCAGATATAAAATCACCCTTTTGAAAGCTTGAATCTAAATCAGCTTGAACATAAAAATCTGTTATGCTCACTTTGGGTTGACAATAAATATAAACTTCTCGCTCTATCCCACTCATGCGTAACATATCTTGACTTTCTAAGTAGGAGGCATCGCTCCAACGATACATTTGCATGGCGATTAGGTTATCACCTTCTTTAACATGATCGTTAATCAAGAATTCGGCTGGTGTTTTGGAACCTTGAGAATAACCCACATATTCCCCATTTATATAGAGATACATGGCTGGTTTTGCTCCAGCAAAATGCAATATCACATCCTCCTCCAACCATTCTTTTTCAATGGTAAAGTGTTTTCTATAGCTTCCAACTGGATTGTAATCTTCTGGCGTATCGGGCCATGTTGTTGTAAATGGGTAACGTTCGTCGAGATAAATAGGATGATCATAACCTTCGACTTCCCAATTTGCAGGAACAGGAATTTCATTCCATTCACTATCGTCTAATTCTACTTTATAGAAGTTTTCTTCTCTATCTTGGGGAGATTTAGTCCAATGAAACTTCCATTCTCCGTTGAGACTTAGAAATCTATCAGAGAGTTCCATTTTATCAAGCATACATCTACCAGCCTCTTCATAAGGAAAAAAACTTGCTCTTGGTGCTAATTTATTCACTCCAAATACTTGATGATTTTGATGAAGATTTTGTATTTGTTCTTGAGAAAATAGACTTAACCCAACAAATAAAAGGATAAATAAAATGAAATGCCTTTTCATATATGAAATTGATTTATTCAATGATTTGAAACTTATTCTTCTCCGGATTGTTTGCCGCTCATTTCTGTGATTTCAATCTTCCAAAGCTTTACTCTTTCCAGCATTGGTTCTGCAAAGTCCCAAGTTTTACCTGAGTAGTGTAGCATGATTTGATTGATAGCGTAGTCTTTTTCTTCAAACGATTTTAGTTCTTTCATGTTTCCATATCCAATCACACTTTTAAATGCAGCAGTCCACTTGCAAGCGATTTCAGGGTCCGTAACTGTTTTTACTTCAGCTTCAAACTCGAAACACACGTAGTCGTTCTTTTTTAGGAAGTCAATTTTTTTACCTTTTATGGCGGTATGCACAAAGATGTGTTTTCCATCGTATCCAAAAGATACCGGAGTGATATATGGAATGTTATTTTCAGCATATGCGATTCTACATACCTCAGTACTTTTAATAATTTGATCTATTTCTTCTCTGCTATTTATTTTTTTATCATCTCTTCTCATGGGTCAAATTTACAAGAATATTTAAATGGTATTATTAAAATATCAGTTTGCTATTATAGGTCTAACTGATTGCGTTTTTGTACTTAAGGAGCTTTTGTTTGTTCTGAGACAATAGTTTGCCAGTTATGCTGACAGTCTTGATATTGTATAGATTAGGAAAGTTGATTTTTCCTTTAGATGCAGAAAAAGTCCACAATAAGTCTAAGTAATTCAAGAGGAGGTTGAATTTTTCAAATGATCCCGTTTTTTGAATTTTGAATCCCATATTTTTAGCAGTTCTTTCACTAAAAAAATAGGAGCTACCCCTAATTTCTATTTCCTCTGATATTTCATTATGATTTACTCTTCTAATAATTTCGAGGAGGCCATCAAGATAGTATATGAGCATGGCTTTTTTCCATTGGGCTCCTATTTTAGTTTTTCTCATGAGGAAGAAATAGTCAAAAGAGGTGCCATTGTGAATGTCGTATTTCTTATCACTTGCATTCACTACCAATAGCATGGGACTTAAATATTTGTATAATCCCATTAAAGTATACAATGGCGAAACTAGAAACTGGCTGATCAGAACCACAATAAATAAACTAAATACAGCCCAAAAGCTTAATTTCATCAAGAGGACCCAAACAATCATTAAGGCCATCATCATAGCAAACATAATGAATGCTAGTACCCATTGAATAATGATATTTTGCTGATAGAATTTATTCATGATGACTTTTGATTTTATCAGGTAGTAAATAGCTAGAAATGATGGCCACAAAAAGAGCCACAAAAAAGGTTAGAATTCTAGAGGAAATCACCTCTTCCATTCCTGTATTGATCCAGATGATAGTAAATGTTAATCCCGTTATGATCGTAGCGAGTACTGCTTTGCCATGATATCTCTTCCAAAATAAAGTTAACAGAACAACCACAGAAAAAGTGCCGCCAATTCCGGCCCAAACATAACTCACCAAACTAAAAATAAATGTCTGGTCACCTGCAAAATAAGCCAATGATAAAGCTATTATGGCGAGTACCGCAGTCATTATTCTTGATAAGAGTAATTGTTGTTTTGAATTAATGCTCCTCATCTTTTTTGAGGCTGGTTTTAAGAGGTTTTCGGTAAGTTCGGTGGAGGAGAGGATGAGTAAAGAATCGGCTGTGGAGATCATGGCAGCAATAGCACCAGTTATTAGAACTGCAGCAATAGGAGCTGGGAAAATGGCTAGAATCACCATGGGCATTACAAATTCTCTGTCGGCTAAACCCGTAGCACTTCCTTCTGGTCCGAAAATGGCTAAGCCAATCCAACCTATACATAAAGCTCCAACATAGGCTATCAGTGTCCATCCAATACCGATATTTCTAGCAATTTTGGCTTGTTTTTTATCTCTAATGGCCATAAAACGAGTACTTAATTGCGGCTGTCCTCCCAGATATCCAAAGAACCAAGAGAATCCCCCAATGATAACCACTCCAATACTAAAACCAGAAGCAGCTCCGGTTAGTGAAGTGAATGAAGACCCTGCTTGTTCCAGTGCTTGAGAAATACTTGGAGCATATACTTCAGGATGCTGAGAAAGGTAGACAAATCCCATAATTGGTCCTGCAATTAATGCAATAATCATTACAATGGCTTGTATCACATCTGTATAAACCACTGATCTAAATCCACCATAAATAGTATAAGGGATAATCACAATGGCTGTAATAACCATACCTGTGATGGGATCAATATCGAAAAGAGTATGTAAGGTTTTTCCTCCTCCAAGAAACTGAGCACCTACATACAAGAAGAAGAAAAAAACAATAGCAGAAGATGCTACCATCCTGATCCATTTGGTTTGATTTGGATGTGATTTGGCAATAAAAGAAGTGAAGGTATGAGCGTTTAATCGATCTGCTTCATCGCTTAATCGCCAAGCCAATAATGCCCATGCGGTAATGATTCCTGCAACACAACCAATGGCGGTCCATATTTCGGTTAAACCAAATGCATAGGCAGCTCCAGGTAAACCCAATAATGCCCAAGAACTTTCGCCAGTAGCTCTTTCACTTAATGCGGCTACCCATCCAGGCAATTGGCGGCCAGCAATGGCATAATCTTCTTCAGTTTTTACTTTTCGTCCTTGATAAACACCCCAAAGCATTAAGCCGGAAATATAAACTGCCATAATGATGAGTATCATGATTTGATTTTCCATAGTGATTTACTTATGAGCGATAAATTTACAAAATATAGAAGATTTGCATAAGAGGCTTCCAAACATTTATTAGAAGGATACTAAAGCTTCACCGGCATCATCTTTTTGTTTTTGCGGCTTTTTTCAGCCATAAATCCCATCACATGACTTTCCACTGAAGCATCAATAGTAGAGGTAAGCAAAGAAGGGTCTTGTAGCTTAACTGCTTTTATCCAATCTGCTGCCAAAGCCCAATCACCACCACCATGACCGCTATTTTTATAATTTTCCACATCTTCTACATGAATATTCCATTTGGTCTTTTCTCCGGTTAAGAAATCGGTATGAACAAACTCATCCATATCTCCAACTATATCACCCATAGAACCCATTATCCTAGTCCTACGACCATGATAAGAAGTGAATGCTTCCATGGAAAAATTAGCAGTTATGTTCTCCTCAAATTCCATAGAGCTAACATAATGATCAGGTTGATCATTATCCATTTTGTATACACATCGTCCGTAATTAGTAGTTCTCAATTGTTCCAAAATAAACTCTCCTTTATCATGATCCTCCTCAGGGAAATCGAAGACATGTATATAGGTACGATCGCGATAATAAATTTTAAGAGCAGAATAAGGACATTGGTTTTCAAATGCACATCCGTCTGTGCACCTAGCTGTACTTCCCTCTGGAGCATTTGCTTCTTTAAACCATTTTAAATTGCCATAAGCCGAAATACTAGTACAAGGTTGACCAATCATCCATCGGAGGATGTCTAAATCATGACAAGACTTTCCTAAGATAATAGGGGTCGTTTCTTTTGAATTATGCCAATTCCCTCTCACATAGCTATGCGACATATGAATATGCTGAATAGGCTCCAAATGCTGTATACTAATGAGCTCTCCTAGGACTCCTGAGTCTATCATTTCTTTTAGCTTGATAAAATATGGAGCATATCTTAAGACATGACAAACGGCAACAATTCTTCCTGTTTTATTAGCCAAAGCTAAAATATCACGACATTCTTCTTCGGTTGGAGCTATAGGCTTTTCAAGTAAAACATCATAACCCATTTCTAATGCTTTCATACAAGGGCCATAATGCAAGTCGTCGGGAGTAGTGATAATGATGGCATCTGCAAATTTAGGTCTCTCAAAAACATGTTCCCATGTAACAAATCTATTGTCTTCAGGGATATTGTGTTTTTTGGCATAACGCTCATTTCTAATGGGAATAGGTTCTGCCACACCAATAATATCTAACTCTTTGGGAAATTCCACACCATAGTTACCATATACATTTCCACGAGCCCCGGCTCCAAGGGTGATTGCAGTAATAGGATCGGTTGCTTTCTCATCTCCAAAAGGACGAACAGAAAGTGTTTTCTCATTGAATTCATTGGCTGCCAAGCCCGCTAATGGAGTAGCCATTAAAGGCAGCGCACCAGCTCCCATTAATAAGTTTTTAAGGGCTTGTCTTCTATTGAGTTTATTTTTCATTTGGTGTGATTTTGAATTTCTATTTCAAGAAAATTAGAATGGTAAATATAGGAAATTTGAATAAGGGGAGGATGGGTGATGAGCTAGAGTAAACGCGTTAAAACACCTTGGTCTTTTAACTTGTTGATATTTAGCAAAATGGAATATTTCTATCAAAAAATAAATATTCTTCTTTTAGAACGGTTGAGTTTTCTTTGTGAAGTTTAGTGGAATAGATGTACCACAAAGGAACTCGAAGTATTTCGCTAAGGGGCACTAAGAAATAAGATGTTTTCGACTAGACATTATTTGATTTCTATGGGTTCTCCAAGAAATTTGGCTTGCTTACCAATAATCAAATCCAGCATCATTTTTACTCTCGCTAATTTCTCTCTAATTTGGGTTTTGAGACCGTATTTTATATGTACATCTTTTGCATTAAAACCAATGGCTTTTATGTCTTTTCTATTGGCAATATAGATGGCTCTTTCATTATGGAATTGCTGGGAAATCACAGTAATGCTTTCTTGGCCAAATATCTCCTTACTGCGAATGACTGAATCGAGAGTTCTAAAACCAGCATAATCTAGAAAGATTTTATTCTCAGGAATTCCTCTTGCCATCAAGTCGTTTTTTATGGTGGTAGGTTCATCATAATATTGGGTAGAATTATCGCCGCTAACCAAAACATATTCTACTTTTCTTGCATGATATAATTCTACTGCTGCATCTATTCTATATTGATAGTAGAGGTTTAGTCTTCCGTTGCTGAGGGTTTTGGAGGTGCCTAATAAAAGGCCAACCTTATTATTGGGGATTTTTTGCACAGAAGTATATATTTTGTCTTCTACGGAATGGTTGATCATGAAGTTAGCAATAAAAATGCTTAATAAAGACAGAATAGCTAGAATGAAGCTAACTTTAAGAATTGTTTTAATGAATTTCATTTCAAGGGTTTAATTTAATTCACTTTAATATTTTGGCTTAATAACTTTAGTCCTTTGACATTCCAATATTCTTCATTTAAGATTTGAGAATTAATTAAATTTTTAAGGTTTTCTAATTTGGTGATTTCTAAATTTTCTAAGAAATTAATTGTTTTGACTTTTATTTCCTCAATGATCTTCTCTTTGTCTGGAACCACAAAGGCTATAGTTAATAGTTCTATTCTAAATTCTCCATAATAATGGATGCTGAAACTACCTAGTTGACTGGTTTTTAAATTAGCTTGGATGAATTCAATTTTATAAATTTCCAGACTTTGATTTATGGCTTTGAGCATATCTCTTTGAGCCAAATCGAAAGCTGATAATTGCAAGAAATCAGTTTTAGAATCCATAAGTTTAGGAATGCCAGTAATGATAGCGTTGGACGAGATGATAGACTTCTCTTTGGCTTCAGAAGGGAGTAAATATTGAGCTTTATATTTCTGATATTGATTCTGTAAACCGTCATCTAATTGAGATAAAACTCGTGCTTTCTCCTTTTTACTCAAAGCACTAATCGACATTTCCAGAAAAAGAATACTCTGCTGCTTGGAGCTAAACAATCCTCCTACTTTTCCGAGCTCCGCCTGACTTATAATGCCATCCTCTGCTTTCGTTAGAATATTATAGAATCTCCCTCCATTATCTAATGTCTTGAGGGCGGTATTTATGTTTTGATATGGGATTAGCTTTTTCATGGTTTTGTTTTAATTATTGTAGAAAACATTCAGGATTATACTTTCCGAAGGCCGAATTGTTTATTGAATAATTAATTTTCCTGTTTGATATAAGGTCGGAGACTCTATACTTATAAAATAGACACCTGATTTCAAAGTAGAAACGTCTAATGAGTTTGTAACTTTTTCTTGTGAAAATGAGAGCTGTCCCAATTGATTAAAAACCTTAATTCTTTTAGCTTGAATTTGACTAAAAACAATCTCGTTTTGAGCTGGGTTTGGATAAAAATGAAATTTGCTTTCCTCTATAACTGTATTTATAGACTGACTACATGCATTTTCAATTTCTTCAACTGTATTGCAACCATCTTTATTGTTTTCTATAGTAAAAGATATTGTTTCATTTTCAAGGGCAAAACAAATACTATTGATATTACAGCTTGATAAGTGCGGATTTTCTTTAATTGTTAAAGAACTTAATTCGTTTAAATCAATGTTTTGTAATGGACTAATATCAGATAAAAGAGCATTGTATTTTATGCTAAGTAAGCTTGTGATTGATTGAAGATTGCGTGCCCCTTCAATATCTGTTAAACTAGGATTATACCAAAACAATAAGTGAGTAGGTGAAGAACTAATATTTTCGAGGCCATTTATATTGCTTAAATTAGGCATATTTACAATATCAAGGGCTCCCCCAACATAAGTAAGACTACTTAATTCATCAATGCTTTCTATAAGCGGTAAGTTTCCTAATTCAAAATAGTCACCGACATAATTTATATTTTGAAGGCCATTTAAATTTCCAAGCAATGGGCAGTCTTCTATCCAAAATCCAGCTTCAAAGGTTGTAATGTTTTGAAGGGCATTTAAATTAGTGATATCATCACCCATAATCATTAGATTACCCTCTATTGTGGTGCAATCTGGGTGATTGATTAGAAAGTTATCTATATCAGCTTGAGTACTAAAAGAATTATCGCCTGGGAGACAGGATTGAGAAAATACAGAAATGGAAAATACTATAAATGAGAGATAAAGGAATACTTTTTTCATGTTTTATTGTTTGTGATGTTATTATTTAAATGATGGTTTTTGTTGGTAATACCTGCTAATGGTTTATACCAAACGAAATTACAAATAATACCTTAAACACTTAAGCGGTATATTATATTTATAAACTTAAACATGATGATTCTTTTTGGAAGTTCACTTGATATTAGGACTTTCCTAGTTCATGAGATTTATTATCATAATTTTCCGTAATATTACTCCTCAATAAACACAACAAGATGAAATCAATATTCAATTATTCAGCTATCCTTCTATTGTCCATTATTCTCCTGGGATGTTGCGAACAAAAAGAAGGTGAAGAAGTAAGCCAGAAAAGGGTAAAAACAGTCATAGACTTTAAGAAAGTGGAACATGTCTACGAGGAAATTAAAGTAGAATATGCCAAGCTTCGCCCAAAGGTGATTATGCCTGCTGAAGGTTATTTGAAATATCCATACCTTATTCCAGCAGGTTTTTATAAACAGATGTGGGATTGGGATGGTTTTTTTATGGGTAATCACTTTATAAGCCAGAATCAACCAGAATACATGAAATATTGGGCCTTGAATTTAATAGAAGGCGTAGATGAGGAGGGTTATGTTTCGGGATGTGCCACCACAAAAGGTCCTCGCCCAATCTTTGGAAAATTCTCTATGAAACCATTCCTATCGCAAGGAGTATTTTTAGCCTCAACAAAAATGGATGATTTTGCATGGGTAGAAGAACATTATGAAGCTTTAATGAAGGTTTTAGATTATAGAGATCAAACTCAATTGGATACTATTTATGGACTTTATTATTGGGACAATGCCATGCAAAGTGGTGCCGATAATAATCCTGCGATGAACTATTTCTGGAAGGAAGACCATCGCTCTTTTCTATCTTGCGATGCCAGTACTTTTAGTTTGAGAGAAATAGAAGCACAAGCTTTAATAGCTAAAAAACTAGGTCGCAGCAAAGATGCACAAATGCTAAATGAGAAAGCTGCAAAACTCAAAAAAGCCATTAATGAATATTTATGGTGTGATGAGGACAAGATGTTTTATAACATAGATAGAGAAACTGGAGATTTTTATAAGCGTGTGAGTTATTCATGCT
The DNA here is from genome assembly GCA_016744655.1 of Bacteroidales bacterium. Taxonomy (GTDB): domain Bacteria; phylum Bacteroidota; class Bacteroidia; order Bacteroidales; family UBA12170; genus UBA12170. The sequence goes on along the minus strand of JADGDY010000145.1, from coordinate 1,275 downwards.
TTGTGCCTTTATTGCACCAAATTCCTTCTCAGAAAAATGGGAGAGCTATGATTGAGAAATATCTGATTTCGAAAAATCACATGAAAGCTAAGTATGGTTTTAGAACCTTATCAAAACAAGACCCTGATTATAATAATAAAAATATCATTGTACCATTTTCCAATTGGCAAGGACCTGTTTGGCCAATTGCCAACTATATTTACTCTGTAGGCTTAAAACACTATGGTTTCGAAAATGAGCTGGCCTGGCAGGCAGAAACACTCGGCAAACTCATGCTCTCCGATTTAAAGGAATGGGGAAGCTTACACGAGAATTATCATGCCGACACAGGAGCACCATTAGCACCCTCCTCCGATCATGTGGATAAGGATGGCAAATTTGTAGGCTTTATCAGCTGGAATCTATGTGTTGAGAATATGCTAGATGGCGTTGTTAATGATGAGTGGATGCTTTTGGAATTAAGTGAGGATAAATAAACATCGTTTATCTAATAAGCTTAATAAAACTAGGATAAGCAGTAAACCTACTTTTTGTTTTTATTCTTGTTGCAATAATGATAGCCATAAGGATATTGATAATATTTAGTATCACAAACGCTAGCAACAGAACATAAGAAATATAGGCCTTATCAGGATTTGTTAATTCAAAGCTTGATGTAAGCATAGCTAAGAAAAAAGTAAGTGTTGTCAAGATGGTCCAAACTATTTGAAAGTTTAGCAAGCTGATTCCTTTTTCGTCTAATTTGATTATTTTATCTTTCTTGGAAATCCAAAATATAAGTGGAATGATAATGTTCCCAATTGGAATAAACAAATAGGTGATGACAGATAAATGCATCATGACAATAACATTGCCATCTTCTTTTTTACTATAATTGACTATCTTTTCTGGGGAAGTATCAAGCGCCTCACAAATTAATTTCAAGGTAGTACCACTTGGTTTGTTTTCTTCCTTTTCAATTCTCTGAATGGTTCTGAGATTCACCTTTGCTTTTTCGGCTAATTCTTCTTGAGTCCATCCCTTTGACTTTCTTAATTCGATAATCTTCTGACCAATGTTTTCCATCATTTATTTCATTTTATTTTTGGTCAAATATATTTCTAGTTCAATGGTTTTGATAACGGTAATTTACCGACAATTTTACGACATCTTTGTCAATATGCTGTCATTGCAGGTTTTTTGGCAGGGCAAACTCACACTTTTATATTAAGCACCTTTAGTAAGTACTCTTCATTCCATCCCGCCTTAAGCCTTTTCCCAGCTATTCCCTGCTTT